>REDD01000232.1 GCA_007693725.1 Phycisphaeraceae bacterium
GGAACCCACAGTCCCCCCGGAACACCCCCGAATCGCCCAGTCTTCAATTTTTTCTGAAAGTATTGGCAGCACCCCCGACCCTGATCTACGATAGTTTCAGCATGGCACCCCGCACCGCCACACCGCCCACCCCACCCAGATCGCTCGATCTGCCCCCGCTCATTGCCCTCGGGCTGGAGCGGGTCGGCGCGCGCGTTGCGCAACAGCTCACTTCCGATGTCCCGGAGGTGCATGCGCTGTGCCGGTCGCTGGACAAATACCGCGGCAAAATGCTCCGCCCGACGCTCTCGCTGCTCTGCGCACACGCCGTGCGACTCGATTCCCTCGAAATTGTGGATGAAGCCCTCATCGTTCCCGATGTCGTGACCGTCGCGAGCGTGGTCGAGATGATCCACTTGGCGACGCTGGTCCACGACGATGTGCTCGACGAGGCGGAGACGCGCCGCGGCCACGCGACGATCAACCGCATCGAGGGCAACGAGATCGCGGTGATTCTCGGCGATTTCCTGATTTCCCAGTCGTTCCACCTCTGCTCCTCGCTGGACACCCAGAAAACGGCCCTCCGCGTCGGTGAGATCACCTCGGCGGTCTGCGCGGGCGAACTCCTCCAACTCGCCCGGCGCGGCGACGCCGCGCTCGATGAGCCGACCTACTTCCGCATCATCGAGCGGAAGACCGCCGCGCTCATCGGCCTCGCTTGCGAGGTCGGTGCCCGTCACGCAGGAGCGGACGAAGCCACTTGCGCCGCCATGTACCGCTTCGGGATGCATCTGGGCATCGCGTTCCAGATCCAGGACGACCTGCTGGACCTGATCGGGGATGAGGCCGTGGTGGGCAAGCCGCTGGGGAAGGACATCGAGAAGGGCAAGGTCACCCTGCCGGTCCTGCACCACATGGGCCGACTGGCCACAGCGGAGCGGGAGGCCATCGAGGCACGCATCCGCACGAGCACCCCTCTGAACGGCTCGCGGAGCATGCTGGCCGCCCGGCTGGATGCCTCGGGATCGATCGAATACGCCCGCAAGATCGCCCGCGAGCACATCGAGCGTGCCCTCGGCGAACTGGGCCGCCTCGGCGAGAGCCCGGCACGCGAGCGGCTGGCGGCGGTGGCCGAGAGCGTCATCGACCGGCAGTTCTGAGGGGTCGAACCGACCTGATTCGCACGGGGCGTTGCCGGAACCGGGGCTCGGGGCTATCGTCTCCGTCCCCAACAGGGGAGTCCCGTCGCCCGGCGACCGTCATGCCGGGCCGCGAAGTCCAAGACGAGGAGATGTTTCCGATGAGCTATGACCGTGGTGGGCGTGACCGAGATCGAGACCGCGACCGTGATCGCGACGACCGTGATGCCCCGATTTCCGCAGGGAAAATCGCCAAGAAGACCGCCAAGGGCGTGACCTATGTCGACTACAAGAATGTCGACGAGCTCCGTCGCCTGATGAGCCCGAACGGCAAGATCTACGGGCGCAAGCGTGCGGGCCTGTCCGCGAGCGACCAGCGGAAGCTGTCGCAGGCGATCAAGCGTGCCCGCCACATGGGCCTGCTGCCGTACACCTCCGCGACGCTCTGAATACGCCCCAAGAGGGCTTCCTGGGGCGAATTTGAGTACATTGAGCGGGTCCGAAGCCCGCTTTTTTCATGCGCTCCGGGAGACTGCTACCATCGGAAACGATGGCCCACGGTGCCCGACACTACGCCGACATCCACCTGAACATCTCCGGGGACTCCTCGCGCGATGAGCGGATGCGTCGCTTCGTCGATGCCCTGTGGCAAGCGTTCGGCGACGACGAGCCGTCCAAGCGCTATCCCGCACCGTTCTCGTGGGTGGGCTTCTATCTCGGGCCGGGGGAATCGTTCGAGGGCGTCACGGCCGGCGCGGAAGAGATGATCCTCGCGCACCGGCTCAACAAGCCGGCCTGCTCGCCCATCGGCCTGCACGGCGCCTGCGGGCGCGCCTATCTAGAGCGGGCCGCGCTGGTGGTGGGCGATGTGTCGCGGCTCGGAGAGAAGTACATCGCGTGCGATCCCCGCGATCGTTCGGAGTTGGTCGTGCCGCTGCTGAACGCGGACGGCGCGCCCTGGGGTGTGCTGGATGTCGATTCGTTCCAGACCGAGGCGTTCGACAAGCACGATGCGTGGGAACTGTGGCGGCTCTTGATGCAGGCGCAACTGGTGAGCGAGGATGCGCCGCTGCCGAGCGTACGGCTCATCTGATCGCCGAATCGCGCTGCAACACCAAACTTGTAGGCGGCCATGCTCGCACGGCATCGATGCGCGCAGCGCGCTGTTGCGTGCAAAAAAGGAAAAGCCCGGGACCGCATCTCCGCGGTCACGGGCTTTGTGGAGGAGAGAAAGTGTGTTCGCAGTATAAACCTTTGTGTCTCATCAGTTATTCGCACGAAGACGATGGCGGCTGCACCATCTCAACGAAAGATGCATGATTGAGGGAAATCCCCGCATAACAGCATCGAAAACACGGATGAATGCGCAAAAAATGCCCCGCCGGAGCGGGGCATGATCGTGGTGGCTCGTTGTGGGAATCGTGGGGATCAGTCGTCCTTCACCTTGAACTCGGCATCGACCACATCATCCCCACCCCCGGAAGTTCCACCCCCGGAACCCTCGGCATCATCTGCCCCGCCTGCTCCGGAGGCGCTCTGCGCGTTGGCCGCTTGCGCTTCGTAGATGACCTTGCCGAGCGTCATGGAGGCGTTCTCCAGTTCGGAGAGTGCCCGTTCGAGGGCGCTCTTATCGTCGCCCTTGACCTTCTCCTCGACGCTCGATATCGCGGACTCGATGTTGGATCGGACATCGGGACCGACCTTGTCGCCGTGCTCCTCGAGCGCCTTGCGCGTCTGGAAGACCACCTGCTCGGCCTTGTTCTTGAGTTCGACGAGAGCGCGACGCTCCTTGTCCTCGGCGGCGTGCGCCTCGGCCTCGTGCTTCATCTTCTCGATCTCATCCTGCGAGAGACCGCTCGAACCCTTGATCTCGATCTTCTGGGTTTTGCCCGTCTTCTTCTCGGTCGCTGTGACATTCAGAATGCCGTTGGCATCGAGCGCAAACTCGACCTCGATCTGCGGCATGCCGCGCGGCGCGGGGGGAATGTCGGCCAGATCGAAGAGACCGAGCAGCCGGTTGTCGGATGCGAACTCGCGCTCACCCTGCAGCGCCTTGATCTGGACGCTGGTCTGGTTGTCCGCGGCGGTCGAGAAGACTTCCTTCTTGCTCGTCGGGATGGTGGTGTTGCGCGGGATGAGCACGGTCATGACCCCGCCGAGGGTTTCGACACCCAGCGAAAGCGGCGTGACATCGAGCAGGAGCACATCCTTGACATCGCCCTGGAGGACGCCGCCCTGGATCGCCGCGCCGACCGCAACGACTTCATCGGGGTTGATCGAGCGGTTCGGCTCGCGCCCGAAGATCTCCTTGCAGAGACGCCCGACCGCGGGAATGCGCGTGGAGCCGCCGACAAGAACGATCTCGTCGATCTTGCTGGGATCGAGCTTGGCATCCTTGATCGCCTTCTCGCACGGCTCGCGCAGACGCTTGAGCACACCCTCGATGAGCGACTCGAACTTGGCGCGAGTGATGGTTTCCTGAAGGTGCTTCGGACCGCCGGAATCCGCGGTGATGAACGGGAGATTGACGGTTGCTTCCTGGCTGGTGGAGAGTTCGACCTTGGCCTTTTCCGCGGCCTCCTTGAGGCGCTGGAGGGCCATCGGATCCTTGCGGATGTCGATGCCTTCCTTCTTGCGGAACTCCTCGCCGATGTAGTCGATGAGGAGCTGGTCGATGTCATCGCCGCCGAGGTGCGTATCGCCGTTGGTGGAGAGGACTTCAAAGACGCCGTCACCGACATCGAGGATCGAGATGTCGAAGGTGCCTCCGCCGAAGTCGAAGACGGCGATCTTCTCGTTCTTCTTCTTTTCGAGGCCGTAGGCGAGCGCCGCGGCGGTCGGCTCGTTGATGATCCGCTCGACCTTCAGCCCGGCGATCTCGCCGGCATCCTTGGTGGCCTGACGCTGCGCATCGTTGAAGTACGCAGGGACGGTGATGACCGCCCGGTCCACCTTTTCGCCCAGGTAGTCTTCGGCGACCTTCTTGAGTTCCTGAAGGACCATGGCGCTGATCTGCGGCGGGGTGTACTCCTTGCCGCGGACCTTGACCTTCACGAGCTCCTCGGGGCCGCCGATGATCTCGTAGGGCACGCGCTTCTCTTCATCCTTGACTTCGTTGTGCCGACGCCCCATGAAGCGTTTGATCGAGAAGATCGTGTGCTGCGGGTTGGTGACCTGCTGGTGCTTGGCGGGCTGGCCGACGAGCCGCTCGCCCTTCTCGGTGAAGCCGATGACGGACGGGGTCGTGCGGTTGCCCTGTGCGTTGATGAGCACCTTGGGCTGGCCGCCTTCCATGATGGCGACGACGGAGTTGGTGGTCCCGAGGTCGATGCCGATGATCTTTGACATTGCTCTGTGCCTTCCCGGAGCCGGCCCCGACCGGCCCCACTGCTGATGACTTGATTCTTGATCGGGCGAGCGACTTTCGCCCGTAGGGTTCTTCATTGACTTTGCGGGCGCGGCACTCGCACGCGCACCGGGAGAACCGGTGCAAGGGGGATGCCAAGCAACGCGGTGTGATGACTGTGATGCGAAGGTGTCTGCGGCGTGAAAACCGGCCCACGGACGCCTCAGACGGCGGATCGGGGCGGCACACCTGCCGAAGTGGCAGGGTCGGAGATGGCTGGTCAGGGCGCAAGCGGCGGGCTGGGACTTCCGGCGGCTGGGCCCCTCAGGGGTTTTTTGGTGCTTCCACTTCCGGGGGTTCCGGGGGTTCCGGGGGTTCCGGGGGCGGCGGCTTGGCCTCAGGGAGCGGGGCTTCCAATTCCGGGGGCGGGGGCGGGGAGGACGAGGGTTTGCCAGCCGGGTCCGCGTTCGACATCGTCGGAGGTGGAGCGGAGGAACCAGTCGTCATCGGTGCCGGGCTGTCCGTCCTCGCCGTAGGAGACGATGACGAAATCGTTGGTGGGGATCTGGTAGATGGAGTACGGGCGGTCCCAGGGGTCGCGCCGGAGGAACTCGGGGATCCTGGTGAGTTCGTCGACGGAGATGGGGATGCGTCCGGTGTCGCTCTGGACATCGGCGATGGCGGTCTGGAGCGCGAGGGTGTCCACGCGGACCTCCAGATCCGGACCGAGCATGGACATGAGGCCGGCGCCGACGCCCAGCGCACCGAGCATACCGATGAGCGCGAGCGGGAAGAAGATGACGGCGACGATGATGCCGCAGGATCCGAGCGCGCCGATGACGACGCCCGCGATGGCGAAGCC
>REDD01000093.1 GCA_007693725.1 Phycisphaeraceae bacterium
AACTCTGGCCCTGGGTCTCGAATGTCGCCGACGCCTACCTCATCGTCGGCATCGCGATCCTGATGCTCTGGATGTGGCGCACACCACAGCCCGGTGCCCACAAACCCAACCCGTAAATATACCGTACAGATTTCCGCCTGCAAGCGAACTGACTCGGAGTCCGTCGAAAAAGGCGCGATTCCGGGCGTAGTGACCACGATTGTGCGCACAAAGGCGGGCACTCCACCTTCCCCCGTACCACCACCATCGGGCACGGACCATGGCTCCCTCGCACCAGTCGCCCGTCTCAGAAGACGGTCGAACTGGTGGCACATCTCTCCAAATCTCCCGTGGCTTTGTGCCATCAGTCCCTCCGAGCTCGAAGGGCGAGGAAGACTGATGCTCCACCACTTCACGACCGCACCCGCCCCCCTCCGGACCCCGGAAACGCTCCATGCTCGTATTGGGCGGTGGTGCAGGTGGGGTGGGTGGGGTGGGTGGGGTGGGTGCGGGGTTGTCCGGCTGTGCGCGGGAGCAGGATGGTGAAGTCGGGCAGGCACCGCTGGATCATGGAGAGAACGAGCGCGTGGCTGGGGAACTTCCGGCGTCTGGTCGTCCGTTGGGAGCGCAAAGTCTCTGTCTACAAAGCTTTTCTGCATGTCGCCTGCCTCATCATCCTCGCGAGACAGCCTTTGAAACCGCTTCTAGGGATCCCTGAATGGGCGGGGGCACCGACCAAGACATCAGAAACGATGACACCAGTCATCCGTGGCCCGATATCCGAAGAATCCGCAATGAATTTCGCCGCTGCGAGTTCCGGTACTCGCAAACATCGCGTATTCTGCATCCATCAGGGTGCCGATACAGGCAATTCAAGATTTCGATCGTTCCCAAGGGCAAGGATTTTTAATGAATATGCGAAGATTGGTGTTCGGGGTGTGCTGTCTCTTGGGGGCGATCTGCTCTGCGGCCGCCGATACCCCCCGCATCGCCATCACCGAGTGGATGTACGCCGGCAGCACCGCCATCGGCGGCGAGTTCGTCGAGTTCACCAACATGTCCGATGAGCCCATCGACATGACCGGCTGGAGCTTCGACGACGATGCCCGTGTCCCCGGCACCTACGACCTCAGCGGATTCGGCATCGTCCAGCCCGGCGAGTCCGTCATCCTCACCGAAGACCCCGCCGAGCAGTTCCGAGCAGACTGGGGACTCGGCCCCGAGATCAAGATCCTCGGAGATCTCGGAAACCCGATCGGCAACAATCTCGGACGCAACGACGAGATCAATCTCTACGATGAGAACGATGATCTCGTCGATCGACTGACCTACGGCGACCAAGACTTCCCCGGCTCGATCCGCACGCGCTGGTTCAGCGGCAATCCCATCACGCTCGATGCGCTCGGCGCAAACGATCCCAATCAATGGGTGCTCTCGGCGGTCGGAGATGCGTACGGCTCGTGGGAAAGCGCGGCCGGTGATGTCGGAAACCCCGGTGTCTTTACACTCGTGCCGCCGCAGAGTGAGCAGATGGCCATCACGGAGTGGATGTACGCGGGCAGCACCGCCATCGGCGGCGAGTTCGTCGAATTCACCAATGTCGGCGACACACCCGTCAACATGACCGGATGGAGCTTCGACGACGATGCCCGGGTCCCCGGCACCTACGACCTCAGCGGTTTCGGAATCGTCCAGCCCGGCGAGTCGGTCATCCTCACCGAAGACCCCGCCGAGCAATTCCGAGCGGACTGGGGGCTCGGCCCCGAGGTCAAGATCCTCGGAGATCTCGGAAACCCCATCGGAAACAGTCTCGGACGCAACGACGAGATCAATCTGTACAACGCGCAGGACGAACTCGTTGACCGCCTCACCTACGGCGACCAGGACTTCCCCGGTTCTATCCGCACACGCTGGTTCAGCGGCAATCCCATCACCACCGATGCCCTTTTCGCCAACGATGCCTACCAATGGACGCTCTCCGAGGTCGGCGATGACTTTGGCTCTTGGGAGAGCGCGGCGGGCGATGTCGGCAACCCCGGCATCTTCATCCCGCCAAGCGGCACCGAGCCCGCACCCGGTCCCGTCACCCTCTCGCACGCAAGCGGTTACTTCACGGAAGAATTCGAGTTGACGATGACCGCCAACGACGGCGACATCATCCGCTACACACTCGACGGTTCCACTCCAACTGAATCCTCTCCCGAGTACACCGGGCCGCTCCTCATCGCCGACCGCGACGGCGATCCGAACTATTTCTCGCACATACCTACGGCAATTTCAGGTTCTCGCGATGGAGGGATTCTATGGGCGCTGCCGGAAGGTGAAATCTTCAAGGTCACCGCGCTGCGGACCCGGGCCTTCCGCCCCGACGGCCAGGCGGGCCCCGTCGAGACACGCACATTCATCGTGCATCCCGACGGCATCGACCGCTTCACGATGCCCGTCATCGCCATCACATTCGACGAAGACGAGCTCTTCGGATACGAGCAGGGTATCTATGTCCCCGGACTTATCTACGACGAGAACTACAATCCCAATGATCAACTTTGTAATGCGCCAGCCAACTATCATGAACGCGGTATTGAGTGGGAGCGACCCGCGCATCTCGAATTCTTCGAGGAGGACGGCTCCGGGGGATTCGCGCTCGATGTCGGGCTGCGTATCCACGGCGGCTGTTCTCGCGTCTACCGCAGAAAGTCTCTGCGCGTCTATGCACGCGGAGACTACGGCCAGTCCTGGATCAACTACCCTCTCTTCCCCGGCGATGACCTGATCGAGTTCAAGCGACTTATCCTCCGAAACTCAGGGAATGATTATCACCGCTCACTCTTCCGTGACGCGTATCTGCATACGCTTGTTCAGGACATCGATGTCGGCGGACAGGCATTCCGACCGTCGATCGTCTTCCTCAACGGCGAATACTGGGGCATCCACAACATCCGAGAGCGACTCGACAAGCACTATCTCGCGACCAGAAAGGGCGCGGACCCCGACAATGTCGACATCCTCACGCGAGGTGCACAGGTTGTCGAGGGCGATGCGACTCATTTCAACGAAACATACAACTTCATGCTCGGCAACGACATGAACGATCCCGAAAACTACGAATGGGTGGAGGGACGCATCGACATCGAGAACTTCATCAACTACTACGCCATTCAGTTGTTCTACTGCAACACCGACTGGCCCGGAAACAATATCGACTTCTGGCGCCCCCGCACACCCGAGGGCCGCTGGAGATGGCTCTTCTTCGATCTCGATCGCTCCTTCGCCTTCAACTCGGCGAGCGTCCACACCGTCAATTCCATCGATCGCATCTTCGGCCTGACGCACCGAAACGCCAGGATCTTCCAGCGATTCGTCACCAACGACGGTTTCCGAGATGATTTCATCAATCGCTCCGCCGACCTCATGAACACCGTCTTCCGCGTCGAAAGAATGGTCTCAATCCTCGACGACTTCCGCGATCTCTTCGCACCGGAAGTGCATGAGCACATCTTCCGCTGGCAGGCACCAGCGACCTATCAGAGCTGGCAGAATACGCACGCGGGACATGTGCTTCAGACCTTCGCCACCAACCGCCCCGCCTCCCACCGCCAGCACATCGCCGACTCTTTCGATCTCCCCGGCACCGCGGAACTCACGATCATCCAGCCCAACCCCGACGCCGGCGCCGTTTCGGTGAGCACGATCGATCTCACCGCCGAGCAGTCCCCCTGGACGGGCATCTACTTCCAGAGCGTGCCCGTTCCGCTCCGCGGCGTACCCGCCGACGGCTACGAGTTCATCGGCTTCAGCGAACTCGCACAAATCCCCGACGAGAACGGCATTGTCTGGTGGACCCCGGACACCGACATCACCCTCACCGCCCTCTTCGTGAATTGCCCCGGTGACATCAACGGCGACGGCATTGTCGACCTCGACGATTTCATCATCCTCGCCGGCAACTTCGGATCCGGCCCGGGCGCGACGCCCCAGCAGGGCGATCTCAACGGCGACGGCTTCGTCAACCTCGACGACTTCATCATCCTCGCGGGCAACTTCGGCAACGACTGCAACTGACGGGTGTGCCGCGTCCGATCGAATCGGCTACCGCACGCCCGCCGCGGAGGCCGCCGCCTTCTCGCGCAGCATCGGGAGCAACTCGCGAACCTCCTGCGCCATCCGCGTGTTCGGAAACTCGCCGATGATCCGCTCGCCCACCTCAACCGCATCGCCCCACTGGTGATCCTGCACCATCAGCTTGAATCGCACACCGAGATTCTCGCGGGACTTGCCGATCACGCCGCGTGCCACCTCCTGGAACGGCTCGGCCTCCGAGGGCGTCAGGTACTGGTCGAGTTCCTTGAGGATCGCCATCGCCTCGTCGATCTTCTCGCGCTGCGCTGAGACGAGGAAGCTCCGCTCCAGATGCTTGCGGTAACGCTGACGCGATTCATCCACGCGCTCGCGCAATCCTTCGACGCGGTGCGATTCCGGGTAGAGCCGCTGGATCCGCGCCGCCTCCGCGAACGCCTCCGCCCAACGCGCACCGCGGATCAACTCATCCAGCTTCGCCATCGCGTCCACAACCTTGAGGTCCAGCGTCTGCGCACGCGTCTGCTCGATCCGCTCGCGGAACTCCTCCGCATCCGCCCGATACCCGAAGCGCTCCGCCAACTCCTTCACCAAAACCATCGCGGCGTCGTAGTCGTGCGCCTGGATGTCCTGCTCGATCGCCCGACGAAGCAACTCGCGCTCCTCGCGACGATTCAGCACCCGACGCGCATCCTCCGAGAGCGCCTGCTGCTCCGAAAGCGACTGGATCGCATCCTGCAATCCCCGCAGATCGGCATCGCCGCCGTTCCCGCCCCGAGTGGCCAGCAGCACCGCGATCGGCGCTGTCGCAAGCCCCATGAGCAATCCCAACGCGCCGACGCTCGCGGCGACATCATCACCCCACGCAATCCCGAGCGCGATGCCCGTGAGCGACAGAATGAACACAACCGCATAGGTGACGATGATCCACACCGGCACGGATTGACTCTTGCTGGCCATCGCACACCTCCTTGGCGCTGCCGCTCCGGAGCGAGGATCCTCAAGATCCAGGCGTCGCGTCGCCGCAGTTCCGAGTCACCGGAACGAGACACAAAAACCGCAATCCCGATGCACCGGCACGGAACTGATGCTCCTCATCCGCCGGCACATACACGACATCGCCGGCACGGATCGACCGGTACTCCCCGTCGAGGAGCACCTCGCCCGAGCCGTCCACGATGAACACCTCGTGCTCGTAGTCGTGGGCGTGGCGCGGCGAGTGTCCGCCCGCCTCCACCCGGAACGACCGCAG
>REDD01000284.1 GCA_007693725.1 Phycisphaeraceae bacterium
GGGTGTTTTCGGCGGGGTCGTGTGGCTTGCAGCAGTGACAACACGGTTTGCAGCGATTCGCCCCCGGAACCCCGGAACCCCGGAACCCCGGAACCCCGGAACCCCGGAACCCCGGAAGCGCTCCACGCTCGTTGCGGAAGGCACGAGGCACGAGGCACGAGGCACTTGGCACTAGGCACTGGGGAAAGGCAGGAAAGACACACGGCTTGCAAGCAACCCCCGGAACCCGTGCCACACAGTCGGGTGTGAACAGTGGATTGCAAGGGTGTGGAGGGTGCGGGGCTGACATGGGAAGCACGGTTTGCAGCGAAGCGCTGACAAACCGTGGCACCCGTCGTCGTCAGAGTGGGATGGCTTCGGCTGCTTCGGCGGCGGCGGCGATGGTGTCGCCGAGCCACCAGCTTGCGATGGTGAAGTAGATGAGGACGCCGACGATGTCTGCGATGGAGGTGATGAGCGGGGCGCTGGCGGTGGCGGGGTCGAGTTTGAAGCGTGTGAGCACGAAGGGGAGCGACATGCCGAGGACGCTGCCGAAGATGACGACGCAGACCATGGTGAGTCCGACGGGGACGAGGACATCGGGTGCGCGGAAGCCGGCGATGAGCATGACTGCGCCGGCCATGGCGCCGCCGAGGAGTGTTGCGACGAGGATTTCTTTTCCGAACATGTGGAGCCAGTCGCGTGTGCGGACATCGCCTGTGGCGAGCGCACGGACCATGAGCATGGCTGCCTGGGAACCGGCGTTGCCGCCGGAGGCGATGAGGAGGGGCAGGAAGAAGACGAGCGCGACGACGGCGTCGATGGTTGCTTCGAAGTGTGCGATGCCTGCGCCGGAGAGGATGTTGACGAAGACGAGCGCGGTGAGCCATCCGATGCGTGCGCGGAAGAGGAGGGCGATGCTCGCTTCACGGAGACTGGTTTTGACGGAGCCGACGGTGCCCATCCGGTGGAAGTCTTCGGTGGCTTCTTCTTCTTCGAGGTCGAGGATGTCGTCGACGGTGACGATGCCGACGAGTTTTCCGCCGCCGTTGACGACGGGGAGGGCGATGAGGTCGTAGTCCTTGATCTTGTCTGCGGCGACGGTGCGTGGTTCATCGGCCCGGACCTGGATGACATCGCGCTGCATGATGTCGCCGACGATTTCATTGGGATTCGCGAGGATGAGGTCGCGGAGGGAGATGGTCCCGATGAGTCGGGATTCGTTGTCCATGACGAAGATGTAGTAGACGGTCTCTTTGCGTGGGGCTTCGAGGCGGATGAGGTCCATCGCTTCGGAGACGCGCATCTCGGCGGGGACGGCGGCGAAGTCGGGGCTCATGACAGCGCCGACGGTGGCTTCGTCGTACTGAAAGAGTCGTTCGGTGACTCGGCGCTGCTGTGCGCCGAATCCGGCGAGGAGTTTTTGTTGGAGTTCGGGTTCGAGTTGCTTGATGAGGTCGACGCGATCGTCGGCGGAGAGTTTTTCGACGATGCGTGCGACCTGCTCGGGATCGTGGTCTTCGGCGATGCGTTCCTGGACCTCGATGGGCAGGTGGCTGAGGATCTCGGCGGCGTCTTTGATGGGGACGGTCTGGAGTGCGTTCCAGATGGCCTCGATGTCGAGTTCTTCGATCGCATCGGCGACATCGGCGGGGTGCGACGCCGTGACGACCTCGCGGAGCGCGGCGGGATCGCCCTCCTGGAGGATCCGGGTGATTTCCTCTTGGTTCGGGAGGTTGCTCACGGGCCGTCTTCCTTTCCTCTCGGCGACGCATCGGGTCGTTCGCCGCGAGGTGAGACAGCCGTGGGATTATCCGACCCTGCTCGCGTGGGTTCGGACGATCCGATGGCGGTCATCGGCCATGCGGCGCATCAACGACCTGGTAGGTCGCACCGGTGACTCGGGGTCACCGATCGTGTGGGTTTGTTGGCTGCTACTTGGGGGTTCCATTTCGACTCGATGCTCCGAAGCACGCGGAAACGGGGGTTTGGGCGTGCCGATTTGGGGGGATCATGCCCATCGGTCCAGCGGTTGTCAAGGTGAGGCGGTGATTCGAGGGGCCGAAGCAAGGAATAATGAGTGTTGGCCGGGGGGGACGGTGGGGCGCGGGCGGTCCTATTCTGGAGTGCGATGAGCGGCGTAGTGCGCGAGTTCGATGTGGTGGTGGTGGGCGGCGGTCATGCCGGTGCGGAGGCGGCGTGGGCGTGCGCGAACATCGCGGATGCGGGAGCGGGGCTGCGGGTCGGGTTGGTGACGCTGGATCCGGAGAAGATCGGGGCGATGTCCTGCAATCCGGCGGTGGGGGGGCTGGCGAAGGGGCAGATGGTGCGGGAGGTGGATGCGCTGGGCGGGCTGATGGGGCTGGCGACGGACGCGACGGGGATCATGTTCAAGACGCTGAACGCGACGCGCGGCCCGGCGGTGCGGAGTCCGCGGGCGCAGTGCGATCGTCATGCATATGCGCGGGAGGTGCAGCGGCTGCTGCGGTCGCGCGAGGCGATCACGATCATCGGGGCATCGGTGGAGCGGATCTGCACGGAGGCGCGGGGTGGGCGGCGGGTGGTGCGTGGTGTGGTGCTGAAGTCGGTGGATGCGGCGTGGGATGGTGTGGAGGTGCGGGCGCGGGCGGTGGTGCTGACGACTGGGACATTCATGCGGGGGCTGATGCACCGCGGCGATGCGCAGACGGAGGGCGGGCGCGAGGGAGAGGGTCCGGCGCGGGGGATCTCGGGAGCGCTGCGCGAGATGGGGTTCGAGCTGGGTCGGCTCAAGACGGGGACGCCGCCGCGGCTGAGGCGCGGCAGTCTTGATTGGGACGGGCTCGACGAGGATGGCGGTGAGGTTGCGCCGACGCCGTTCAGCGAGATGACGGAGCGGGGTGCGTTTCCGGTGCTGGAGCAGGTGTCGTGCCGCGTGACGCGGACGACGGAGGCGGGGCATGCGCTGATCCGGGAGAACCTGCATCGTGCGCCGATGTACACGGGGCAGATCGAGTCGGTGGGGCCGCGGTATTGCCCGTCGATCGAGGACAAGGTGGTTCGGTTCGCGGATCGGTCGAGCCATCATGTGTTTTTGGAGCCGGAGTCGCACGAATCGGACTGGGTGTACTGCAACGGGATCGCGACTTCGCTGCCTGTGGATGTGCAGGAGCGGTTGGTGCATTCGATGCCGGGGTGTGAGCGTGCGGAGGTGGTGCAGTGGGGGTATGCGGTCGAGTACGACATGGTGCGCCCGCACCAGATTGATGCGACGGGGATGACGAAGCTGGTGGACGGTTTGTTTCTCGCGGGGCAGATCAACGGGACGAGCGGGTACGAGGAGGCGGCGGGGCAGGGTGTGGTCGCGGGTGTGAATGCGGCGCGGTGGGCGATGGGGGAGGCGTTGGTGACGCTGGGGCGGGAGCAGGCGTACATCGGTGTGATGATGGATGACTTGGTGACGAAGACGCCGGTGGAGCCGTACCGGATGTTCACGAGTCGGGCGGAGCACCGGCTGATCCTGCGGGCGGACAACGCGGCGGATCGGCTGACGGAGCTGGGACGCGCGTGGGGGTTGGTGAGTGATGCGCGGTGGGCGTTGCTGGAGCGGCGGCGGGCGGAGCTTGAGCGGGTGGATGTGCTGGTGGAGTCGGCGCGGTGCGCGGATGGCGCGTGGCTGCGTGATGCGGTGCGTCGTCCGGGGTACGAGGCGGCGGATCTGGCGCGGGATCTAGCGTTGAGGCCGGGCGTGGATGTGATGTGGGGTGTGCTGGAGACGGTCCACGCGGAGCGGGCGTACGAGGGGTACATCCGTCGGCAGCATGCGGAGATTCGTCGGCACAGCTCGATGGAGCGGCGTGCGATCCCGGACGGCTTCGATTTCGCGCGGATCGAGGGGTTGCGGAGCGAGACGAAGCGGAATCTCTCGCGGTTTCGCCCGGCGACGATCGGTCAGGCGAGCCGTCTGGAGGGGGTGAACCCGACGGACATCACTGTGCTGCTGGTTGCGATGCAGCGTTCGGGGGCTGCGGGGTAGTTTCGTCGACGGGATCCGCGGGATCGTTGCCCGCTTCACCGCACTTGGTCGCGAGCTGGTTGAGCGATTGCTTGGCGCCCGAGATGCCGTTGATGCGGAGCTGCTCGATGCACTCGTCTGTCAGTGTTTCGATGATCTCGATGCCGAGCTGTTCCGCCTGCGCGGCGATGTCCTCCACGGTCTGTATGACGGAGATGATGTCGTTCTCGGTGATGGACTTGCGGAGTTCCTGGACGGACTCCGAGAGTCGCTTGATGGCTTCGGCGGCCTCGGCTTCATCGCATGGAGCGGCGGTGGTGTTGTCCGCGAGAGGGCTGAAGGAACCGTCGGGGAGGATGTGCTGAGCGAGACTGCGAAGAACATCGCGCTTCTCCGGTGGGGAATTGATGACCTCGCTGCCGCCCGCGAGGATGATGCGTGTCTCGGGGAGCTTGCCATCCTTCGGTACGAGGTGGAGGATCGCGCCGTCGTACCCTTCGGAGCGAATGGAGCGCATCGCCTGTTCCCACTCCTGCTTGACTGCGGATGCGTCGAGGAAGATGACATCGGGCTTGTGGTGGAGCGATCTGCGGAGTCGTGAGAGGTCTCGCGTCGTGGTTGCGCGGACGCGGGTTTCCTGAAGAATCGTCAGGAGTGCGGTGGTGAGTTCCTTGTCCTGAGAGACGATGACCGCGGTGCCGTTGAGTCGCGATGGATCGACGGAGTCGAGGTACTCCTCCTGTTGCGTGGGATCCTGGAGGAGGAAGTCGGAGGGGGCGATGGGGTGATCGAAGCGGACGCCGACCTCGTGGATGCGTCCCTTGATGTGCGAGCATCGGAGGACAATACCGGGGATGCAACGCGGCTCGCCTTTGCGTGAGCGGAGCGTGGTGACGCAGCGTTGATCTTTGTAGAGGTATCCGCCGTAGAGAAAGCCGATGCCCTGGGTGGAGAGATTGCGTGGTATGACGACCGCGCTGCTCTTGCCGGTGGCTTCATCGATGACCGTGACGACGGCGCGTTGCTGGCGGAGACTCCAGCGGATGCCCTTGCGGACAAACTTGCCGCCGGCTCCGCCGGAGTGCTGCGAGTTGTCGAGACGCTCGAGCAGTTGCGTCAGCTCGCGGTCCGACAGACGGATGAGATCAACGATTTTCTCGTTGGGCATGGCGCGACACTCCCTGGTTGGGAATATCGGCGGGAGCGTTGGGGTGGATTTCGGATGGGCCCGGCGGGCGGTGTGCGGATCGCGGGAAATGTGCCGATGGTGCGGGTTCGAGTTGTTTCCGGACGCTGGGGGGTGCGTCAGGAT
>REDD01000236.1 GCA_007693725.1 Phycisphaeraceae bacterium
CGATTTGACCCGGCTCGTGTGGGCAATACCTTCGAGATTGGTCGGGTTCGGGTATTCCCCACATCCCGCCGCCGTCGTCTCGCGTCCCTGTGGACCGCGCGAGACCCGCTCCCATCCTCGGCGGAGCGCATGCGTGCCCGCCGTCAACACTCGAAGGGGCACATCATGAAGCGGATCATGGCGCTCATCTCAACGGTCGCACTCGCAGCGGCCCCTGCCGGCGCGCAGCTCTTCGACCAAATCGTCGATATCCCCGGTGCCGAAATGATCGCGTACTCCATCGTGGAAACGAGCACCGGCGGCTACATCACCGCGGGCCGCTTCGGCCCCGTGGGCGGATCCGACATCCATGTCGTGAATTACGATCCCAATGGCGCGATTCTCTGGGAATTCATCTTCGATGGTTCAGGATCCAACGATGTGGCCTACTCGGTGATCGAGTCGCCATCCACCGGCGACTTCATCATCGCCGGATACACCGATGCCGGGGCGCCCATCGGCTTCCCCGACAAGCAGACATTCGTCATGCGCCTCAATCCGGCCGGAGGTCTTCTCTGGTTCAATCTCTACGACGGCACCATGATGACCGATCTCGTCCACTCCCCCGATCCCGGCCCGTCCATCATCGAAACACTCTCGGGCGAGCTCGCCTTCGTCGCGAATCACAACGGACTCCCGATCTACACACGACTCGCGCCCAACGGTGTTGTCATCGCCGGCGCTGCGTACAACATTGCTTCCGGAGTGCCCGATCTCTTCGATGTCACTGCCGCAGCATTCACTGATCTCAAGGAGCTCCCCGACTCCTCGATCATCATCTCCGGCTCGGTCAACACCATTCCTCCGCTCGCCACCCCCTCCACGCGCCCGATCTTCATCCGCGTCGATCCGCTCGCGACCACGGTGCTCGGTGCGGCCGTCTATGAACTCACCGGACCGATCTGTGCTCCGGGCGCACCGACTTACGACGACGGCCGCGCGCTCGATGTCCGATCCGACAACCTCGTCTATCTCACCGGGAAGACCGACATCGGCGGCGAGGGCATCGACCCCAACACCGGCGACCCCATCCCCAATGCCACGCACCTGCTGCTGATCGACCCCTTCCAGGCGGTGCCGCCGACCTTCAGTGCGAGGATCTACGACCCGAACGCCAACGGTTGCTTCCCCGACACCGAATCTCTCACCCCCGCCTACGCCACCCTCCGCACCGATCCGCTCAACGACAACGCCATCATCGGCGTGACTCTGCTCTCCGATACCATGCTGCCTCCGCCGTTCTCGTCCGCATCCGGATTGCTCATCGCCGATCCCTTGCTCAATTCATTGGGTGCTTTCCACTATCTCGAGAACACCGAAAATCAATCCGCGATTCGCCACCTCTCCACCTGCGGCTACGCGCTCGCCGGCGGTGCCTTCGTGGCATCTACGCCTTTTCCCCCCTTCGCGTCCGATGCAATTCACCTCGTGAAGACGGATGATCTCGCACGGAACTTCTGCACTCAGGTACCGCTCTGGTTCGTGGATATAGATATCCCGGCGCAGGAGCATCCCTTGTCTCTTTCCTTTGTGCAGGTTGATCCCGAAGTCCCCTATCCGATCATCATGTTCACGCTCAACTCCTCGACTTCGAGTTGCTCATTCCCGACCTGCACACCCTTCGGTGCGTGCTGCACTCCGCTCGTCGCCGGCGGCTGCATCGACGGCGTCTCGCAGGCCGACTGCATCGATCCCGCAATCTACGCCGGTGTTTTTCAGGGCAACGGCACCACCTGCGCCACACACCCATGCCCGGCGACCGGGGCGTGCTGCTCGCTCGCCGCGGGCGGCTGCATCGACGGCATCACACAGGCCGACTGCACCGACCCCGCAACCTTCGCCGGTGTCTACCAGGGCGACGGCACCACCTGCGCGACGCATCCCTGCCCATCCACCGGCGCATGCTGCTTCTCATGCCTCGGCGGCACCCAGCAGCCCTGCGTCGAACTCGCCCCCGCCGACTGCGATGGCCTGGACGGAGTCTTCACCGCCATCGGCCAACCGTGTGCCGCGACCAACTGCTCCGACTACTGCCCCGGCGATGTCAACCGCGACGGTCTGACGGACCTCAACGACTTCATCGTGCTCGCAGGAAACTTCGGACTCTGCGGCGTGGGACGCTCACAAGGCGATCTCAACTGCGATACCTGTGTCGATCTCAACGACTTCATCGTCCTTGCCGGCGACTTCGGTTGCGTCCGACCATAGCCCATGCAACGACCGAAACACCACCATCCTCATCGCATCCAAACGGATTCCCATCGCTGCATCGGAGTCCGTTTTTCCATCGTCGCGCTGTACGAACCTTCACTCCCCCATCGCGGCCATCACGCGCCGCCTCACCGTTCGGATCATCGCCGACGCCTTCTCCGCGTTCTCGACGCCGTGCTGCGCTGCCAGTTCCGTGAGATCTGCAAACTCCCCGTTCCCCATCGCCCGTTTCAGCACCCACGCCTCGAACATCGCCCAGTGCACGCCCATCCCCCGTTCCAGGCAGTAGCCCCGCACCTTCCCGAGCGCCCGGTCGAGCCGATCCGCCTCGTATCGCCGGTCGAACGCCGCCTCCGGGCTGTCCCCGCTGTCCGGCTCCTCAACGGGCAGCTCGTCCAGATCCGTCCCGGTCATCCGCTCGGGATGCCGCCGCTTCGCCGTGGCGTGCCGATGCTCGTTCCGCAGATACCACACGAGTGATTGCTTGATGTACGACCGCAGCGACCCCTTATCGGGGTCGAAGGTCTTGAGCAGGTCCCCCTCGACGATGCGGCTCAGCACAAAGCCCTGCGCAAGATCCGCCGCCGCTGCCCGATCGTGGCCGGACCTGCGTATATATGCATAGATGGCTCGCCAATAGAGCGAGAGAAAATCGTTCAGACCGTCCCCGCCGGCCCGCGCACTCTCCACCCGGAGAATGTTCGTCGTCGGAAACTTCATCCGTGTGCTCGCCGGGTCCATGGTGTGGTTCTTCCTCTGCGGCCGCCTTCGCGGGTAGGATAAAGATACGGTAAACCAAAGTAAGCCAGATTCAGCCCCCACCCTGAAAACCAATGGTTTTAACCAGCGAAGAAGCCGAGCGACTCCTCAGGGCCATCCGTCAGGATGACGGGGATGACCCGAACAGCCACACACCGAACCCGGATCCCGACCTCGACATCCCGCACGACATCATCCCCGGCTTCGTGATTCTCCGCCGAATCGCCGATGGGGCCCACTCTGTCGTCTACGAGGCCATCCAGTTCAAACCGCGCCGACGCGTGGCGATCAAGATTCTCCGCACCGGGCTCAACGCCCCCGAAGCCGCCAGACGCTTCGCGGCCGAGGCCGAGATCCTCGCACGCCTCTCGCATCCATCCATCGTCTCCATCCACCACGCCGACATCTGGATCGACGGCCCCACACGCCGACCCTACTTCATCCTCGAACTCATCGAGCACGCCAGCCCCATCACCGATCACACGCGCACCCTCTCCATCGAACACAAGCTCCGACTCTTCATCGAGGTCTGCCACGCGGTCCACCACGCCCACATCAACGGCTTCATCCATCGCGACCTCAAGCCATCCAACATCCTCGTCAACGCCGCCGGAGAGCCGCGCATCATCGACTTCGGCGTCGCGCGCATCCTCACCGACGACTTCCCCGTCAGCATCGTCTACACCGAAGTCGGCCAGCTCATCGGCACCGTTCAGTACATGGCGCCCGAGCAATGCGCTGCCGATGATGCACGCGTCGATGCCCGCTCCGATGTCTATGCGCTCGGCCTCATCCTCTACGAAACCCTCCTGAACAAACCGCCCTACTCCGTGCCGACCACCTCCCTCGCCGCCGCGGCACGCGCCATCGAGGATGCACAGCCCGTCCGTCCCCGCACGATCGACCGAGCCATCCCCGCGCCGCTCGAAGCCGTCCTCCTCAAGGCCATCGCCAAGTCGCCGGACGACCGCTACCAATCCGCCCACGCCCTCGCCGAAGACCTCCAGCGCTATCTCAAAAACGAACCCGTACTCGCCAGGCCGCGCACGCGCTGGCAGTCCGCGGCACTCTGGGGAGCTGCACACCCAATCGCAGTGACCGCCATCGCCTGCCTCACGCTCATCCTCTCGACGCTCCTCATCACCACGCTCGCCATCCACTTCCTCTACCGAACGCCACACCGGATTGTCATTCAGGATCACAGGAGCAGAGCGACGCTGATCTCCCGCGCGGGCGCCATCCTCCACGAATGGGACGGACGGATCCAGAATGGAATCAGGGCGGCAACCACCGTCACCCCCGCCAACGGAGCGGACAAAGTCGCGTTCGTGATGGTGTATTCGTCTGCGCATGATGAAGACAATGTGCTCGCGGCCATCATTGACATGAGGAGTCCCGCCAAACCGCTCTGGACCGCGCCGGTTGCTCCGTTCAACTTCCCGCACAGCCCTGCAACCGCGCCCTTCGATTCCCCCACCGAGTACATGCTGCCTGTACGCGCGATCGTCGCCGACATTTTCCCAGAACTCCCCGGCGATGAAATCGTCATCGTCTACCACCACTACCCCCGCTTCCCCTCGTGCATCCGCATCTTCAATGTCCGCACACCAACAGAGGCCCCCCTCGTCGCCGAGTTCTGGCTCCCCGGCCACATCGACCTTGTGTGGGATCCGAGCCACCAACACCTTGTCGTCAGCGGTGCGGGCAATCGCTTTCCGTGGGAACTCGTCGGTCTGCCCCACCCAGACATCCATCTCCATGCACGCTACGCCATGGCATTCAAGCCGCGCCCCGAGATCACCTCCCACTTCCTCTTCGACGAGCGTGCCGAATTCGACCTATCAGTCCGCTGGCTCTCCGTCGTGCTGCCCCGCGAGCATGCGTACACATTCGGTCATCCCATAGCCGACCGCACGGGGAGTCTCACGCACTCCCAACGCCTCTGGATCACCATGAACGACATAAGCAGGAATCACCCCGCCATTCAGTTCCAACTCGACCGGGAGACCGGCACGCAGATCGGTGAAACAATCGTAACATCCGGCTACAGATTCATGCACTCCCAGAACCCCGACCTGCCCGACCCCGACAACCCCCGGCTCGAACTCGTCCCCGTCCCCCTCCCCGGTCGCGACGCTCAATAAACAGACCCCATCACACCATCCGATCGAGCAGCCGATACTGCACCGCCTCCGCGACATGCGCGAGCGTGAGCCGGTCGCTCC
>REDD01000139.1 GCA_007693725.1 Phycisphaeraceae bacterium
CTCGTGCTCGACCGCTTCGTCGATGTCATGCTCCGCATCGCGGACGAGATCGAGGCCGACGCTTCATCGCTCAAGAAGGCGCCGACCGACACGCCGGTGCGGAGGATCGATGTCGTCGGATCCGACCGCAAGCCTCGCCTCACATGGTCGGACGACTTGCGCTAAAGAAGCGAGATCGGATCCACATCCACCGCGGTCGTCGCATCCGACTTGACCAACCCGTCGTTGCGCAGCGCGGTCATCACGCGCTGGATCGCGCCGGGTGTGTCTCCGATCAGATCGACCGACCAGCGGTAATGATCGCCGATCCGGCTGATCGGACACGGCGAGGGCGGGCACACGCGGACCGACGGCTGTGCGTGCGCACGCGCGCTGTGAAAGATCTCCCGCGCGAAGCGCTCCGCCTTCGCCGGATCACGATCCCGCACCACGACCCGCGCCATCCGTTTCAACGGCGGCAGACCCGAACGACGACGCGACTCCAGCTCCTGCGCCGCGAACGCCCGGTAGTCGTGACGCGCAGCACAAGCCAACGCCGGATCCTGCGGATTCCAGGTCTGAACGATCACCCTCGCCCGCGACGACGCCTCCGAGCGCCCGGCCCTCCCGGCCACCTGCGAAACCAACTGGAATGTCCGCTCCGATGCCCGGAAATCCGGCAGGTGCATCGCCGTATCCCCGTTCACAACGCCGATCAGTTGCACATTCGGAAAGTCAAGCCCCTTCGCGATCATCTGCGTGCCGAGAAGGAGCCGCACTTCGCCCCGCGCAAACCGATCCAAAGCACGGAAATAATCCGACCCCTTGCGCATCGTGTCCGCATCCAGCCGAAGCATCGTCTCGCCCTCGACGAGTTCCGGGAACTTCGCCTCGAGTTCCTCCTCCAGACGCTGCGTCCCGAAGCCCAGCAGCACCAGCGCTTCCCCCGATGTCGGACACGCCTTCGGGAGCACACGCTCGGCGAGACAGTGATGGCACCGCACGAAACCGGAACCGCCACCGATCCGACCGGCGGCGTGCACCTGATGACGATGCACCACCATCGTCGCATCGCAGTGGTCGCACTTGAGCGTCCATCCCGATGCCGGACAGTGCAGGTAATTCGCAAACCCGCGCCGGTTCAGCAGCAGAATCGCCTGCCCGCCGGTCGCGATCGTCTCACGCAGACCATGCTCCAGGCGCGGCCCCAGAGCATGCTGCAAATGCCCATCCCCCTTCCGGTCCCGCCGTTCCTCCAGCATGTCCACAATCTCGACGCGAGGCAGCCGCCCCCCACCGACGCGCTCGGACAACTCCAGCAGCCGGAACCGAGTCCCCCCGGACCCGTCCGGCGTCGTCGCGTTGTGCCACGACTCCAGCGAGGGGGTCGCCGAGCCGAGCACCACCGGGCAGGATTCCAATTGCGCACGCCGGAGCGCCACGCTCCGCGCGTGATACCGCGGCAGGGAATCCTGCTTGTACGAACCGTCGTGCTCCTCATCGACAACGATGATCCCTAGCGGCGCACGCTCGGGGTCAAAGGGCGCAAAAACCGCCGACCGCGCCCCGACGACCAACCGCGCACGACCCGAGGCCACCCGCTCCCACTCCGCGTGGCGCTGGCTCGCGGTCAGACCCGAGTGCAACACCGCGACCTGCTCACGCCCGAACCGCCCCGTGAACCGGCGGGCGGTCTGTGGAGTCAGCGAAATCTCCGGAACGAGCACGATGCCGGACTGGCCTCTGGCGAGGACCGCCTCCAGCACCCGCAGATACACCTCCGTCTTCCCCGACCCGGTCACGCCGTAAAGAAGGAACGGCTCGAAGCGCCCCAGCGCACCCACGACGCTCGCTACGGCGTGGGCCTGCTCGCCCGTCAGCACCGGCGGCTCGACCGATTCGACCTGCGTTGCGAGGTCCATTTCGGCATCGCCGTGGGTGCGGACGCTCTCGACGACGACCTCGCTCAGCAGCCCGAGCGCGATCAATCGACGCAATGGCGCGACCGATTTCAGCCCGATCAACCCTGCAAATTCCCTGATCTCGATGGGAAATTTCTCCTCCCCCATCTGGGTGATCTGTTCCCACGCCTGGCGCGTCGCGGGCGGGAGCTTGTCCGGCGGGGCCGCCCCCGTGCGCTGGAGGGCCTTGCCGATGCGCCGACCGGTCCGCTTCTTGACCGCTGCGGGGAGCATGGTCGAGACGACCATGCCGATGGGGCAGCAGTCGTACGCCGCCATCCAGCGAGCCAAGGAAATGAGCGTTGGGGGAAGGCGGTGCCCTGTCCGCTCCGCGATCGGCTTGATCCGGGCGGGGTCGAGGTCTGTTGTGGTGTTGATCTCGACGACGATGGCATCCGCGAGGTGGTTTCCCCGCCCGAGGGGGACGCGCACCCGCTCGCCGGGCAGCAATTCCGCGAGTGCCGTAGGGACTCGATAGGTCAGCCCCCGCGCGTGATCGACGGATCGCTCCGGCACCACGCGTGCATACCCGGCCCCCCCCTCAGTTGGGGGAGGGCTTCCGAAGAGGCCGTCATGAACCAGAGGTGGAGACTGGCGCTCCGGGGGGGGCATGCTGTCACGATACTCCCGAGTCAGAAGATTTTGCCGAAGATGCGGAACCGATCAGTGGTTGCAGCACCAAAGGGGGGTGGGTAAGGTGCCCGCGCTGGGTGGATCTGGCGTGTGTCGACGATTTGTGAGCATGGATCAATGGCGAATCCGACTCCATTTGCAATGCCTCTCTCCGCATCACAAATCATTGTCTGTCATGAGTTTGCCGCTTTCGGGCGCATTTTCCGCGACGGCGACTCCGCACGACTCGACGCCACCCCGCCCCCCTTGGCATCCCGAATCAATGACCGGACGAGTCGCGAGCATGCGCTCGCCCTCTGCCACTTGTGTGGAGACGACCAATGAAGAAGCGCTTTTCACGGACGGCCCGCGCAGGAGCCGCGGCGATCATCCTCGGTATGGCCTCGACCGCATGGGCCGGGTCTGATCCGCTGACGCCCGGTGTGGCCTGGGACGCTTCGGCTCCGATCGCGGAGCGGCTCACCGCCGCGGGCGATCTCTTCGAGCAAGGCCGAGTCGTCGAAGCACGAGAGGTGCTCCTCCGGCTCCGCACGGCGGCGGGTGAGGCGGAGCGCACCGAGGTACTCCAACTGCTGGGCGCGGTGGAGACACGCATCCGCCACATGGGCCCGACGGAGATCGCGCTGCAACGGGCGCAGTTCGCCCTTGCACAGGGCGATCTCCGCGAGGCCGAACGGCTGGGGAATCAGGTCCGTCGTGCGGACGACGCGACCACCGAGCAACGCGTTCTCGCCTCGAACCTTCTCGATGATGCAGCGCTGATGCGGACGGAGCTTGAGCCGATGATCGGCGCGACGCTCGAGCAGGCGGTGCGCGACTTCATGCAGGGCAACTACGAGGATGCCAAGGCCGGCTTCGCGAGCGTCAGCCGCTCGGGCGTGCGCCTCAACCGGGAGCAGACGGCGACGCTCGAACGCTATCGCGACGCGCTGCTGACGCTCGAACAGGAGCAGGGCAGAGCATTCGACGCCGAGTATGTGCCGATGAGCGTGCTTCGTGCAGCCGAGGCGGCAGGCATCGCGGCCACCGCGCAGACCGCCCGGAACGGGAACAACGACAACAACGCGAATCAGAACGATGAACCGGCGGATGAGGATCTGTTCGAGGCCGCGCGTCGCGCCGATGCTCAGCGGGAAATGATGGAAGCCAACGCCGCGTTCGAGCGTGGCGAGTATGCCACGGCCCGTCGTCTGTACCAGCGTGTGCTGGGCATTCACTCGAACTACATCTCACAGGACGAGTTGGCCCGTGCGACGAGCCGCCTGAACGAGGCCACCGCCCGCCTCGGCGTCGCCAACGGCGACCTGATTGGCGACACGATCTCGGAACAGAACATCCGGCGCGACCAGATTCGAGCCGAGGTGACAAATCTTCTCAGCCAGTCGCGTCGCGCTCTGGATGGAGGACGCGTCGAGGAGGCACGCCGGGCACTCGCCGAGGCCCAGCTCCGCTGGAACACGAATCAAGCGCTGTTCGCCGAAGACGAATTCCGCGCCACCGCAACACAGATCCGCGAGCGCCTGGATGAGGCCGCACGGATCCAGGAGCGCATGTCCGAGGAAGAACGCCGACGCGCAGGTGAAGACGCAAGACGCGATGCCGAGGAGCAACAGCTCCGCCTCACGAGAGAACGCGAAGAGCGCATCTCGGAACTGCTTGATCAGCTCCGTGCTCTTCAGCGCGAGCAGCGGTACGAAGAAGCGCACCAGGTCGCACGCCAGGTGCTGTTCCTCGACCCGCAGAACCCCGCGGCACAACTGATGGATGAGGTGCTGCAGGACATGGTCTACTTCCGCGAGTGGGAATCCATCCAGCGTCAGAAGGGCGACTCGTACACGCGTGAGATGATGGAAATCCAGCGCGGCATGATCGTGCCGCAGGACGAGATCGCGTATCCACGCGACTGGCCCGCGATCGCGACGCGTCGCGGACAGATTCAGTCGTTCGTCGAGTCTCCGGTCGACCGCGAGGTGTACGCAAGACTCGACCGGCAGCGCATCCCCGCCGACTTTGCGGACGCGACGCTCGAGAACATCCTGCAATTCGTCGCGGCGGTGACCAATCTAAACCTTGATGTCGACTGGGATTCCCTGTCTCAGATCGGCATCGAGCGGGATCGGCGTCTGTCGCTCCAGCTTCGCGAAGTACCCGCGAGCACGCTGCTGACCCGTGTGCTTCAGCGTGTCAGCATCGACGAGTTCTCTCGAGCGAGCTGGACCGTGCAGGACGGCATCATCCTCGTGGCATCCGATGCGGATCTTCGTCGCAACACCTTCATCGTGATCTACGATGTTCGCGACCTGCTCTTCGAGGTTCCGAACTATCAGTTCGCTCCCGAACTCGACATCGATCAGGCGACCCAGCAGGGCGCCGGCGGCGGTGGTGGTGGTACCGGCGGCATCTTCGACCAGGACGATCAAGATGAGGATTTCCGTCGGACAGAAGAAGAGATCCTGCGCGATCTGCTCGACATCATCCAGGAGAATGTCGACTTCGAGGGCTGGCGCGAGAACGGCGGCGACACCGGCATCGTCCAGCAGTTCGGCGGCAACCTGATCATCACGAACACCGCCGCGAATCACCGCGAGATCCAGCGGCTGCTGGACAAGCTCCGCGAGATCCGCTCGATTCAGATCACGATCGAAGCCCGCTTCCTTCAGGTGCAGACGGACTTCTTCGAGCAGATCGGCTTTGACTTCGACATCTATTTCAATCCCAACAGCAATCAAGTAGCATCCGTGCAGAACCAGATCGGCAACCCCTTCGGGTTCGGCAACCCTGCAAATGCCGGCAATATCTCACAAGGAGCCGGTTCGACCGGACAGTTCCAAGTCTGGCAACCGGATCAGGACGGCGTGCCGCAGTTTGTGACCGTTCCGTACTTCGTGCCGACCCAAACCGGAAACTTCGGCACTGTCCCCGTCCAGCAGGGCTCACTCGGTCTGACCAACGAACTCATTTCCTCGGCATCCGGCCTTGCATCCACGATCATCAATCAGAATCCCGCACTCTCCATCGCGGGAACCTTCCTTGACGACATTCAGGTCGATTTCCTGATCGAAGCGACTCAGGCGGATCGGCGCAATGTCGTGCTCCAGGCCCCGCGGCTGACCTTCACCAACGGCAAGTACGCCAACATCATCGTCAATCGTCAGACGACATACATTTCTGCACTCAACCCCGTGGTCGGGACCTCTGCGGTCGCCTTCAACCCGGTGCCCGATGTTCTGAACACCGGTTTCAGTCTCGTCGTCGGCGGCGTGGTCTCGGCGGATCGCCGGTATGTGACACTGGATGTCCGTTTCTCGATCTCTGAGTTGATTGATGTCCGTGCCGTGCCCTTCACCGCGGTCGCCGGCGGCACGGGCGGCACTCAGGGCACCAACGAGGCCACCGGCTTCGTCGAACTCCCCGAAACCTTCCTCACCCGCATCCAGACCGGCGTGACCATCCCCGATAAGGGCACCGCGCTCCTCGGCGGACAGCGGACCGCGACCGAGGTGGATGTCGAGACCGGTGTGCCGGTCCTGAGCAAGATCCCGCTGATCAACCGCTTCTTCACGAACACCGCGACGGCGAAGCAGGAGTCCAGCGTTCTGGTCCTGATCCGCCCGAAGATCCTGATCCAGTCCGAGATGGAGGAGGATGCATTCCCCGGACTCCAGGACGCCATCAGCGGTTCGCTCGGTCGCTTCTGATCCCTTGGGATGACTGCTTCCGACTCCTCACGCCGCGTCCATCGCGGCGTTTTCTTTTGAAACCCCCTATCATGCGAACGCTTGACACCCCGCGCCGGCCGCCGCTAGCGTGCCCCTTATGGAGGCGAGAATGACGAATCAGGATTCACGCCTGCGCGTACGGAAATCCGACGATGTCATCCAAGTCGAATTCGTCGATCGGAACATTCTGGACGAGGCGAACATCCAGCAGATCGGCGAAGAGATCACGCAGTTGATCGACAGCGCTGCGCAGCCCAAGCTGCTCATCTCCTTTTCGCATGTCGACCATCTCTCCAGTGCCGCCCTCGGCACCTTGATCACCATCCACAACAGGATTCGCGAGAAGGGCGGCCAGCTCCGCCTTGCAGAGATCGATCCGCAGATCTATGAGGTCTTCGTGATCACCAAGCTCAATAAACTGTTCGAGATCCACGATGATGTTGAACGGGCGATGAAGTCGTTCGCCTGAGGCGGAGCCCCGTTCCAGAGAACTTTCGCGGGCTCTTTGAAATGCCGGAGAAGCAACCCAGCAAGCCACTGCATGAAAGCGTCACGCTCCGGAATGATCCGGACGAGATTCGTGATGCCGAGAACAAATTGCTCGGAGCCGTCGAGCGGATGGGCTACTCGTCGGCATCTGCCTTCGCCGTCCGCCTCGCCCTTGAAGAGGCCGTGGTCAACGGGTTCAAGCACGGCAATCGGAATCGCCCCGGATCAACCGTGAAGCTCGATTGGTCCGTCGATGCGGATCGCATCCGCATCCTTGTTGAAGATCAGGGAGCGGGATTCGAGCCGGATCAGGTCCCCGATCCACGCGAACCCGAGAATCTCGAACGCCCGTCGGGAAGAGGGATCATGCTCATGCGGGCCTATATGACCCGTGTCGAGTACTCGAAGTCGGGCAATCGAGTCGAGATGATCTACGAGCGTCCCAGCTCCGATTAATTCGTGTCGTCACCGTGGGGATTCCCGGGGTTCCGGGGATTCCGGGGGTTCTGGGGATCGGCAGGATTTGTTCGCTCGTCGGGCGCGGGAGACGCCAGCCACTTGACGCTGTGGACCCCCTCGGCCGTGAGCAGCTCCGCCGATGGCCGCTCCGCAAGCTCCTCGAGCTCGTTCGGAAGAATCCGGTTGCAGGAGTACGGATCGACCTCCCCCCAGCCGCCCTCCGGCGCGCCGGACTGCACCGCCTCCGCCGCGAGCACCTCGGCCTCATCCAGACAGTCCGCGGTCAGAATCACATGGGCGAAGCGATCACCGCTCCCGTCGACCGGGAGACACCGCACGAGGCATTCCCAGCCGGTGGTTCCGAGTTCCCGCCCGTCGTCGTCGAGGTTGGTGTCGCCCGCGATGTTCAGTTGCAGCAACCAGAGCGAGCGAAGCCGATCGAGAATGTCCTGCCCGTTGAGCAACCTGGGGTCGTCGGGGGGTGATCGCAGCACCGTGCGGTGCTCGTGCTCCACGGAATCGATCGACTGGAGTTGCTCCTGTATCGTCAACTCGAATGCCGTCAGAAGCCGCTCGACCTTCTCCTTGAGGTCCAACTGCACGCGCAGCGTCACGAGCTTGTGCTCATCGACGAAGAGGTAGACGAAGGGTTCGATGCTCAGGGCGCCGAAGCCGCACAAACCATCCTCGAAGAGCCACGGCCCGAAATCCCGGATGCCCTCGACGAACTTGTCCAAGCCGACCAGGTCGTATGCGATGTAGGGGTCGATCTCGCGATAGGCATCGTTCCCGAGCACATCGAGGATCGGGTAGACCCTTGCGGGGAAGAGCGTCAGCGCCAGCCGCACCAACGCCGGCACGCGGGGTCCGGGGAGCAGAACATCGAACATGAACCGATCAGGCCACTCCTCCCAATCCGCGGTCTCGGGCCCGGTCAGGAACGGCTCGGAACCGTCCGCCGGCTCAAACTCTTGGAGGTAGCCCGACTTCGGTGTCAACGGGGCCAATGGCCTGAGCCCGAGGGGGAACGCAAACCCCCCCTCCTCAATGCGTTCGATGTCGGGATCCATTTCCAATCGAGGCATGTGCCGCTTCGCTCCGCTCGTTGCGGTTCTCCGGTCAAACCGGCATGATAGGTTGATCCGCTCGATTCCGAGAAGGCCCCTTCTCCGAGCGTCTGCGGATCGCTGTCCATGTCCGCCGATGAGACAATCAGAACGCCGTCAAGGCCAATCATCGAGGAGTTCTCGCCCATGCTGGGAGCCAGCCCGATCAACGACTTCGTTGGAGCCATCAACGATGTGCTCTTCAGCAACTATGTCGTGTATGTCCTGCTGGGGGTGGGCATTCTCTTCACGATCTGGAGCGGCTTCGGCCAGTACCGAGCGCTCACCCACGGTGCAGCGGTGGTGCGAGGCAAGTACGACGACAAGAACGACCCCGGCGCGATCAACCACTTCCAGGCCCTGTCGGCGGCTCTTTCCGCCACGGTCGGACTCGGCAACATCGCGGGCGTCGCCCTCGCCGTCGCCCTCGGCGGACCGGGCGCCATCCTCTGGATGTGGCTCATCGGCTTCCTCGGCATGTCGCTCAAGATGACGGAAGTCACCCAGTCCATGCTCTACCGGAACACGGACGATCCCGACAACCCGCACGGCGGACCGATGTTCGTCGTCCAGAAGGGCTTCAAGAAGTTTGGTCTCGGAGGTCTTGGCGCATTCATCGGCGGTGTGTTCGTCATCACACTCATCACCTCCGCCATCACCGGCGGCAACATGTTCCAGGCGTGGAATGTCGCCGACATCACCAAGACCTACTTCGATGTGCCCCAGGTCGTCAGCGGCATCATCCTCACCGTCGTGGTCGCGCTGGTCATCATCGGAGGCATCAAGCGCATCGGCGCAGTCGCGGGACGCATCGTACCCTTCATGTGCATCATCTACATGCTCGCGGCGGGGTATGTGCTCATCGTTCACTTCACGGACATCCCCGCGATGCTGCACCTGATCGTCGTTTCCGGCCTGCCCACCTGGCTCGGCGGCGCGAACGCCGAACCGGCCGGGGCGTTCCTCGGCGGCACCTTCGGCTACGCCGCCATGTGGGGTGTGAAGCGGGCGCTCTTCTCCTCCGAAGCCGGGCAGGGTTCATCCCCCATCGCACACTCCGCCGCGAAGACCGATGAGCCGGTCCGTGAAGGCGTGGTCGCCGGTCTGGAACCCTTCATCGACACCATCGTCGTCTGCACGCTGACAGCCCTCGTGATCCTCGCCAGCGGTGCATACAACCGCGGCGCGGAGGCGGACTTTGCGGATCCCACCGGCGTGAGCATCGTCTTTGCGAGCGATGAGGCCGCGGTGCTGGACGGCGTACCGGAGCCGAGCCGCACGGACGACGGCGCCTGGCAGCTCCCCCCCATTCCCGTCCCCGACCGCATCGCCCCCTCGAACGAATCCGAGGAGCGCACGGACGGGGGATGGAGAAGCCGAGATGCGGTCTTCCTCTACGCATCCTCCGTGAATGACAACGGCGAAGACGGAGTCGTTGTCTCGGGACGAGTCACACAGCGAAACAATGATCTCGTGATCGCGTTCGAGCCGTTCACGCTCGAAGCAGACTCCATCACCTTCGGGCAGAATCTCTACCACGGCACGATCCCCAGTTGGAAGATCGACACACCCGCGCTTCCACGCATGAACCCGGAAGCAAGGAGAATCCGCCAGACGCCCGAGGAGCGTTTGGGATGGCGATCCGGCGAAGTCGTTTTCATGGTGCTCGAAGGCGAACACCAGGCATCCACCGGAAGCAATCTGATCCGAGTCAGCGGCAGAGTGTCCGGGCAGACAGTCGATGACGGCACCCGTTGGATCTCCGAGTGGAACACCGTGAACTCAAGGATTCGACCGAATTTCCGAGACAGGCCGGACGGCACGCTCGACCTCGGGATCTACGGCGATTACGCGGGCGCATCACTGACAGCCCACGCCTTTGACCGCGTTGCGCCGGGACTCGGAAAGTGGCTTGTTACCATCGCCTGCTGGCTCTTCGCGATCTCAACCATGATTTCCTGGTCGTACTACGGCGAGCAGGGTGTCTACTACCTCTGCGGCAGACTGAGTAAATCCGCCACCGAACGAGTCATCCTCATCTACAAGCTGACATACTGCGCGCTCATCACACTCACGACCATCGCCGCCATGCCGATCATCGTGAACGAGTCCGGCCAGGGCAGGCCGCTCATCGGTACGGATGCAGAACTGGACATGTGGACCACGCTCGGACTCGGCGTCATGCTCTGGGCGAACATTCCCATCATGCTCATCTTCGGCAGACAGGCCATGAAGGCGTACCACGATTACATCCGCAGACTCAAGAGCGGTGAGATCGGCCGGACCGCCCACGAAGCACCGAAGATCACCGATGTCGTCGAGGGCAAGGATGTCGAGTAACCATTACGCCCGCTGAACAAACGAAAGACCCACTCGCCGAATCCGCGGGTGGGTCTTTTTTTGTGCTGAGATTCTCTGTGCCGAGCAATGTCGGCGTGCGCCCGCTCGCGACTACGCCGAGGCGTCCGCCCGTTCGGCATCGGACAACTTCGCCGTATCCGACCGCATCGCGTTGTCCGGCAGCGCCGGCCGATCCGCGAGACCGGCCATCTCCTGGATCGCATCCGCCGCTTCGAGGGATGCCATCCGGCCGGAGAACTTCGCGGTGATCGATCGCAGGTTCAGCCGCTGCGCTTCCAGACGCTCCGGAGAGCCGATGAGCTCCCGGCACATCGTGGCCAGCCGCTCCTGACCCTTGAAGTACGGAATTAATTCCGGAATGATCTCCTGATTGGCGATTAGGTTCGGCAACGCGAAGTACTTGGTCGTGATCAATCGCCGGGCAATCAGCTTGTACATCAGCTCATTGACCTTGTAGACGATCACCATCGGCTTGGCCTGCTTCGCCAGTTGCAGCGTCACGGTCCCCGAAACCACCATCGCGAAGTCGCACCACCGCGCGACCAGATCCGTCTCGCCGACACGCACATCCAGCCCGTCCGGCCAACCCCCGGACCGATTCGCCCACTCGTACAACTGCTTGCGGACCGTCTCCGTCGTCGCGGCGACACACCCCACCATCTCCGGATACTCGCGACGCAACGCCTTGAATGCATTCAGCAGCAGCGGGAAATTCCGCCTCAGCTCCGCAGGACGCGAGCCCGGCAGCACTCCGATCCGCGGCGAGCCCTCCGTCAGCAGCTTCGCCCGCTCGCCCAGGCCGTCCATGTCCAGCGGCTCATCGAACAGCGGATGGCCAATGAACTTCGCCGGCACCCCCCGACGACCGAACCAGTCCTCCTCGAACGGGAACAGGCAGAGCACCAGGTCGGTCCGACGACGGAGCTTCTTCAGACGCCACTCGCCCCACGCCCAGAGCTGCGGGGCCACCAGATGCACCACCCGGATGCCGTGACGCTTCGTGATCTTGCAGATGGGGAAATTCGCCGCGGGTGAGTCCACCGGCACATGCACCCGCACCTCCGGATGCTCGCTCACCCACCGGGCGATGTCCCGGTTCATCTTCTGGTGCTGCCGGATCTTGTCCCAGCCGGGGATCCCCACGACGGCATCGTGCCCCGTCTCCGCGATCACGGTGGCCCCCGCCCGCTGCATCTTCGGGCCGCCCCAGGCGTAGATCGGCACCGTCGGATGACGCCGACGAAGCTCCCGGATCACGACCGCCGCGTGATCGTCCCCGCTCGGCTCGAACGCCGTGAACAGGATCGCTGGTTCGGACGATGATGCTGCCACGCCTGCACTGAACACGGTCCAACCCCCATTGTCAATCAAAAAAGGCACGAGAACGAAATTCCTACGGGTATACTCACCCCCTTGAAGCCCGCGAGAACCGGCTTCCCGCCCAGCCACGATCGAGTCTCGATCCAGAAGGAATCAGGTCGTCATGACCCACGCCACCGCCGCAACATCCCACCAACGCACACACACCTGCGGCGAACTCCGCCCCGCCAATGTCGGAGACCGCGTCGTCCTCTGCGGCTGGGTCAATTCCTACCGCGACCACGGCACCGGCCTCGTCTTCATCGACCTCCGCGACCGCTTCGGACTCACGCAGGCCGTCTTCGACCGTGAGGATGCCTCCGAAGACCTCCTCGCCTCCGCCGACAAGCTCCGCTCGGAGGATGTCATCAGCGTCGAGGGCACCGTCCGCATCCGCACCGGCGGCCCCAATCCCAAGCTCGCCACCGGCGAGGTCGAGGTCGTTGTCTCCACCCTCACCATCCTCAACAAAGCCGCCGTCCCCCCCTTCCAACCCGGCGACGCCTCATCCGTCCCCAACGAGGAACTCCGCCTCCGCCACCGCTACCTCGACCTGCGCCGCCCCGCGATGCAGCGCATCATTGGCATCCGCCACCGCGCTGCCAAAGCCGCCCGCGACTACCTCGACGCGGAGGGCTTCCTCGAAATCGAAACACCCGTCCTCTGCAAGAGCACGCCCGAGGGCGCCCGCGACTTCCTCGTCCCCAGCCGACTCAACCCCGGCTCGTGGTACGCCCTGCCCCAGAGCCCCCAGCTCTTCAAGCAGATCCTGATGATGTCCGGCTGCGACCGCTACATGCAGTTCTGCCACTGCTTCCGCGATGAAGACCTCCGCGCCGACCGCCAGCCCGAGTTCACGCAGATCGACTGCGAGATGTCCTTCGTCACCCGCGAGGATGTCATCCAGTGCATGGAAGGACTCATCCGGCACATCTGGAAAACCGTTGACAGCCACGAAATCCCGCCCTGCGACCGCATCACCTGGCGCGACGCGATGGACCGCTACGGCATCGACCGTCCGGACCGGCGCGTCGGTCTCGAACTCATCGACATCTCCGATCTCGCCGCGCAAACCGACTTCAAGGTCTTCGCCGATGCCCTCGCCAAGCGGCAGGGCGTCGTGAAGTGCATCCGCGTCCCCGCCGGCGCGGAGAAGCTCACGCGCAAACTCACCGACGGCTACTCCGAGTGGATCAAGCAGTTCGGCGCGGGCGGCGTCCCCATCGCCAAGTACACCGGCAAGGGCGACACCGGCGGCTTCGAGACCGGCATCTCCCGCTTCATCGCCTCCATCGCGCCGCAACTCGTCGAGCGCACGGGACTCGAAGAAGGCGACGCACTCCTCTTCGGTTCCGACTCGTACCTCACCTGCTCCAAGGCGCTCGGACAACTGCGGCTCAAGGTCGCGGCGGACCTCAACCTCTACCCCGATCGCTCCGACCCCAACTTCTGGGATTTTCTCTGGGTGATCGACTTCCCCATGTTCGAGTACGACGAGGAGTCGCGCCGTTTCTACGCCATGCACCACCCCTTCACCGCCCCCCGCGTCGACTGGCTCGATCGCTTCCTCAGCGCGGACCTGAACGCCGCGAACGCCCGCGACCTCATCGAAGAGATCGTCTCGGCGGGCTACGACATGGTCTGCAACGGCTCCGAGATCGGCGGCGGATCCGTCCGTATCCACAACCCCGATGCCCAGCGCAAGGTCTTCGAACTCCTCGGCATCTCGCCCGACGAGGCCGAGGCCAAGTTCTCCTTCCTCCTCGATGCCCTCAAGTACGGAGCCCCTCCCCACGGTGGGATCGCCTTCGGACTCGACCGGGTGGTCATGCTCCTCGCGGGTACCGACAACATCCGCGATGTCATCGCATTCCCCAAGACCCAGACCGGCGCCGACCTCATGAGCCAGGCGCCCGGCCCCGTCGATGAGGCCCAACTCAAGGATCTCTTCGTCAAGAGCACCTGGACCGGCTGATCCTTCTGATCCCCCGGACCCCCCGACCATTCCCGCTTCCCACTACGCTGGAAACGCATGTGCGGCATCGCGGGCATCATCAGAGTCTCACCATCGCGCGAAAAGTACGCACCGATCCCCGATGAATGGATCGACATCCTCGATGCGCACATCGCATGGCGGGGCATCGACGGCGCAGGCAGATTCTTCGACTCCACCACACTCCCCGACGGCCGCATCGTCGAGGTCGTCCTCATCCATCGCCGCCTCAGCATCATCGACCGCCACGGCGGGCACCAGCCCATGGCCGCCGCGAAAACCGACACACAACGATTCAACCTCATCCACCCCGCCATCACACTCCCGGACCACATCGCCGAACACCCCGACGGCATCGCCATCACCGATCTCCGCGAAGCCCACGAAGCCGACAACCGCGAACTCCTCGCCCTCATCTACAACGGCTGCATCTACAACAACCAGACGCTCCGCGCAACGCTCGAAACCGCAGGAAGCACCTTTGAAACGCGCAGCAGCGACACGGAAACGATGCTCCGCTGCTTCCTGCACAGCCGTGAAGCCGCCGCACAGGCCCGCAATCAGCCGATCGCAGCGCCGTTCCTCCCGGATGCCGAAGGCATGTACGCGCTCGCGCTCTGGGACCGCTCGCTCGGCGCGGTCTCGATGTGGCGCGATCCCTTCGGAGAAAAACCGCTCTTCCGAATGCTCTCGAACGGCACGCTCGCCTTCGCCAGCACAAACGCCGCACTCCTCCAGCTCCACATTACGCAGCAGCCCGACCCGCGCCGCCGAACACGACTCCTCGACCGCAACGCCATGGAGCATTGGCTCCGCTTCGGATTCAACGCCGTCGAGACGCCATGCCCGGACATCGAGATCTCGCCGCCCGGAGTGGATGTCCTGCACCACAGCATGATCGCCGCCTCGGGACGCCGATCCCTGAAACCCATCCTCTTCTTCATCTTCCTCGCGCTCATCCCGATCAGTTGGATGATCTCCGCCATCTTCGCCATCATGGTCCTCACGGGGCTCGCGGGTCTGGTCTCCGGCATCTTCGCATGGCGTCACAAGTTCCGCCGCCCCCCCCTGCTCCAGCCCTCCGACCTCGCCGAACACCTCTCACGCGCGGTCGCGCAACGCCTCGAAGCCGATGAGCCCATCGCCTGCCTGCTCTCCGGCGGCATCGACTCCTCTCTCATCGCGTACCACACCAAACAGCACGCCGGAACCGTCACCACCATCTCCGTCCGCATGCCCGATGCCCGCTACGACGAATCCCACCACGCCGAGCGCGTCGCGGAGATCATCGGATCCGTGCACCACACCGTCGACATCGAGCCCGACCCCGCCGGCGACCTCGTCCACCTGATCGAGTGCATGGGACTCCCCTTCGGCGACTCCTCCATCCTCCCGACCTACTGGGCCTGCCGCGCTGCATCCCTGCACGCCAAAGTCCTCCTCACCGGCGACGGCGCGGATGAACTCTTCTACGGCTACGACCGCTACCGAGCCGCCGATGCCATGCGCTTCCCCGCATCCCTCATCGCGCGACTCTTCCCCAGCCGCTGGCTCGGCCCCGCCTCCGACCCCACATCCGCCGCCACCCGGCGCAGACGATTCTTCGAGGCCATCAAGCACGCCGGCTACATCGACCTCGTCTCCGTCTTCCCCACCCCGCTCCTCAATCAACTCCTGCCGAAACGCAGCCGCTCCTTCCGACTCACCGAAGACTCCATGCCCGAGAAGGATGCCAAGCGCCCGAGATCCGCGGCCCAGGCCCGGTTCTGGGATCTCAACAACTACCTCCCCGCCGACATCCTCATGAAGATCGACACCGCCTCGCTCGCCGCGGGCATCGAAGCGCGCTGCCCATTCCTCGATACCGAGCTCGCCCAAGCCGCGATCAAGACGCCCGGACGCATCCACATGCGCCACGGACAGCGGAAGCACCTGCTCCGTTCCCTCGCGCGCGAATTCCTCCCCGATGATCTCGTCGACCGGCCCAAGCAGGGCTTCGCCATCCCCATCGGCGAATGGTTCCGCTCGGACTACGGATCCATGCGCACGCTGCTCATGGATCTCGTCGGCACGCCCGCCGCGCAGAAGCATGGCCGACCCTTCGGACGCGTCCACGACACCCTCACCATCAGCAATCAATTCGTCACTCGCCTCATCGACGAGCACTTCGCCGCGGGCGACCTCCCCGCCCCCAGCGGTGCAACCCGCATCAAACCCCGCGATCACTCGCAGCGGCTCTTCCTGCTCTGCTCGCTCGCCATCTGGGCACGCACGCTCGAGCAGGGATGACTCATTCACGGCGAGCCGCGCAGGTATACACAGCGAGGCGCAAGAATCACTGCCGTCCAGATCACCAGATAAATGCAGGCGATCCATTGCGCTTTTCCCGCCATGTCATATGAAGCCCTGGTCGCTCTGCCCTCGATGTACTCGCGCCTGGCGACAGCGCTCCAATAGAGTCCGAACACAGCAGGCACGACACCGATGCAGAGCAGCGGAATACTCGAAAGCGAGAGCCACAGAGCGCTCTTCGCGGCTTTGCTCACCCGGATTTCATGCAAGGCGATGCTTTTGCGAATCAGAAGACCGCACTCCGGGCAGACCCCATCCACCTTCAGACCATTCAGGTCGTACCCACACTCCGCACACCGCGGCAGGCGTTGTCTGGGTACCGATCCCATCCTGCTCGCTCCTAATCGATCGCCGGCTTCTCCGGCGCCGGCTCGCTGTCCGGAGCCAGCCGCGTCATGATCCGCGCGCCCACGGCATCGCCCCAGACATTCACCGTGGTACGGCACATATCCAGGATCCGGTCGATGCCCAGGATGATCGCGATCGACTCCGGCGGCAGCCGCGGGATCGCCTCCGTCGCGCTCGCGATCGAGTTATTCACCGCCGTGATGATGATCATCATCGTCACGAGCCCCGCCGATGGAATCGCCGCCGTCCCCACCGCCGCCAGCGTCGCCGTGATCAGAATCACAAGCTGCTGCGTGATCGTGAGATCGATCCCGTACATCGTGAACAGAAACACCACCGCGATCGCCTGATACAGCGCGGTCCCGTCCATGTTCACCGTCGCGCCCAGCGGCAGGACGAAGTTCGCCGCACGCTTCGAGCATCCGCCGCTGACCTTCGCCTCCTCGATCGTGATCGGCAGCGTCGCCGCGCTCGACGCCGTGCTGAACGCCGTCACCAGCGGCTTGCGCATCGCCCACAGATACCCGAAGGGATTCACACGCGCAAAGATCCACAGCACCAAGGGCAGCGAGATCAGCGCGTGCAACAACAGCCCCAGCACGACCGTTCCGAAGTACACCCCCACCGGCCCCGCCAGCCGACTCAACCCCGCCTGCCCCACACGAGCCGAAACGAGCAGAAACACCCCCAGCGGCGCAAGCCAGATGATCCAGGTCACGAGCTTGATCATCGCCGCGAACACCGCATCGAAAACCACGATCGCCGGTCGCCCCTGCTCACCGATCATCACCAGCGCCAGCCCCGTCAGAATCGCGAACACCACGATCCCCAGCGTGTTCCCCTCCACCGCCGCCGCCGCCGCGTTCGTCGGGATCATCTGCTCCATCAGATTCACGAACGCCCCGCCGAGCCCGCCTTCCGTCCCCGCCTCGATGTTCGCGCGCGCGGCCTCGAACTGCTCCTGACCCACATTCACGAACTGCGACGGATCCTCCACCCCCGTCCCCGGACGGATCGTGTTCACGAGAATCAGCCCGAGCCCCACCGCCAGCAGCATCGTCGTCATGTAGAACAGCAGCGTCGCCCCGCCCACAAGCCCCAGCCGCTCCGGATCGCCGATCGCCGTCACCCCCACCACCACACTGACAAAGACCAGCGGAATGATGATCAGCCGCAGCGGCCGGATGAAGATCAGGTCCCCCGCCCTCTCCCACGCGCCCGTCGTCTGCGCCAGTGCCTCGCGCGTCGCCCCCGGATCGAAAAGGATGAACTCCCCCACCAACACCCCGGCGATCAGCGCCCCGAAGATCAGAATCGTCAGCAGGTGACGCCGGAACACGCTCCCGCCCGATTCATCCTTCCCCTTCGCCCGACGGGACTTGCTCATCGCAGATCATCCCCTCCGCTGTTCCCGACTCCGTCACACTCAGATACGCCCCGCATACTCCGACACCGTCTCGAAAAACGGACGCGGAATCAACCCCAGATGCGCCGAAACCTTCGCGGTCGATGCCGTCGAATCCTCCATCGCCATCCGCGGCTCATCCGGACCGAACGGCAGCGCATTCGACAGACCCAGCACCTTCGCCTTCATTGCCACAACAAGCCCCATCACGCCCGGCAAACCGATGATCCGCATCTTCGGATTCGCCAAGGGCAGCGCATCGCGCACATGCCCCAGCATCGTCGGCCAATCCATCTCCTCCGGACCCGACAGCGGATACACCTCCCCGATCGCCGTCTCCCGCTCGAACGACTCCCCCGCCGCCTTCGCCACATCCTCCACCGCCACCGGAGCCACCCGCGCCGAGACAAACTTCGGCGGCTTTGGGGGAAATCCCGGGGTGAACTCCACCCGCGTGAAATACGGAATAAAGAAGTGCGGTGCGCTCCGGCCCAGCGCCCAACCCTTCACCATCTGCATGAACTCACCATCCGGACCGTGAATCATCGACGGCCGCAGAATCGTCCACTCCAAACCACTCGCCCGGAGCAACCGCTCCCCCTCGTACTTCGTCCGCCAGTACGCCGTCGGAGCATTCGGACGAGCCCCGATCACCGACACCTGCACCCACCGTCGCGCCCCGGCATCCGAGGCCGACCGCAGCAGAATCCGCATCGCATCCACATGCAGACGCGAGAAGGTCACATCCGGCGGCACCTCGCGCCGGATCCCGATCGTGTTCACAACCCCCCAGCACCCATCCATCAGCGACCGAACGCTCGATCCGCTGAAGACATCCCCCGTCACCAATTCCACATCCGCGGGCAGCACCGCGTCGGCCTTCGCACGATCGCGCACCAGCGCCTTCACCCGATGCCCGCGCGACAACAACTCCCGCACCACATACCGCCCCACGAAGCCCGTTGCACCGGTCACCGCAATCGCTCGTCCTGCCGTCACGCCTGCATCCTCCTCTGCCACTGCGAACCGCACAAACGCCTCTACCCCCGTCATCGCCCACCCACATTGGGGGGTTCAAGAGCGACGGGGAAACTTCCGGGGGCCGGGGGGGCAGTGTAGGGAAATGAGGCGGGATCAGCAGCCGACCTCCCCCGCGCTCCGGCTCCCGCTGGCACGCCATTCGCGGGGGCTTGGCGGGAGCACACCATGAACAGAACCACATACATCCACGAGGCGCACGACTACACCAATGAGGAACTGCTCACGGCACTCCTCGCCGAGCGGCTCGACCGCCTCGCCGATCGCATGATCGCACGCGCCCACGACCGGCTCGCCATCTTCGGACGCCTCCGCCACACCGACTGGCTCCACCAGCGCATCCCCGACCTCTCCGGCTTCCCCATCGTCGCCTACATCAGCCCGGACCCCGAGGATCTGGCCCCCAGCCCGGTGCACAACCAGCGCCCCGTCCTCAGGATCGAGGATCCCCGCCTGCCCTCGCTCACGGACACCATCCTCATCTCCGACGACCGCTACGAGGAAGCCCTCGCGGCACAGGCCCTCCGCTGGACATCCCCGGGCACCATCATCTTCCGGCTCTACGAGCGCCTCGCCATCGGACGCGAACCGCTCACGCTCAGACCCCGCCCCATCGTGAGAACCCGGACCGTCTCGGTCGCGTCCGCGACCGTGTCTGCCGGCGCGGATTGATCGCCCACTGACGACGCAGAGGTTTGCTCTACCATGCGCCCATGTTCGCATTCGCACTTGCGAGCGAGGCGCCCGCCGATTCCCCGCTCCTCACCACCCTCTTCGTTGTCCTCGCCGGTGCAGGCGTCGCGGCGCTGATCGCCCAGCGCCTCCGGATGGCCGCCATCCCCGCCTATCTCTTCATCGGGGCGGTGATTGGCCCGAACGCCCTCGGGCTGGTCGAAGCCGGGCCCGGGCTCGAATCACTCCAGAGTCTCGCGCTGGTCCTCCTGATGTTCGGCATCGGGCTCCTGCTCGACACCACCTCATTCCGGGGAGCCCTCGGGCGCATCGTCTTCATCGGCATCGCCGCGGTCAGCGGCACCATCCTCCTGCTCTGGCCGCTCTGCCTCGTCTTCGGCCTCCACGCCCCCTCCGCGCTGGTCATCGCCATCGCCTTCGCCAACTCATCGACCGCGATCGTCATGCGCGTCCTGCAGGCCAAGCGCCAGACGCAGCGCATCAGCGGGCGTCTCTGCCTCGCCCTGCTCATCGTGCAGGATCTCTCGGTCATCCTCGCCCTGATCACACTGCCCATCATCGGCGTCTGGGCGGGCGTCGCGACCGACCTCGTCGATCCCGAGGCCACCGGCTTCGCGCGTCTCAGCGAGCTCCTCGCCAACGGCGGGCTCGCGCTCGCCGGTGTCGGGGCACTCATCGCCTTCGGCAGGTTCGTCCTCCCGTTCATCCTGCGCGAAGCGGCTCGCGTCGGCTCCACCGAGATCCTCACCATCCTCTCGGTCGCCTTCGCCATCGGCGCCGCCGGGCTGACCTCCCTGCTCGGCCTCTCGCTCGAACTCGGCGCGTTCCTCGGCGGCTTCCTCCTCTCCTCCACACCGTTCCGTCACCATCTCTCGGGGCAGATCGGAACGATCCGCGACCTCTTTCTCGCGGTCTTCTTCACAGCACTCGGGCTCAGCATCTCCTTTGTGGACATCGCCGCGAACCTCCCCCTCGTCATCTTCGGAACCCTCGGGCTCATCCTCCTCAAGGGCCTCGCGATCGCTCTCTCCTGCTGGTTCTCCGGAACGACCGTCGGCAGCGCCCTCAAGGTCGGCCTGTCGCTCGCGCAGGCCAGCGAGTTCGGGCTCGTCATCCTCACCGTCGCCGGCCCGACGGGCGTCGGCATCCTCGACGCCGTGACACTCGGCAAGGCCACCGCCATCGTGGCCCTCACCCTGCTCTTCACGCCGTTCCTGATGAGTCTGGCCGACCTGATCAACGATCGCTTCAACCTCACTCAGACCGCACCGTGGATCAAGAAGGCCACGCTCGTCGACGCCGACGAACGGGCCGACTTCATCGAGAAGCACGACGACATTCCGCGCCGTCACATCATCGTCGCCGGCTTCGGCGTCATCGGGCGTGCCGTCGTCGACCGGCTCGCGCACACCGACACCACCATCACGATCATCGAGATGAACCTCCAGACCGTGCGCACGCAGACCCGCCACGGCAAATCCATTCTCTACGGCGATGTCTCGGACCCCGAAGTCCTCGAATCGGCGGGCATCCACAACGCCGACGCCCTCATCCTCGCCATCCCCGACGAGGAGGCCGTGCTCCGCGCCTGTCGCACCGCCAAGCATCTCAACCCGGATGTCTACATCATCGCGAGAACCAGCTTCCTCAGCCGTGCGATGATCGCCATCTCCCTCGGAGCCAACGAAACCGTCGTCGAAGAGATGGCCACCGCCGAAGCCATGGACCGGCTCATCCAGCGTGTGCTCGAACGCCACGAGGCCGAAGACAACAGCAGACGCGAGTCCGCGCAACGGGCCAGACATGCACAGGAATCTCGCTCTGAATCTCCCTCGGGCGCCTCGCAAGACAGCGCTGAAGACCCGAAGCAGGAACCCCGGAACGAAGACTGATCCGGCAACGCCTCGTCAGGCCAATCCCTTTCCGCCCAGCCACCGCTCGGCATCCAGCGCCGCCTGACACCCCATGCCCGCGGCGGTCACCGCCTGACGATACTCCGCATCCGCCACATCGCCCGCCGCAAACACACCGTCGATGTTCGTCGCGCTGTGACGCGAGTTCAGACGGATGTACCCCTTGTCGTCCATCTCGATGCCGCTGTCCTTGATGAACTTCGTCGCGGGGGTGTGCCCAATCGCGACGAACAAGCCGTTCACTTCCAGAGTGCTCTCTTCATCCGTTTGCGTGTCTTTCAGACGAACGCCGGTGATGAGATCATCTCCCAGGACATCCACCACGACCTTGTTCCACAGCACCTCGACATTGTCCTTGGCCAGCAGGCGCTCCTGCATGGTCTTGCTCGCGCGGAACTCGTCGCGCCGGTGAATCACATACACCTTGGATGCGTACTTCGTGAGGTAGTTGGCCTCCTCCATCGCCGTGTCGCCGCCGCCCACCACCGCCATCGGTTTGTTCCGGAACATCGGCAACGCGCCGTCGCACACGGCGCACGCAGAAACGCCGCCGCCCGAGCGAGCCAGCCGCATCTCGCTCTCCAGCCCGAGCCAGTTCGCAACAGCCCCGGTCGCCAGAATCACCGCGTGCGCCCGGATCTTCTTGCCTTCCGATGTCTCCAGCGTGAAGGGATGCTCCGAGAAATCACACGAGACGATGTCCTGCTCGATCGTCTTGGTGCCGAACCGCTCCGCCTGCTTGCGGAACATGTCCATCATCTCCGGGCCGCTCACGCCATCCGGGAATCCGGGGTAGTTCTCGACATCCGTCGTCAGCATGAGCTGGCCGCCCGGAAGCACCGGCCCGGGATCGTTCTTCGCGACGCCCACGAAGCACACCGGATCGAGACTCGCGCGCGATGCGTAGATCGCCGCGGTGTAGCCGGCGGGCCCCGACCCGATGATCACCAGCTTGTGGACTTCGCCGTTCGATGACCCATTTGATGACATAGCCGCTCCTTGTTTCGATCACGAAGAACCATCCGGAATCCCGGACTATTCCCCACGGAATACTCCGACCCGGGCTCACTGATTCGCACGCCGGAGCGCTGAAATCGGCGGCCAGATCAGGATGTCATCCCCGCCCGCGCCGACCACCGCCGCGAGATCGTTCCTGCGATTCGGACCGAGCGAGTACAGCAGGAACTGTGAGTCGTCGACCATGGCGATGAAGAATGCCTGATCACCGATCCCGCCCATCGGAAAATCGTCGCTGACGAGCAATACAAGAAATTCCTGAATCGGATCGATGTAGCGATCCTGAACAACAACATTCACCATCCCTCGCAGCATCGACTGTATATCGGATCCACTCAGTCTCTCGCCCGCACGCGCCTTCTCCATGGCGCTGCGGACCGAGGCATCGCGCGCCAGGTCGGCCAGCAGATCCGGAATCAACCGCTCAACTGCCGACATATCGACGCCAAATCCTGTCAATGCATTGCGTATCGCCGGATCAGCATTCAGCATCGACACGACCGTGCCCGCCTGCTCGCGAGCCATCTCCGGGCTCCCCAGCACCCCGGCGAGCATGGGGAGAAACTGATTCATCTCCTCCAGATCATCACGGCTGATCTCATAGTCATCGACATTCTGAAGGAACCATCTCCGGAGCACATCGACACGCACCCGCCCGGTCTCTTCGTCGATCAAATCGTCCGGGATATCCTCCATCGCATCCGCCTGCAATCCCCCGCCAACCCCAGTCATCATCCCGCCGAAACCTCCCCCCGCTGCGCCCGGAGGCGCTGCCATGCTCATCCCCGCACCCGCCGGCGCATCCTCCTGGGCAGGAGTGGGCGCCCGCATCTGATCATTCTCGAACAGATTCACACGCACCGCGTACGGGCGCGGCAACTCGCGGGGACCGAAAGTCTGGTCACGGATCGGCACGAAATACCCGAAGTCCTCCTGGCGACGAAGCCGCTCATTCCACGCGTACGGATCCAACGCCAAGCGAGGCACATACCGCGGCTGGATCGCAGCGAGCACCGGCGGGAAAGCGCGGTTGTCCAGACGAAACGCGACCACGCCCAGCGAGTTGTATGTCCCGCGCAGCTCCGTCACCGTGTCGAAACGGATCTGCGACAGAAAACGGTACAGATCCGTCTCCGCATCGATGCCGCCGAAACGACGGATCACGCTGAACTTCGTCGGATCGGTCTGCTCAAAGTCCGTCACCCGGCGCAGCGTCGGCTCATTCCAGTTCTGATTGTTCCAACGGATCTCGAAATCCCCCCACACCGCCTGGATCCGATCGCTCGTTTCGAACCAGCCCTCGTGCTGCGATGCCAGCCGCTCGTACCACGCGTACTCGGAGAAGGTCCGCAAGGGCAGCATGTTCGATGCGGACTTCGCCAGAAGCTCCGCCAAGGCCCCGACACGCACCTCGCCCCGCTCCTCAAACCCGCGGCTCAGCGCCTGCTCCGCCGCCAATCGCTCGAACACAGGAAACGAAATGCGATTGAGCGTCATCGCCCGATCGTCCAGCTCGGGAATCGCCTCCTTCAGAATCGTCGAGGTGAACGCGCTCTGATGCGAGTACACAACATCCCGCACGCGCTCCAGCGCAACACGCATCAGCACGAATGCGAACTGCTTCTCGGTCGCGCTCGGACGATCGGCAAGAACCCGGCCCAGCCGAAGCAGATCGATCAATACATCGAGCGATGCTTCCCCGTTCCCCTCGCGCGCAAGACGAAACGAGTCGACAAGCGCGAGCCGCAGCAGCCATTCCATCCGATCCAGATAATCGAAGGAAACCGTCCCCAGTTCCCCGCCGCGACCGATCGAATTCACCAGCCCCGCGCGCCGCCACTCCTCCGGCGCACTCTTCGCGCTGTCGTACGGGATCCCGAGCACGAAACGCTGATCCGGATCCCCGACCTCCGCGAGCGCCTTGATCACCGCCTGCTGCGGGTCCCGCGCTGCCCAGCGCTCCAATTCGCGCCAGCGGGAATCCGTCTCCCGCAGAGTCACCATCTCCTCGACGCTCAAGGCCAGCGAGGGCGGCTCGTCCATCGCCGCCAACGCGGGGAACAGGACATCCTCCATCGCCTGCGTCCCCGGCGTCACCGCCGCGGCACGATTCGCCTGCTCCAGAAATCGATCCCCCAGCGCGCCCGGAGCAACGCTCAGCACGCACACCACCGACACCCAAACGCTCACGAAGACCCGAATCGGCCCTTGCATCATCATCACTCCGATTCCATCTCTGGCTCATTTCCACCCGGACCGTTCCAAACACATTCCGAGCAGCCGAACGATCGATTCTACCGCCCCCTCGCTCCCCCGCCGACCCCAGTACAAACACGCGATTCCACGCCCCCACCGTCTACAATCGCCCGATGAGCCAGCAGCGCCGACTCTACTTCGACAACGCGGCCACCTCGTTCCCGAAGCCGGCGCGCGTCCTCGCCGCCATGCAGGAGTACGCCACCTCGCTCGGCGCCTCCCCCGGACGCGGCGCCTACCGCGAGGCCCGTGAGGCCGGAGAGCGACTCCACACCTGCCGCGTCCGCCTCGCCACACTCCTCAACGCGCCCTCCCCAGACCACATCATCTTCACCCTCAACACCACCGACGCCCTCAATCTCGCCATCCACGGCCTCATCCGCCCCGACCAGCCCAACCACGCCGTCACCACCCGGATGGACCACAACTCCGTCCTCCGACCCCTCAACCGCCTCCAATCCGAGGCCCTCCTCGAGCAGACCCGCGTCCCCGTCGACCCCGACACCGGCATCGTCGATCCCGAGGACATCCGCCGCGCCATCCGACCCGACACCCGCTTCGTCGCGGTCGTCCACGCCAGCAATGTCTCCGGATCCATCCAGCCCATCCCCGAGATCGGGGCCATCTGCCGCGAAATGGCGGTGCCCCTGATCGTCGATGCCGCCCAGTCCGTCGGGCACATCCCCGTCGATGTCCGGGCGATGAACATCGATCTGCTGGCCATCCCCGGGCACAAGGGCCTCCTCGGCCCGCTCGGGACGGGTGCGCTGGTCATCCGCCCCGGCCTCGAACGCTCCCTCCGCACCCTCCGCGAGGGCGGCACCGGCTCGCTCTCCGAGCACGACATCCAGCCCGACACACTCCCCGACAAGTACGAGCCCGGCTCCCACAACGCCATCGGCATCATCGGCCTCTCTGCGGGCGTCGCCTGGCTGCTCGAACGCTCGATCGAGGCCGTCGCGGCCCACGAGCAGGAACTCATCGAGCAGTTTCTGCGGGGCATCCACTCCAACTCCGCCCTCAACGACCCCGGGGCGCTCCTCCCGGGACTCCGGCTCCTCGGGCCTCGCTCCATCGCCCAGCGGACCGGCGTCTTCAGCGTCACCGTCGATGGCCTCCCCCCCGCCCGACTCGCCCAACTCCTCGAGGACCGCTACGGGATCCTCACCCGTGCAGGGCTTCACTGCGCTCCCTTGGCCCACGAGACCTTCCGCACCAGCCTGGAGCACACCGGCTCGGCGGAGACTGCCGGGGCGACCCGCTTCTCGCTCGGCCCCTTCCTCACGCCTCAGGATGTCCGCTTCGCCACCGATGCACTCGCCGAGATCTGCGATCAGCACGCCCGCTCCCCCCTCACCACCGCCTCCAGCTGATCGAGCCCCGCGAACACACCGGCTCGCATGTTCAACAAGACCCTCACCACCGCGGACGATCGGCGCAACATCGTTCCGCTAATCAGTCCGCGGCTGCTCACGGAGCGGAGCAGCCCCGACCTCGCGGTACGCCGGACGCTTCAACGCCGGCTCAACGCCTTTCTCTTCGTGCGCGCGCGCCGGCTGACACTCCTCAATTCGCCGCTCTTCGTCATCAACGCCTTCCCCATCATCACGCTCGTCCTCGTCTCGATCATCTTCTTCGGACTGCTCCCCTGCATCGGGTGGATCGGGATCATGGTCGCCGTGCCGACCGCGCTGCGGTGGTACCTGCGCGATGCCGGACCGGCGCGGTGGGCGCGCCAGCTCGCCTCGTCCTGCATCGCCGAAGCGGTCTGCCCATCGTGCGCCTATCCGCTCGACGGCATCCCCGAGGACGACGACGCCTGCCAGACATGCCCGGAGTGCAGCGCCGCGTGGCTCGCCTCGCGCATCGTCGCGCCGGCGCGCGATCCCGACCGCCCACGCCTGCCCGATTTGTCCTCCCCACTGCGATGCATCGCACGATTCATCCCCATTCCCGCGCGCCGTCTCGATCCGGACGATTCCGGGCGCATCGTGCCGCTGGTGGATGCCCAACTCCGCGACCTCCCCCGGAAGGACCTCCCCCGGAACGATCTCTCCCCGGAGCAGCGGACGCGCATCGTCCATTCGATCCTCGAAACGCACCGCTCACGCCGACTGCTCGGCGCTCTGGCGATCAGCGCCTGCATCGGCGTGCTCTGGTCGACACTCATCGTGGCGCAGACGATGAATCCGGATGCCGTCTCGCGCTCTGCGCCGCTCGTCGTCATGTTCGGACTCCTGCTCACCATCGCCGCGGTCTGGGCGATGCTGGCCATCATGTTCGGCACCCTGCTCGTCCCCCGCCGCGCTGTCATCCCGGCCATGCTCGCGGAGCATCGCTGCCCCACCTGCGCCGCTGCGCTCACACAACTACCCCACGAGACGGGGCTCACCACCTGCCCGGCCTGTGCAGCACGCTGGAACATCCAGCCGCCCGGCAGCTAAGCCAGCCCGTACTCTGCCCATCGGCGCTCCACCAGCGCCCGCGTCGCATCATCGACGCGCAGGATCGGCGGCCAGTCCCGCACCGGCTCCCCGTTCGCCTCATCGCCTGGCATCTTCGGCGTCCCATCGAAGAACGCCCGCCCGCCGCCATCCGGCTCCACGAACATGTCGCGCCCCGCATCGCTGTGCGCGCACCACCGGAACAACGCGTTGTCCACATCCGAGAGGTCCGCATCCTCGCCCAGCGCGATCACGAACCGCGCCGGGGCCTCGCCCCCCATCCCGCGAATCGCCTCCAGCACGCGCTTCCCGTCGCCCCCCCGCTCCTTCCGCACCTTCACCAGCAGCCACAGCCGTCCAAGCACCTCCGGCATCACCGCATCGACGACACCCTCGATCCCTTTGATGCGCTCGACACACGCCGCGCTCTCATCAGCGCTCGCAACCGCCGGGACGCCATCACCGATCTCCATCCCCGAGTGCTCCTCGCCCGCCCACTTGGGCGTGCAGTCGAAGCCGATCTTCGTCCCGCTCCCCAGTCGCGGCGCGGCATGATCCAGAATGTCCAGCGGCCCCCGCACGCGCTCCACATCACGCGCCGGATGACAGCGCCCAGTCGCCTCCATCACCGCGCGCAGGTCGTGCACATCCACGCCCTCATCCACCACAAACAGCGTCTTCGTCCAGGACATCTGCCCCGCGCCCCACACCGCGTGCATCACCCGGCGCGCCTGCAACGGATACTGCTTGCGGATCTTCAGGAACGCGCAGTTGTGGAACGCCCCGAACATCGGGAGGTCGTAGTCCTCGATGTCGTGGATCAGCGTCTTCAGCAGCGGCAGCATGATCCGCTCCGTCGCCTTCCCCAGAAAGTAATCCTCCTGCGGCGGAAGGCCCACGATCGTCGTCGGATAGATCGGATCGCGCCGATGCGTCACCGCCGTCACACGCAGAATCGGATACCGATCCGGCAGCGAGTAGAACCCCGTGTGATCGCCGAACGGACCCTCGAACACACCTCCCGGCCCCAGAGCACCATCAACCTTCGGATTCCAGCCGATGCCGCCCGCCTCCTCCGAGACATACCCCTCGATGACAATCTCCGCGTTCGCCGGAACCCACAGCGGCACCGTCTTCGCACGGCACATCGGAATCCCGCCCTTGTTCAGGTAGCCCGCCATCAGGAGTTCGCTGATCCCCGGCGGCAGCGGACAGGTCGCCGCGTAGGGCAACACGCTCTCGCCGCCCAGCACGATGGCCACGGGCATCGGCTCAGCGCGCTTCTTCCACGATCGCCAGTGCGCAGCGCCGTCGTGGTGCATGTGCCAGTGCATCGCCATCCGATCGCGCCCCAGCACCTGCACGCGGTACATCCCGATGTTGTGGCTCTTGGGCTTGGGATTCCCCGCATCATCCGCGTGGATCGTGTGGATGCCCGCGAGCGTCACATACCGCCCGCGGATGTTCTCGTCCGTGGTATCCACCCCGGGTATTCCCTCGTTGACATCCGCGGGGTACCCGAGTGCCGCGAAGTCTCCATCGTGCTCCCAGCAGCGGATGATCGGCAGCCGTCGCACATCCAATGCCCCCTCCCGGTGCACAACCTCCTGACACACCCCGCTCCCCTTCAGCCGCTTCGGCCCGATCTTCAGAATCGGCGCAAACTGCTTCGCCTTCGCGAGCGCCTCGCCCAGACTCCGGGGCGGCTCCGGCTTCACCAACTCGCCGATCTTCGCCCCCACCGCATCGAACCCGCCCGGCGTGTGCCCGGGCGCAATACCCGCGCCCCCCTCATGACACCCCAGCGCCATCTCCATCCTCCGGTACGAGCCGAAGGCGTTGATCAGCACGGGGATATCGCTCCCCGCCACATCCTCGAACAGCAGTGCCCGCCCCCCCCGATCCCAGAAACGGGGATCGTTCTGCTTCGCCGAGGCGCTCGGTGCGCCAGGGGCGGCACCCTTGCTCTCGCGATCCGCGATCGCCCCGATCTCCAGCAGCGGGCTGACTCCCACCCCGACTCGGCGCAGCTCCCCGCCCCGCTCCAACGCCTCCACGAATGCACGCACGGAACTGAACATGCCCCATGGTACCTTGGGTTCTCGACCCACACCCCACAATCCATGCAACCAACGACACACTCTCCCCAACAACCCTCCGGAGGAAATCCCCCAACATGATCCAGAACGCCCCTCACAGCGATCTCGCCATCGACATCCGTAGCGTCGACAAACGCTACAAAGGCAAGGTCCACGCACTCCGCGGCATCGATCTGACCGTCGGGCGCTCGGAGGTCTTCGGACTCCTCGGCCCCAACGGCGCGGGGAAATCCACGCTCGTCAAGATCCTCACCACCATCGTCCGTCCGACGCACTGCGAGGGTCGCGTCCTCGGCAAACCCGTCGGACACAAGCCCACGCTCCGCACCGTCGGCTATCTCCCCGAGCACGCACGCTTCCCCGACTACCTCACCGGCCGGCAGATCCTCGACTCCGCCGCGGCCATGACAGGCGTCCCCAGATCCGATGCACGCAAGCGCATCCCCCAGCTTCTCGACATCGTCGGCATGACCGACTGGGCGAAGAAGAAGGTCACCACCTACTCCAAGGGCATGAAGCAGCGCATCGGCATCGCACAGGCCCTCATCAATGACCCCGAACTCGTTTTTCTCGACGAGCCGACCGACGGCGTCGATCCCGTCGGGCGGCGCGACATCCGCAACATCGTCCAGCAACTCCGCGATGAAGGGAAAACCGTCTTCCTCAACTCGCATCTCCTCTCCGAACTCGAGATGGTCTGCGACCGCGTCGCCATCCTCGTGCAGGGGCGCGTCGTCTCGCAGGGCACGATCGACGAACTCACACGCGATCAGGGCTACATCGAGATCGAGCTCCAAGCCATCGACGACGACCACCCGCACCCGCGCATGCTGGTCGAGTCCTCCGCACTCCTGCTCGCTTCCGAGACCACACCGACGGGCGAAGCCACGAGCATCGTCGCCAGTCGCGTGCGCACCGAGTTCATCCTTCCGTCCGGCGAGCCCGTCGAGATCAACAAGAACCGCATCCGCATCCACACCGAAGAGCCCGGCTCCGTCCAGCCGCTCCTCGATGCGCTCCGTGCCCGCAACTGCATCATCCGATCGCTCCGCCCGCATCGACCGTCCCTCGAAGACCTCTTCATGAAGGCCGTGACCGACCCGACCACCGGCAAGGAACTCTCGCCCGGCGCCGGATCCGACAAGCCCGCTCGCAAAGGAGCCGCCCAATGATCCTCCGCCAGACCGCCGCCATCTTCACCGACGCCTACCGCGAGCTGAACGCCAAGAAGCTCTTCTGGATCACGCTGCTCTTCTCGATCATCATCGTCGCCGCGTACGCGTGCTTCAGCATCGACGATCGCGGCGTCCACTTCCTCTGGTTCACGCTCCCCGGCACCGAGGAGTACGCCGCCAACATCAGCCCCGCGACATTCTTCAAAGTCTGGATGTACGCCATCGGCATCGGATTCTGGCTCACATGGGTCGCCACAATCCTCGCGCTCATCTCCACCGCGGGCATCTTTCCGGATCTCCTCGCCAGCGGATCCATCGACCTCTACCTCTCCAAGCCCATCTCGCGCCTCCGCCTCTTCCTCACCAAGTTCCTCACGGGACTCCTCTTCGTCGCGGTGCAGGTCGGTGTCTTCGTCGTCGGCTGCCTGCTCGTGATCGGCATCCGCGCGAACGCCTGGGAATGGTCGCTCCTGCTCGCCATACCCATCGTCCTCGCCTTCTTCTCCTACCTCTACGCCATCTGCACGCTCTTCGGCATCCTGACACGCTCCACCATCACGGCACTGCTCCTGACGCTTGTCGCATGGTTCTGCTTCTTCGGCCTCAACACCGTCGATGAAGTCCTCCTCCAGGTCCGCTCGGATGCACAGGCGAACATCGAGTACGCACAGTTCCGGATCGCCGACAACGAAGCCCGTGCCCAAAGACTCCAGGCACGCATCGACAACGACACGGCCAATGAGCGGACCGAATCCCAGCTCGAATCCGTCAAGAGAACGCTCGACTCCTCGCACCTGGATCTCGAACGCTATCAGCGGACGCTCGACGGCGTCGAACCCTGGTACCAGCGCATCTTCCTCACGAAGACATTCTTCCCCAAGACCGGCGAAACCGTCGCTCTCCTCGAGCGCTACACCATCGAACTCGACGAAATCAAAGCCATGCTCCCACCCGAGCAGCGCGACACCGGAGACCTCAACCTCGAAGAACTCGGCTACGCACAACCCGGACAAGCCACCACCGCCAGCGAAGTCGTGCCCGCCCGCATCCGTATCGAGATGGAGCGCCGCTCCCGCTCGCTGGCATGGGTCCTCGGCACATCGTTCGGCTTCACCGGCTTCATTCTCGGCATCGCAGCGTTCATCTTCTCGCGACGAGACTACTGATCCAGCCAGTCACTCCGGCAGCGCCGCCGGGGGCTCCTCGCTGAGCGGCTGATCGCCTCGCAAACGAAGCACCAAATCCGCCACGATCCGCGGGTCGCGATGCACATCCGCGTGCGACCACTCGAGCGGACGATTCTGCACCCACCACAGCCGCCCACCCGGCGGCGCCGAGTTCGCCGGACCGACCGTCACATCACCCAAACGCACATACCCGTAGATCTCGTACGAGCCGTCGTAGCCCTCGTCGATCGCCGCCAGAAAATCCGAGCCGCGGCGCATCGCCCGGACCCGCGCATCGGTCGTCGGCCACGACGCCCGACTCGCCCCCCGGTGCGGCGTCGCGATCGTGTACAGATTGCGGATCCGCAGCCGCTTCCCGCCATCCGCGCACTCCAGCGCGCAGTACCGCGCGACCAAGCCGCCCATCGAGATCCCGATCACATCCACCTCGACCGTCCACTCATCGTCATCGCTCGGATACGCACGCTCCACCGCACCGATCACCCGCGCACGCTTCGACTCCCACCGCGACACCGAGAAATACGCCGGCGCAAGCACCGCCTTGCGATCGGGCGTGTACCGGCGCAGCTCCCGCTGCAGCCACGAAATCCCGAAGCCGAGATCCATCCATCCCGAGAGCACCACCACCGGGCGCTCGAACTCCACACGCTCCTCGCGCATCTCCCGCAGCAAGCCCTGCGCCTCCGTCACGGTTACCGAAAAACTCGGGTTGATCGGCCGATCCGCGCTGCACCCAACCGGCACCACACCAACCGCAAGCACCATCCCAACCCAAAGCTTCACAGACACTCCCCGCCTCACCATCCCGATCCTCCCTAATCCTTCAGCGGCGCACCGTTGCAGGACAACACCGGCTCGTTGCCGGTCAACCGCGCCGCGATATCGCCCAGAATCCTCCGATCCATCGTCACGAGCAAGTGACTCATCGTGATCGGCGGCGGATCCAGCCAGATCGGCTCCATGTCCTCCGGCGCACTCTGCCGCGCTCCGACCCACCAATCCCGCGTCCGCCCGTAGCAGATCATCTCATACCCACGCCCGCCGCGCTCCCGCTCCGCCTCATCCAAACGCTCCAGAAACTCCGACCCCGCACGCATATCCCGCGAGGCACCATCAATCGCCACCAAGCCCGCCAGCTTTGCTCCCCTGTGCGGCGACGACAGCGTGAACAGCCGCTTCACTCGCAACACATCGCCCCCGCCGTACAATCCCACCGCCGCCGCGCGAGCCACCAATCCGCCCATCGAAACCGCCACCACATCCAACTCCTGCCCCACATCACCCCACCGCTCACGCACCACGCCCATCACGCGACGTACCGCGCCCTCGAACGAACCGACCGTCGCGAATGAGCAACCTCCGAACCACTCCTCGTCCGCACCAGTCATGCTGCTCAGCGTCCGTGACATCGACCACGACATCACCGGCCACGCACGCCAGCCGCTCAGGCACAACACCGGACGCTCCAGAACCGTCTTTTCCAAGGCACACTCCCTACCCGATCATTCGGATTCTGCGGCTCTGTCTATCGTAGCCGTACAAATCGAATCTCTTGGGGTTTCCATGCCTCTCCGCACTGCTACTCAAGCGTGTTCGTTGTTATCACAGTGCATCTCTGCAGCAACCAAGTGTGCTGGAACGCGTTCGCGCACAAGATCTAATTCGATTCATCACACGAGTTTCTGGCCGGGGAGGAGCGGCGGCGTCGGGACGCCCATGATGTCGGCGATGGCGCGGAGGAGTTCGGCCTCGGCCGGTGCGATGGCGTGGTCCGCGGCGACGGTGAGCGCGGCGGCGGTCAGGAGCTGCTGCTTGATCTTCGGAACCACACGGTTGAGTTCGGTGAGGGCGGTTTCGAGCTTTGCGAAGGAGCAGTCGGCGCGGTCGATGAGCGCGAGGTGGTCGAGGTTCAGGTGTGCCGCGCCGGTGGTGAAGGCGCGGGCGGCGTGGCGCTGCGCCTCATCGGGATTCGCGGACGGATCGGGTGCGCCGGCGTGGGCGAGCGTGGAGAGGAGCGTGCTGACCTCGGTGGTGAGACGAGCGAGGGAGTAGCAGTCGGGGGCGATGCGCTTTGACGGATTGAAGTGTTCGTCGAGGTGCTTCTCGACCACGCGGAGGAGACACCACTCGAAAATATCGATGACGCCGTCCGCCTCGACCAGCGCCTGGAGGTTCGCGCGGAAGATTGCATACTGCTTCTCGGAGAGCGCGCCGAGACCGGGGAGGGCCAGATCCAACAGCGGGAGGCGGAGTGTGCGGTCGAGCTTGATGGCATCGGGTTCGAGCTTGCGCACGAGTTGGGTGATGGCGTGCTCGGCGTGGGAATCGAGGCGCTGGTACTGCTTGTCCCGGATGTCCGCGCGAGCATCGAGGAGTAGGGCGTGTACGACGGCGCGGGCGGAGTAGGGGTCGCGCGCGGCATCCTTCAGCGACTGCGGAATCGCATCGATGAGTCTGCGTGCGTGGTCGAGGTGGGCGGGTGTGGGTGAGCCGATGCCGGCGAGCAGCGGGAGCAGGATCGCCTGCTGCATCCTCGGTTCGCCGAGCGCGCCGAGTTTTTCGGAGACGGTCTCCTGCACGCGCTGGGCGGGGTGGCGTCGGTCTGGCCTTGCAGCATCAGCACGCTGCGCGACCCGGAGCGGAGCGAGCATCTTGCCGTCCCACGCCGGATAGATGCGCTTGATGCGCGCCGGAAGCGGCGGATGGGTGGCGAGGAAGTTCGAGGAGAGACCGGAAGCGAAGAACATGTGGTTGACCTCGGTGGCCATCTCGGAGCGGATCCGCCCGCCCCCGCCCCCGGAACCTCCCCCGGAATCGGATCCTCGCTTGGATGCGCCGCCGATGCGTCGGAGCGCGTTGGCGATGCCCTCGGGATTGCGCGTGAACTGCACCGCCGCGGCATCGGCAAGGAACTCGCGCTGCCTGCTGACGGCGGCCTGGATGATGCGGGACATCAGAACGCCGATGGCTCCGACGGCGATGAGCAGACCGCCGATGATCGCGATGGGGATCCCGGCGTTGCGGCTATCGCGGCTGACCGCGCGCCCGTAGAAGGCCGAGCGCAGCATGATGTGCCCAATGATGGTGAGGAGGAGGATGCCGTTGAGGAGCCCGATCATGCGGATGTTCAGCCGCATGTCGCCGTTGAGGATGTGGCTGAACTCGTGAGCCATGACGCCCTGGAGTTCATCGCGTGTGAGTCCGTGCACGCAGCCGTGGGTGACGCCGATGACGGCATCGCCGGTGGTGTATCCGGCGGCGAAGGCGTTGATGGCGGGCTCGTTCGGGAGGATGAAGACGGGCGGGATGGGGACGCCGGAAGCGATGGCCATTTCCTCGACGACATTGAGGACGAGCCGTTCGTCCGGGTCTTTGGTGTCGGGGTCGATGGGTTTGCCGCCGAGCGCGAGCGCGACGGCGAGGCCGCCGGAGCGGAGTTCGTTGATCCGGTAGGCGCTGCCGCCGGCGATGATGAGGCCGGTCATGCCGAAGCCGGCGAGACCGATCAGCGCGATCTGGAACATGGTCGGCTCGACGACGGTGTCCTCGTGGTAGGAGTTGTAGGTGAGCGTGCCTGCGCCGATGACCGCCGCGAGGATCCCGACGACCGAGCAGATCAGAAGGACGGAGAGCGTGTAGAGGATGATGAGCGTGCGCGTGCGTTTGCGCGCGGCATCCTGATGGCCGAAGAAATCCATCGTCTGGCGTGCGCTCTCCATGCTGCGGCGGCTCCGTGTTCAGGTGCTGGTCAGTTGAAGCTGACTTTGGGCGCTTCCTGAATCTTCTCGGAGTCGGCGAATTCGAGGAGTGCGGCATTGGTGCCGTGGCCGAAGAACCCGGCGATGACGACCGGCGGGAAGGACTGGCGGTAGGTGTTGTAGGTCATGACCGAGTCGTTGTAGGCCTGTCGGCTGAAGGCGACCTTGTTCTCCGTCGAGGTGATCTCCTCCTGGAGGGAGAGCATGTTCTGGTTGGCCTTGAGGTCGGGGTAGGCCTCGACGACGGCCATGAGTCGGCTCAGTGCGCCGGTGAGTGCGGTCTCAGCGCCTCCGAGGGCCTGCATCGCCGCGGGGTCACCGGGGTTCTTCGAGGCGGCGTTCAGCCCGCTGACCGCCTGCGAGCGTGCGGCGATGACGGCTTCGAGCGTCTCACGCTCGTGGGTCATGTAGCCCTTGGCTGTCTCGACGAGGTTGGGGATGAGGTCGTAGCGGCGTTTGAGCTGGACCTCGATCTGGGCGAAGGCGTTCTGGAAGCGGTTCTTGAGGGCGACGAGCTTGTTGTAGATGCCGATGATGACGAGGAGAAGGACGATGGAGATGACGACGGCGACCACGATGGCCGCGACGAGGATCAGCATGGGTGAAGTCATGGTGCGCTCCGTGTGAGGGGTGCGGGTGGACGCATCATAAGGTTTTGTAGCGGGGACGGTTGCCTGCGATGGCCGGAAGGGCGGCGGGGGTGGTTTTTGGGTCCTGCGGAAGGGCGGGGCGGGCGTTCGGAGTGGTATTTGGGAAAGGGGCGGGGGTGATTTCAGGGGTTCTAGACCGAGAATCGTCAAGGCGGGGGGGGGACGGCCCGATATTCAGGTCATCGTCACAGAGCGGATCGTGCCGACAAGCCCACGGTCGGGCGTGCCGCGAGAGACGAGCATGGAGGCCGTCTGCCATGAAACTGATGCGGCAGGAAATCGGCAGCGAGCGTCGTCGTCATCCGCGGTATGTGCTTCCCTCGATGTATACGGCGGTGGCGGTTCGTCGTGCCGAGGAAACGGAGTTCCACCTGGCGGGACACGCTTACGATGTCTCGGTCGGTGGCATGCGCTTCGAGTTGGACGAGGCGATCGAACCGGGGACCTCGATCGGCGTCCGGCTTGAGTTGCCGGGCGCGGCATCGCTGCGTCTGATCGATCGTCGTCCGGTGCACATCATCGGGAATGTTGTGTGGCTGGAGGAAGACGATCTGGACACGCCGGGTCCGGTGCGGATGGCGTGCGTGTTCCGTCGCTTCCCGATGCCCGGCGACAAGGAGCGGCTGGCGGCGCGTCTGCGCTCGGGTCGCTTCTCGCTGGCTGCGTGAGCCGAAGTCGGGGGAGAACGATCACTGTGTTTGAGAGCGCCAGACGCTGAGGATGTTGCTCGCATCCTGCTCGGGCGTTGTTGCGCGCTCGATGATGAGATCGGCGAGGTCGCGATAGAGGTGATCGCGCTGGTTGAAGATCTGCCGGATCTCGTCGTGCGCGCCTGCGCCGGTGAGCGCGGGGCGGTTGGGGTCGTCGGGTTGGGAGGCCAGACGCTCGCGGAGGGTGTCGGGATCCAGCCGGAGATAGATGAGGAAAACGCTGTGTCGGGCGCGGGCTTCGCGGAGAATGTCCGCTGCGCCGGGGGCCGTGGGCGTGCCGCCGCCGAGAGCGATGACGGAAGGATCGGGGGCCGAGATCGCGCGGGCGAGCGCAGTGGTTTCGGCAGCGCGGAAGGCGGGCTCGCCGAGCGTCTCCCACGCCTGAGCCACGGTGGAGACGCCGAGATCGCGGAGCGTGTGCTCGTCGATGTCGATGAACGGGAGGTCTGCCTGGCTGGCGATGATGCGGGCGATCGTGGTCTTGCCCGAGGCGCGCAGACCGAGGAGCAGGAGGTGGGACTGAACCGCGGCGTGGGGAGTGTGCTCAGTCATCGGCGAAGATTCGTCGCTGCACCTCGACGAGGCGGGCGCGTTCGGTGTTGGGGATCTTGCCGAGCGATTGCAGAGCGCGCGTGAAGGCGGACTCGCAGATCAGGAGTGTCGTGGGCGGGGTTGCGCTGCGCTGAGCAAGAGACCGGACGACAGCACACTGCGCCGAACGCAGACGCAGACGACGGGCGAGGATACGGAATGCCGCCTCCCTGTCGTCGCGGGTGAAGAGAGCGGTGCGCCGTTGGATGATGGAGATCGTCGGCAGCAGAACGAGGATCAAGACGGCGGCGAAGAGCGCGATCTGCCAGACGGCAGCGCCGGATGATGCGACCGCGGAGGTCTCTTCGAGCTGGAGTTGGATGGGACGGGTGCTCATGGTGTGATTCGGGGTTGATCAGGCGACGGCGGATGCGGCTTGCTGTGCGGATGCCTGCTGCCGCTCGGTCCAGCCGCGGCGCATGCGTGCGAGCAGGATCCGTGCGGAGCGTCTGGCCCGTTCACGGAGGCGCGGGTCGGTCTCGGTGCGGACGAGGTGGGCGAGGCGATCCGCCAGATCCGGGGTGGCGTGGCGTTCGGCGAGCCAGAGCCCGGCAGCGCGTTGGGACGGATCGGCTGAACCGAGCATCTCGGCGAGCGTGGCATGCGCACCGGGGTGCGGGGAGGCGGTGCGGAGCATCGCGTGGATGGCGTTGGCGCGGACGCGCGGTGTGGGATCGGTGAGATGGGGCTGGACATCGACGGTGCGCGTGGCCGTGGCCCTGGCGCTCAGTTCGATGGCTTCGGCACGGACACGCGGGTTCTCGTGCTTCATGGCGCCGAGCATGGCCGCGCTCGCCTGGCTTGAGTCGAGACGGTGCAGGGTGCGGACCGCTTTGGCGGCGATGTAGGCATCGGTGTGGCGCGCCGACTCGATGATGGCATCGTGGAGTTCGGTGCAGACCTGAGCGCGGTCGGCGAGCGAAAGCGCGCTGAGCGCTTCGGAACGATCGCCCATCCGGATCTGCGCATCGAGGTCGGCGATGGCGGCCTCACGGTCGATGCGGAGCGCCCGCCGGAAGGCAACCCCATCGCGCCAGGTGCGCCTGGTTGCCCCGGGGTGAGCGATGCCGATGGAGTCGAGCGTCCGTTGGGCCATCGCACGGACGCGCGGATGGGGCGACCGCAGCAGGATGGCGAAGCGGTCGGCGAGCGCTGCGCGCCGGTGGATGCTGGGCGTGGCGGCCAAGGCATCGCACGCCGCTTCTGCGACCGCGGGGTTCGGGTCGAGGGCGAACTCGAAGATGGCCTCGTCGAGGGCCGGCGCTGCCGGCAGCTTCGCAAGCAGGCGGACGGCGTTGAGACGGACGAAGGGGTCGGGATCGGCGAGGCGTGCCGCGGCGCGGAGCATCCGCTGGGCATCGTTGATGGGGAGGATTTCGAGCCAGCGGACGAAGCCGCGTCGCGCCTCGGTCGGCATGGCGATGAGCGTCGCATCGTCGGGCAAGGTGGCGTGGGCTCGGGACATGCGGGCGATGCGCTCGCGGATGTCGGGACGGCGTGCGATGTGGGCGAGGGTGAGGAAGGCCCGCTGATCGTCCGGAGAGTCGAGGTTTGCGAGGCGGTCGAGGGCGATGGGCGCGAGCGCGGGGAGTGAGAGCAGCGAGAGCGCGCGGCGCGGGGGCATGGTGGGTTCGAGGCGTCGCGCGGCGGCACGCAGGGCGAGGTGGCCGGGCTCATCGGCACGCCGCAGCCACTCGGCGAGCGCCCCGGAGGCGTGCTCGGCCCGGGCGAGGATGGCGGCGATGATCCCGGCGTGGCGGTGTTCCTCGTACCGGGCGGCGATCTCGGCGAGGGTGTCGTCGAGTTCGTCACGCCCGGCGGTGTTCTGGTGGGCGATGTCCGCGATGGCGTCGAGGATCGGACGGTGCCACTTGTCCGCGCTGTGGACGCCGTGGCGCAGAGCGTGGATGAGCGATGTGTTGCCGCGTGCGCTGCGGATGCCGAGCCGAGCAGAGAGCAGATCGGCGCTGACGCCCGCGGCGGCGAGGCGGCTCTCCTGGGACTCGGAGCGGGCGAGGGCCTCGACATGCGTCGGCGCGTGCTCCCCCGCGAGGGCGATCCATGTGCGCCGGGCATCATCGGAAAGGCGCAGCCATGCTCGCGCGGACGCACGCATGAGGGTGGTCGCATCCGTCTCGGCGGCGATCTCGGCGATCACACTGAGGATGGCGTCGGCCTCGGCGGTGTCCGCCGCGTCGAGCGCAGCGATGAGCGTCGACTCGCGGGATCGGCGCGGGAGTCGGCGGACGAGTTGAAGGCGGGCGCGCAGGGACGGCATTCCACTTTGTTTCTCGGCGATGAAGGGCCGAAGACTGCAAAGGCAGATCCGAACGGGATGCAAACAGGCGTTCGCCCCGGCGGATCTGACCCGACGGATCGGGCGACATCCATCATGTTTGGCGGATTTTTCTTGCCAGTTTTGGGGTGGGGCCTAGACTCGTCGCTACTTGTCCAGAGCCCATGCACCGTCCTCGCGGGCGGGTGAGGAAGATTCCAGATGACGAATCCCATCAAGTCCACGAGTCTTCAGGCGTACCGGCTGGTGCTCTACAAGCGAGCCCTGCATCCGGAGCTGTTCCGGATCAAGGGGCGGCGTCAGATGAGCCACGCCGAGTACGACTTCGAGTGCTGGGTCATGCCCGGGACGCACCTCTTCCGTTTCGAGGTCGGCGGCACCTGCGCGACCGAACTGATCACCGATCAGGAGGACGGGATCCCGGATCGTGGGATTCTGGCCGCCCTGCCCTGCGCCGGCGAGCGCGATCACGAGCAGGACTTCGGCGATGGCATCAAGTATGTCTGCACCGTCCAGACCGAGCAGTTGCCCGAATCCCTCTACAAGGCGACCTACGCCGAGTTGATCGAGTTCGGTGGCGAGAACGAGGCGCTGATCCACGAGTGGATCGACGACGACGGCGCCAAGTGCGCCTCGATTCTGGACATCCAGCGGTATCGACGCGAGATACACGCCCAGTCGTACCACCTGATGGCCCGCGGCGGGCTGGTGCTGCGTTCGCAGACCATCTTCGAGCACGCCAAGCCGACCACCAAGGCCTGACTCCGCGCAGAGTGACCGGGTTTGTGCGCTTTTTCCGCGCCCGAGGCGTCATGCCGCGGCGTCGCATGTCCCGCAGTCGCTCTGGCCCGATTCCGCGCAGTATCGGAGCAGATCGCGCCAGGAAACGATCCCGATGAGGTTCCCGCGGTCGCTGAGGACCGGCAGCGCCGAGATGCGGTGCTGGAGCAGCAGGTCGATCGCCTCGCTGTTGGGGGTGTCGGGGCGGACGGTGATGAGTTTGCGGGACATCACCTGATGGGCGAGCCGCTGGAGCGTGGAGAGGTCCTGGGGACGCTCGGAGAGCTTGCCGACGAAGGGGCTGACGGTGCGCAGGACATCGCGGTCGGAGATGATGCCGATGGGCTCGCGACCCCGAACGACGATGATGTGGTGGGTGTCGGCCTTGGTGAAGAGATTCCGGACCCGTTCGAGCGTGCTGTCCATCTCGACGGTGACGGGCTCGCGGTTCATGATGTCCTTGACGACGGTCATGGGGCCTCCCCATCCCCCGCTGGAGGCGAGTCAGCGGGGTCATAAGGGATATCGGTCGGTTTCGGGGCCGGGTTTGGGGCCGATCCTTTGACTCGGGTGGTTTCGCGGCCGATACTCCGGACCATGCGAGAAGCAGCACTCAGCCCGTTTCGGCGAATTCCCAAGCCCCGCGAGGGGCGTGGTGCGATCGCCTGCCGGGCATGAACCCGGAGAACCCGGGCTCTCAGGGCTTCCTTCCGGGGGGGACTTCCGGGGGTCGCACAACGGTCTTGAGCGGGGCAGACAGCCAGAGGGGGGGCCGGATGGCCTCTCCGGGCTTCGCCTCCGCGCGGAGTACGCGCGAATCGATCAGAATGAGCAGTTCTTTCAATCGGACCACCCAGTTCGGGGTCCGGGCAGGGTCTACCCCGCCGCTCCGGACACATTGAGCAGGCAGAGATCACGATGAGCCAGTCGACGAGTCCACAGAGCAGTGAGAAGGCGCAGGACGATGGGGGCAAGCGCTACAAGGGCACGCTGAACCTGCCCAGCACCTCGTTCCCGATGAAGGCGAACCTCGTCCAGAACGAGCCGGCGAGCCAGAAGCGCTGGGATGCGAGCGAGCTGTACCGTCGCGCCCAGGAGGCGCGAGCCGAGGGCGGGGCGCTGCATCGCGGGCGGTTCGTGTTTCACGACGGACCGCCCTACGCGAACGGGAGCATCCATCTCGGGCACTTGCTCAACAAGTGCCTGAAGGATTTCGTGGTGCGTACGCGCCTCATGGAGGGGCTGTCGTGCCCCTTCGTGCCGGGATGGGACTGCCACGGCCTGCCGATCGAGCACAAGGTGATGCAGGAGATGGCGGCGGACGGGCGTCTGGAGAAGATCGCAGCGCTGGAGGAGGACACGCGCCGGATGGCGATCCGTCGCGAGTGCCACAAGTACGCCGAGAAGTTCGTGAAGCACCAGTCGGGGCAGATGCGACGGCTGCTGACGCTCGCGGACTACGACGATCCGTACCTGACGCTCCGTCCGGCGTACGAGGGCGCGGTGCTCGAGGTGTTCGCGGATCTGGTGGAGCGGGGGCTGGTGTACCGGCAGTTGAAGGCGGTCCACTGGTCGATCGCGAACGAGACGGCCCTCGCCGAGGCGGAGCTGGAGTACGAGCAGCGGGAGGACATCTCGGTCTTCGTGGACTTCGTGAGCGCGGATGGGGATGCGGTGTACGACGCGTTCGATCTGGACGGCGAGGATCGCCCCGGCCAGCGGCCGTGCTTCATGATCTGGACGACGACGCCGTGGACGCTGCCCGCGAACCTCGCGATCGCGGTGCACGAGAAGTTCGAGTACACGCTGGTGCGGATGGACGGCAACTACACGGTGGTCGCGGCGGACATGGTCGAGCGCGTCTCCGATACGGTGAACGCGGACGATGTCGAGATCGTCGCTCGGACCCCCGGCGCACGCCTTGTCGGCCTGCGGTACACGCATCCGTTCGTCGATGGTGGTCCGGACTTCTCGCAGCAGCCGGATCCTGCGATGCGGGGCGCGGAACCGTCGGGCATCTACCGCGTCGTCAGTGCCGACTATGTGACGCTGGAGGATGGCACGGGTCTGGTGCACACCGCGCCGGGACATGGCGCTGAGGACTATCTGACCGGTCTGCGGGAGAAGCTGCCGGTGTACTGCCCCGTCCGCGCGAACGGAACCTACGACGACTCCGTGCCGAAGCATCTGCGCGGGCTGTCGGTGTGGGAGGCGAACGAGCGGATCACGAACGACCTGCGCGCGAGCGGTCATCTGGTGCATTCTGCGAAGTTCATGCACTCGTACCCGCACGACTGGCGGAGCAAGACGCCGGTGATCTTCCGGGCAACCGAGCAATGGTTCATCGGTGTGGATGTTCCCGTGCGCGGGCGGAAGAAGTCGCTGCGCGAGATGGCGACGGCGGCCGCGGCGAACCAAGTGCGGTTCCTCCCGGAATGGGGGCGGAACCGGATGCGTGGCATGCTGGAGAGCCGTCCGGACTGGTGCATCAGCCGTCAGCGCGCATGGGGCTTGCCGATCCCGGCGTTCCATGCACCGGACGGGACCGTGCTGCTGACGCCCGAGAGCGTGCGTGCGGTGGCGAAGGCGTTCCGCGAGAAGGGGAGCGATTCGTGGTTCACACAGACGCCCGAGGAATTGCTGCGCCACTACGAGCCAAGCACGGATGTCGAGGCCCCGGCGGGGCTGGACCTGACGAAACTGGAGAAGTCGCGAGACATCTTCGATGTGTGGTTCGAGAGTGGGTCATCGTGGAACGCGGTGATGCGCGAGCGTTCCGGGGGGCGGGATTATCCGGTGGACCTGTACCTCGAAGGGTCGGACCAGCACCGGGGATGGTTCCAGCTTTCGCTGTTGCCGGCTCTCGGCGCGACCGGGATGCCGCCCTTCAACACGCTGCTGACGCACGGCTTCATCGTGGACAAAGACGGCAAGAAGATGTCGAAGAGTCTCGGGAATGCGCTGGATGTCGATGCGCTGGTCAAGGAGTTCGGCGCGGATGTGTGCCGCTGGTGGGTCGCGTCGATCCCCTTCGAGAACGACATCAAGGCGGATCTCCAGTTCTTCAAGACCGCAGGCGAGTCGTACCGCAAGGTCCGCAACACGCTGCGCTTCCTTCTGAGCAACCTCTCGGACTTCACGCCCGATGAGGGCGACACGCAGTACCCGAGCACGAGCATCGACGCGTGGGCGCTCAGCGAGTACGACGCTGTCGTGCGCGATGTGCGCCGCGGATATCAGGAGTACCAGTTCCCGCGCGTCGTGCAGCGGATCTACAACTTCTGCAACGAGGCGCTGAGCGCCGTGTACCTCGCGGCGGTGAAGGACCGCCTGTACTGCGACGCCAAGGACTCCGAGCGCCGCAGACGCACGCAGCAGACGATCTGGACGATGGCGGATGGGCTGGCGCGTCTGCTCGCGCCGATCATGCCGCATACCGCGGACGAGGCGTACCGCGCTCTGCACCGCGTCGACAGCAAGGACAGCGATGTGTGCGTGTTGCTGACGAACTTCCCTGAGGAGACCGGCGTGAAGGCGGACGAGGCGTGGAAGACCGCGATGGAGTGCCGCGAAATCGCGCTCAAGGCGCTCGAATCCACGCGGTCCGAGGGCGTGCTGGAGAATCCGCTGGATGCCGGGCTGGTGATCCCCAAGACGACCGGGTCGCTGGGGCGGTTCGATCCCGTCGATCTCGCGGATCTGATGGGCGTGAGCCGGATCGAGTTCGATCGCGATCTCACGATGATCGAGGTGAAGGATCTGCGTTCGGAGCCGCGGTGCGAGCGGTCGTGGAAGCGCGATGGCACGGTGAAGCAGCGGAGCGATGGCGGCATGCTGAGCGATCGGGATGCGCTCGCGCTGGGCGTTGCGTAGCGGCGAACCGGCTCAGCGCCGATGCGCTTCGAGGGCGTCGATCGCTTCCTGATGGAGCGCGAGGATGTGATCCCGCAGGGTCTCGATGGCGCTGTCGGTACCGTTCTGCATCAGTTGCTCGGGGTTGAGCGGCTCGCCGAAGGCGATCGCGATGCGTTTTCCTCGGATGGAGGGGCGCGACTTGCCTCTGGGCCAGGCGTCGCCCGAGCCGTGGATGCCGATGGGGACGACGAGCGCCTCGGATCGCTTGATGAGCAGCACGACGCCGCGTTCGAAGGGCTGCACCTGGCCATCCTCCGAGCGACTGCCCTCGGGGAAGACGAGGAGGGGCTTGCCCTCGGCGAGGGCCTTGAGCGTGGCCTTCATGGCGGCGGTGTCGGTGGTATCACGCTTGATGGGGATGGAGTTGAGCGAACCGATGAGCCATCCGAAGAGACGGTTCTTGAAGAGCGATTCTTTGGCGAGGAAGGCGCAGGCGCGTTTGTTGAGGCAGATGCTGATGGCGGGCGGGTCGAGATGGGACTGGTGGTTTGCGACGAGGAGGACCGGCCCGGTGAGCGGGATGCGGTCGGTGTGGAGGCGGATGGGCCTGTAGAGGAGTTGAAGCACGCTTGCGGCGGCGAAGCGGCAGAAGCGATACCAGAGCATGCCGACGCGAGACATGCCGGGGAAGCGCTCTCGCCAATGCGGCATCCGGGATCGGGTTGACGGTGATGTGGTCGGAGGTGCGTCGGTCACTGTTGCAATGCATCGTGGCTCGGTGGTCGTTGATCGTGGAGGACCGCATCGCCGACCTGCTCGCGGATGATCTCGATGAGGCGGTCGACGACTTCATCCTGCTTCATCGACGAGGTGTCGATGACGAAGGCATCCTCCGGACAGATGAGCGGCGCGATGTCGCGGGTGGAATCGCGGAAGTCGCGCTCGGCGATCTGACGCTCGATCTCGTCGATGTCGGCATCGTGCCCCATCGCACGGAGTTGGACGGCTCGGCGCTCCGCACGGACGCGCTGCCCCGCATCAAGATAGAACTTCACCTCCGCATCGAAGAAGACGACCGAGCCCTGATCGCGTCCCTCGGAAACGAGGCGCGGATGGGCCTCGCCGATGCGGCGCTGACTCTCGACGAGAACCCGCCGCACACCGGCGAGAAGCGAGACGGGCGAAACGCTCTCGTTGACATCGCGGTCGCGCAGGCGGTGCATGACGGACTTGCCGCGAGCCAGGAGCGTGGGCGGGTCGGTCTCCCAGTCGAAGCGGAGGTCGGCATCGCGGACGAGTTGTGAGATGGCGTGATCGTCCCGGAGGGAAACCCCGCGGTCGATGGCGAGGGCGGTCGCGGCACGGTACATCGCGCCGGTGTCGAGGAATTCGAGGCCGAGACGGTGGGCGAGATCACGCGCGACGGAGGATTTCCCTGTGCCTGCCGGGCCGTCGATGGTGACGATGAGTCGCTTCATTTCCGTCGGCCGTGCATCGTGGTGAGGTGGATCGACGGTGATAACAGTACGGGACGGACGAGCGACGCGTCGGGGTTGGTCGGCAGTCGCCAGCGTTCCGTCGGTCATGCGGCGGTCTCCATGGCAGCAAGGACGGCATCGTGCGTGGCCTGGATGCCCGCGACGGGATCCGCCTCACCGCGAAACTCTATGGAAAGATTGCCATCGAACCCAACGGCCTTGACCGCTTCGAGACAAACCGGCAGATCGAAGGCCTTGTGCTTGCCCTTGGCTCCGAATTCGGTCGTGGCGACGGTGACCGCGGCGGCGTAGGGCACCAGAGCCCGGAGGTAGGCACCGGGATCATCGGTCGCGCTGGCCGCCTCAAAGTCGGGGAATGACCCGATGCGGAACCCCCCCACCCTGCGGATCAGGCCGGTCAGGCCCTCCGGCGTCTGCGTGATGCCGGGGCTGGGGGAAATCAGGAGGTTCAATTCGAGCTGCTCGGCGATGGTGAGGATCTTGCGGATGTTGTCCAGCAGGATCTCCTCGGTGAGCTCGGGATCGGGGGTAACGCCCGGATCGGTGATGCTCATCGCAACCGATGAGCATCCCAGCCGCCCCGCCGCCCGGAGGACACGCTCCATCCGATCGATCGTCCCGGCGGTGACCGTCTCATCCTCGATGGAGAGGTTGTGGGCGTTCTGCTCGACCATGGCCAGCCACGGGCAGCCCGCCTTGTCGGCGGCGTCACGGAGGCGATCGAGCCCCTCGGGGGACTGGCCCTTGAGATAGCAGGTCTGGACGGTGAGGCCCTTGATGTCGAATCGATCATGCACAAACGCCGGGAGCTTCTGGATCGTGAGATCCCCATTAGGCTCGAGGAAGCGGGCGAGCGACTTGGCGGAGAGCGTGATGAGCATGGATCTGGGCGGAGCGTTGCGACCCGGTGACCGAGGCCGGTGGCGGCACTGTACCGGGGTGGATGGGATGGTGGAAGGAGCCCGGTCGGGTGGTGGATAGCGTGTCGCTCGTGGGGCGTAGAAAAAGACGGCCCAGCACAAAGGCCAGACCGTCTGGAGGGGAGAAAGCATCAATTCTCGTGCGATTTGGCGGATTTCCGCGTCGGGCACGGGAAAAGTCTCGCATGTCAGGGGGGCCGCGCCAAGGACAAATGTGAAAATAGGCCGAATTGAGTTGTGCCCTGACCGATCGCAGAACCATTCGCATTGGGGGATTCGGGGATCCTGAAAAGATGGGGACTTGCAGCACGGGCGGCCACGGCTAGCATCCGCTTCCCCTGTGTGCCGGGATGGGCGTTTTTGGCCCGTGAGCGGCACTGACCCCTGACGGAGCCCGCAAATGTCCTCACCAGCCGATTGCAAGTACACCGATTCGCATGAATGGCACCGTCTCGAGGGGGATGTTGTCACGCTGGGGATCACCCAGTTCGCCGTGAATGAATTGACGGACATCACCTACGCCGAGCTGAAGAGGGTCGGGACGCAGGTGAAGCCGGGGGACCCGATCGGCGAGGTGGAGAGCGTGAAGGCGACCAGCGATGTCTACACCGCTGTGGGCGGGGAGATCATCGAGATCAACAGCACCCTGTCGGACGACCCCTCGGCGGTGAACAACGACCCGTTCCATGCGGGTTGGCTGGTCAAGATCCGGGTCTCGGACAGTGCAGCGCTGGAGTCGCTGATGGACGGCCCGTCGTACGACGCGAAGTACCCGGTGTGATTTGGTGGGATCCGAGGGGCATCCGGTGTGTGCGCGTGAGCGAACCTTGCGCGGGGAGATCGCATGATTCGCTGCGTTGATGTCTGGAAGTCGTATCGCACGGGCGGACGGAGCGTCGAGGCGTTGCGCGGCGTGGACCTCGTGATCGAGGAGCCGGGCTTCTACGCGATCATGGGGGCTTCCGGGAGCGGGAAGAGCACGCTGCTGCACCTGCTGGCCGCGCTGGATGTGCCGGATCGGGGCGAGTTGCATGTGGGCGGGCGGAGGATCGACGGGCTGAGCGAGCGGGAGCTGACGGCGTTCCGGAGGCACGAGATCGGGATCGTCTTTCAGCAGTTCAATCTGATCGCGACGATGACGGCGGCGGAGAATGTCGCGTTGCCGGGTCTGCTGGCGGGACAGCCCGCGCGAACCCTGCGGGCGCGGTCGCTCGAGTTGCTGGAGCAGCTCGGGCTTGCGGAACGGGCGGACCATCGTCCCGAAGCGCTGTCGGGCGGCGAGCAGCAGCGGGTGGCGATCGCAAGGGCGCTGCTGTACTCGCCGAGCGTGCTCTTCGCCGATGAGCCGACGGGGAATCTTGATTCGCGGTCGAGCGAAGCGCTGTGGGAGTTTCTCAGATCGCTCTCATCGCAGCGTGAGATGACCGTGATCATGGTGACGCACGAGCCGGCGGCGGCGGCGCACTGTCGGCGGGCGTACCTGCTGAGCGACGGCCGAGTGACGGGTGAAATCGGGACGGAAGGACTGGATGCGAGCGGTATCGCGGCTGAGTATCAACGCGTTGCTCGGTCGGCGTAGCCGGACGGCATTGCTGATCGGTGCGGTCGCGCTCTCGACAGCGCTGGTCGCGGCGATCGCGTGCGCGCTGTCGTCGCTGAACGAGGGGATGTCGTTCAAGCTGGCGAACACGATCGGTCGAGCCGATCTGATCGTGCGCGAGGTGTCGGGAGATCGTTTCTCGACGAATGTTCTGACGCGACTGCGTGAGCGTCCGGAGGTTCTGGTCGCTGCGCCACGCACGCGAGAGCCGGTGTTTCTTCGGGGGGAGGATGGCGCGGAACCGACGCTCGCCTCGCTCCAGGGCATCGATCCTGCGACGGAGTATCAGGTGGTGACCGGGGAGGTCGACTTCGGTCGGCGGGTTGGCGCCGATGGCGAGATCGTGCTGGACCGGCAGACGGCGGAGTCGCTGGGGGTGGAGATCGGCGGCGAGGTGCTGGCCGGTGATGGAGACCGGCGTCGTGCGCTGCGGCTGGTCGGTGTGGTGGCGCCGAAGACGATCGAGATCATCAATCGCCCCTCGGGATTCGTGACCATCCCGACGCTGCACCAGATCACGGGCAGGATCGGGACGCTGCACGAAGTCCATGTGATTCTGCGCGACGGCGTGGACAGCACCGAGATGGTCGATCGGCTGTCGGCTGCGCTGCCGTCGGGGATGCTCATCCGCGAGTCGGAGCTTGTGACCTCCGGCCTGCAGGGGAGGATGCGCGCGAACAAGATTCTGTTCGTGACCGCGGCTGGGCTGGCGTACATCGCGGCGGCGTTCATCGTGCTCACCGGGCTGACAACGAGCGTGCTCGAACGACAGCGGGAACTGGCGGTGCTGCGCTGCATCGGCGCCAAACGCCTGCAACTCGCGGTCATGCAAATGTTTGTGGGCGGCGTCATCGGGATCGGCGGAGCGGTGGTGGGTGTGCCGCTGGGGATCTTCCTCGCGTGGGTGATGACGGTGATCTTCCCGGAACGATTACCCGCGGGGTTGTACACGCCGGTGGTGGGGTTGCTCGCGGCTGGGGGCGGATCGGTGCTGGCGGGTCTTGTCGGCGCGATCTGGCCGAGCATCAACGCTTCACGAACAAAGCCGCTGGTTGCGATGGCATCACGGGCGAGGCCGGTGCGTCGGCGCGGCATCGTGGTGGTGACCATCGCCGCATTGATTGGCCTGGGCTCGCAGTTTGTCATCGTCTCGCGCGTCGAGAATCTGGATGCGCTCTTCTGGGCGTATACGGCGGTCGGGCTGCCCGCGATGTTCATCGGCTACTTCCTGCTGGGCGTGCCGTTGATCGCGCTGCTGTCGCGCACGCTCGCGCCGGTGCTGTCGCGGCTGCTGGGGCTTCCTGGGCGATTGCTCGGGAGCACGGTCGGCGCGACGCCCTACCGCAACGGCTTCACCGCGGGGGCGTTGATGGTGGGGCTGTCGATGATGGTGAGCGTGTGGACGAACGGGAACGCGGTGCTGCGTGACTGGTTCGACACGATCCGCTTCCCGGACGCCTTCGCAACGGGTGTCTTCGGCGGGATCAAGATCACCCCGGAGGCGCGGGCGCGGGTGGATGCGCTGCCCTTCGTGTCGCAGACCGCCGCGATCACGCTGATCGACATCGAGACGCGGGCGTTCAGCTTGATCCGCGGGATCCGCGGGCCGGGAACGACCTTCATCGCCTTCGAGGTGGATCCTTTCTTCGAGATGACGAACCTGTACTGGGTGCAGGGCACGCCGGAGGAAGCGATCCCCAAGCTGCGGGACGGCACGGGCGTTCTGGTCGCGCAGGAGTTTCTGGTCCAGCGCGAGGGGTACTCGATCGGCCACATGTTCCCGATCACCTATCTCGGTCGGACGAAGGAATTTGAGATCGTCGGTGCGGTGTCATCGCCGGGTCTCGATGTCGTGCGTCGGTACTTCGACTTCGAGGAGGAGTACGCGCGGAACTCGATCCACGCGATCTTCGGATCGCGCGAAGTGTTGCGCGAACTGTTCCGGACGGATGCGATCGACATGCTGCAGATCGCGCTGACGGGCGATATCTCGGATGAGGAAGCGACGGAGAAGCTGCGCGAGACCATCGGCATCCCCGGCGTTGTGACCGGGTCGGGACGGGAGATCAAGCAGAACATCGTGGACATCGGGCGCGGGTCGATGCGGATCGCGACGATCGTCGCCATCGCCACAATGCTCATCGGTTGCGCGGGGGTCGCGAACATCGTCATCGCCGGGATCGATGCACGCAGGTACGAGTTCGGCGTGCTGCGGGCGGTGGGGATGGGACGGGGTGCGCTGGCGCGGCTGGTGCTGGGCGAGGTGGTGGTCGTCGCGGTCTGCGGGGCAATACTGGGAACGCTGCTGGGGCTCCAGAGCGCCTGGGCGGGGCAGCGGATCAGTTCGCTGGTGGCGGGGATCGAACTGCGGCTCCGCCCGCCGCTGGATGCCATCTCGCTGGGATGGGGGATCCTCATCGGGATGACGCTGCTCAGCGTGCTGCCGATCGTGCTGAGCGTGTCGCGGCTGAAGATCCGCGAGCTGCTCCAGACCACACGGGGATGACGGGTTCCTGCATAGGATCGTTCCATGCGTGTCGTTGATCGTGCCTTCGAGATCGTCAGCGAGTACACACCGACGGGGGATCAGCCCGGCGCGATCGCCGACATCTGCGAGCGTCTGTCCCGGAACGAGAAGTCCGTCACGCTGCTGGGGGCGACGGGCACCGGCAAGACCTTCACGATGGCGCATGTCATCGCGAAGATGCAGAAGCCGGCCCTGATCTTGAGCCACAACAAGACGCTCGCGGCCCAGTTGTTCGAGGAGATGCGGGAGCTGCTGCCCAACAACGCCGTCAACTACTTCGTCTCGTACTACGACTACTACCAGCCCGAGGCGTACATCCCGCAGCGGGACATCTACATCGAGAAGGATTCATCACGCAACGATGATCTGGACCGGCTGCGACTGGCCGCGACGAGCAATCTGCTGACGCGCCGGGATACGGTGGTGGTGGCGTCGGTGTCGTGCATCTTCGGGCTCGGATCGCCGGAGGCGTACGAGGAGCGGGTATTCACGCTGCAGGTCGGCATGGAGGTGGAGCGGAGAAAGTTTCTGCTCGCGCTGACGGAGATGCAGTACGAGCGGGGCGACTTCGAGTTCAAGCGCGGCTCGTTCCGGGTGCGGGGCGACACGATCGAGGTGTACCCGGCGTACGAGCAGTACGCGGTGCGCGTCGAGATGTTCGGGGATGAGATCGAGTCGCTGGCGCTCATCAACCCGATCACCGGGGAGGTGCTGGCCGAGGAGACGATGTACTTCATCTTCCCCGCCGTCCACTATGTCACCAAGGAGAATACGCTGGAGCAATCGCTGGCCAACATCCGCGCCGAGCTGGACCAGCGCGTCATGGAGCTGCGCCACGAGGGGAAGCTGCTCGAAGCGCAGCGGCTCATCGCGCGGACCAAGTACGACCTCGAAATGATCGAGGAGGTCGGCTACTGCAACGGCATCGAGAACTACTCGCGCCATCTCGACGGTCGACAGCCGGGGGAGCGGCCCTTCACGCTGCTGGACTATTTCTTCGCGGGGCCTGCCGGAAAAGACTGGCTGCTGTTCGTCGATGAGAGCCATGTGACGGTGCCCCAGGTCCGCGCGATGTACAACGGCGATCAGGCACGCAAGAAGGTGCTGGTCGAGCACGGATTCCGCCTGCCCTCGGCGATGGACAACCGGCCGCTGAAGTTCGAGGAGTTCGAGTCGATCATCACACAGACGATCTTCGTCTCTGCGACGCCGGGCCCGTACGAACTCGAAAGGACGGGCGGCGAGGTGGTCGAGCAGGTGATCCGCCCGACGGGTCTGCTCGATCCGGCGGTTGAGGTGCGTCCGGCGCAGGGGCAGGTGGCGGATCTGCTGGAGGAGTGCCGTGCGCGTGTGGAGCGGGGCGAGCGGGTGCTGATCACCGCGCTCACGAAGCGACTGTGCGAGGACTTGACGAACTATCTCGACGATCAGGGCTTGCGGGTGCGCTATCTGCACAGCGAGATCGAGACGCTGGAGCGGCTGGAGATTCTGCGCGACCTGCGGACGGGAACATTCGATGTGCTCGTGGGCGTGAATCTGCTGCGCGAGGGTCTGGACCTGCCGGAAGTGTCGCTCGTGTGCATCCTGGATGCGGACAAGACGGGCTTCCTCCGATCGCCGACGAGCTTGGTGCAGACGATCGGGCGTGCCGCGCGCAATGTCCACGGCAAGGTGCTGCTCTACGCCGACTCCATGACGCCCGCGATGCAGGCGGCCATGGAGGAGACCGACCGGCGTCGCGACAAGCAGCGGGCGTACAACGAGGCGCACGGCATCACGCCCGAGACGATCCGGAAGGCCATCCGCACCGGGATGGAGTCGGAGCTCAAGGCCCGCAAGACCGCCCGGCGTGCGGTGCAGTCGAGCGAGCCGGAGTACGGGGTCGCCGAGCTGCTCGACATGCTGGAGCAGGAGATGCTCGATGCCGCGCAGAATCTCGAATTCGAGCGTGCGGCGTCGCTGCGCGACCAGATCAATCACATCAAGGACAATCCGACCCTGATGGCCGAGGGTGTCAAGGTTCGGATGACGGAGATCGAGGGCACCGGCGGCAAGGGGAAGCGGGAGAAGAAGCCGGGGTCGGCGGGGAGCAAATCGGGGCGGGCGGGGCGGAAAAAGAAGCGATCCACCCGTCGCGAATAGGCCCCGCGGGTCGGCCGGGTCTCATCGGGGTTGACCCGGTCTGCATCGGGGGCTCGGCATCGCTCGAACCGCATGACCTCCGGGCATGGTCCGTGCCGCGCCCTATCATCCCCGCCCTGATGCCAACGGAGCCCATTTCATCGTGCCAACGACCAAACGACGCAGCGCTGCCAAACCGAAACCCGCCGCTGCGAAAGTCGACGCGGATGCGCCCCCGGAACCGGAGCCGGAGGTCCGGCGCGTGAGCCCGAAGCAGACCCCCGTCGAGGTTGATGGCGCCCTTGCGCCGAAGTCCGGCGCTCACCGGCGCGATCCGCTGCGGTCGATCCGGGTCCGCGGGGCGCGCGAGCACAACCTCAAGGGCATCGATGTCGAGATCCCGCGCGACCGGCTCGTGGTCATCACCGGGTTGAGCGGATCGGGCAAGTCGTCGCTCGCCTTCGACACGATCTTCGCCGAGGGTCAGCGGAAGTACATGGAGTCGCTCTCGGCGTACGCCCGCCAATTCCTCGACCAGCTCAAGAAGCCGGATGTCGAGGACATCGAGGGCCTCCCCCCCACCATCGCCATCGAGCAGCGCTCCAGCGGTCACAACCCCCGCTCGACCGTCGCCACGAGCACCGAGATCTACGACTATCTCCGCCTGCTCTTCGCTCGCTGCGGCACGCCGACCTGCTGGGCGCCGGTGAAGACCAAGCGCGACGGCACGATCCAGAAGCGCTGCGGGCTGCCGATCGACTCGTCCTCGCCCTCGCAGATCACCGATGCGGTCACATCGCTGCCCGAGGGCACGCGGCTGATGGTGCTCGCGCCGGTCGTGCGGGCGAAGAAGGGCTTCCACAAGGAAGTGCTGGACGACCTCGTCGCACAGGGATTCATCCGCGCACGCGTGAACGGGGCGGTGACCGATCTCCGCGAGGCGCTCAAGGACGGATCGGAGAATCCGCTCAAGCTCGGGCGCTACGAGAAGCACACGATCGAGGCGGTCATCGACCGGATCGTGGTCAAGCCCGATGGGCGTCAGCGGCTCGTCGAATCGGTCGAGACGGCCCTGCGCGCGGGTGGGGGCGTCGTTGTCATCGCCACGGAGAACGACGACAGCACATGGACCGACCAGACCTACTCCGAGCATTACGCCTGCGCGGTCCATCCCGAGTGTTCGCTGGAGGAGCTTGAGCCGCGGATGTTCTCCTTCAACTCGCCCTTCGGCGCGTGCGAGCGATGCAGCGGCCTCGGCGCGATCCTCGAATTCGATGAAGACCTCGTCGTTCCGGACTACTCCCGATCGCTGCGGCGCGGCGGCATTGCGCCGTGGAAGAAGAACGGTCCGGGCGGGATGTACTACCCGCGCCTGCTCCGGCGCTTCTGCCGTCAGTTCGACTGGTCCTACGACGCACCGCTGGAGGGCATGTCCGACGATCTCTACGACATCCTGCTCTACGGCACGGATGAGGCGGAGGCCGCGGAACACGGCGCAGCGTGGCCGGGCGTCATCGCGATCCTGCACGAGTGGTTCGAGAAGACCGATTCCTCGTGGTCACGCGATCACCTGCACCAGTTCATGACGGAGCGCGAGTGCCCCGAGTGCCGCGGCGATCGGCTGGCGATGAAGTCGCTGGCGGTTTTCATCGGATGCACCGAACCGCTCCCCAAGGAAGTCGCCAAGGCTCGCGGCGCGCACGGATTCACGGACGATCCGCACCTGCTGAACATCGCCGACTTCACCAAGCTGAACATCAGCGATGCCATCCGGATCATCACATCGCTCAAGCTCACGCGCGAGCAGCAGGAGATCGCCGGTCCGATCGTCCGCGAGGTCGAGGCGCGACTTGGATTTCTTGCCTCGGTCGGTCTGGAATATCTCTCGCTCGACCGACGCACCGCGACGCTCTCCGGCGGCGAGGCGCAGCGCATCCGGCTGGCGACGCAGGTCGGCAGCGGGCTGGTCGGCGCGTGTTATGTCCTCGACGAGCCGACCATCGGCCTGCACCAGCGGGACAACGGCCGGCTCATCCGCACCCTCCGCCACCTCACCGACATCGGGAACACCGTCATCGTTGTCGAGCATGATGAGGAGATGATCCGCTCCGCAGACCATCTGCTCGACATCGGTCCGGGCCCGGGCGTGCATGGCGGGACGGTCGTCGCGCAGGGCACCGTCGATGAAGTCGCCGCACACGAGACCTCCATCACGGGTCAGTATCTCAGCGGCAAGCGCCGGATCGAAATTCCGGTGGCCCGGCGCTCCGTGAGCGAGAAGAAGGCGCTCGTTGTGAAGGGCGCCAAGGAGAACAACCTCAAATCCATCGATGCCGTGTTCCCGCTCGGTGGCATCGTCTGCATCACCGGCGTTTCCGGGTCCGGCAAGAGCACGCTCGTCAACGACATCCTGCTCAAGGCGACGCACCAGCATCTCTACGGCGGACGCCACAAGCCCGGCGCACACGACCGCGTCAACGGACTGAACCAGATCGACCGAATCATCGAGGTCGACCAGTCCCCGATCGGGCGCACCCCCCGCAGCAACCCCGCGACCTACACAGGGCTGTTCGATGATGTCCGGCGCGTCTATGTGCAGACCAAGGAGGCCCGCATCCGCGGCTACAAGCCCGGCCGCTTCTCCTTCAATGTCAAGGGAGGTCGCTGCGAGGCATGTCAGGGACAGGGCACCAAGAAGATCGAGATGCACTTCCTCCCCGATGTCTATGTCGAGTGCGAGGTCTGCGCCGGGAAGCGATTCAACCGCGAGACGCTCCAGGTCACCTACCGCGGCAAGTCGATCGCCGATGTGCTCGCGATGACCGTCGAGGAGGCGTGCGGCTTCTTCGAGAATCATCCGAAGATCCAGCGCTTCGTCGAGTGCCTGCGTGATGTCGGGCTCTCCTACATCACGCTCGGCCAGCCCTCGACAACGCTCTCCGGCGGCGAAGCCCAGCGCGTGAAGCTCGCCACCGAACTCGGCAAGGGCGCCACCGGCCACACGCTCTACATCCTCGACGAACCGACCACCGGGCTGCACTTCGAGGATGTCGCCAAACTCCTCTCCGTCATGCACCGCCTCGCCGATGCCGGGCACACGCTGGTCGTCATCGAGCACAATCTCGATGTCATCAAGTGCGCCGACTGGATCATCGACCTCGGACCCGAGGGCGGCGATGGCGGCGGGCGGATCGTCGCGGCGGGCACGCCCGAGGATGTCGCACGGACCCCGCACAGCCACACGGGGCGCTATCTCAAAGTGATGCTCGACGCCTGAGTGCTCGCCCCAGATTCGTTACTCTGTGGGCATGATCGGCACCAGCGTGATCATCCTGCTCAGCGTCCTCGGCGTCGTGATCGTCTTCGGCGTCATCACGAACATCATGCAGGGACCGTCGCGCGGCTGGCGTCTCCTCGCCGAGCGGTACCCCCCGGCATCAGTGAATCCCGAAGCAAAGCCGGTCCGCACGCAGATCTTCATCGGCGCCCCCGGCGAGGAGAGCTTCTTCCAGCGCCCCGCCCCGGGTTGCTGGTGGTTTTTCATGCCGTGGACATGGCGTCGGGGCGTGCAGGAAGTCGTCCTGTGCAGCGATGAGGACCATCTGCACCTCGAACGCTCGGGCGGCCCCGGCGTCAGCACGCTCGCGATCTCGATCCCGTGGGCAGCGGTCGAGTTCGGGAATGTCGTGCAACATCATCTGGGGCAGTACGCCATGATGAGTGTCGACGAGGTGGATCTGGCGATCCCGGTTCCCGCCATCGAGCAGGAACTCGAAATCAGACGAGCCCTGCAATCACGGGAAGGGCTCGGAGAAAACGAGACTGACCCGTACGCATGAAGATCACGACACCGTCGCGCCGGGCGGGATCTCACCCATCGGCGTCAGCAGCACAACCTGCCGGTCGATCCCCTGCTCGCTGGCCTGCTCGTTCGAGGCGTTCGACGCCGCCAGCAGCATGCCGTGGGACTCCTCGCCCCGGATCGTCCTCGGGGCCAGATTCGCCACGATGACGATCGACTTCCCGACCAGATCCTCCGGCTCGTAGTACCCCCGGATCCCGGCACAGATCTGGCGGGGCTGGCCGGAGCCGTCATCCAACTGGAGCTTGAGGAGGCGGTCGGCGTTCGGATGGTGCTCCGCCTTGACGATGCGGGCGGTGCGCAGATCGACACGCGCGAAATCCTCGAAGGTGATCTGGGGCTTGGCCTCGGACATCGGTGGGCTCCTGCGGCAAGAACTGGGGCGTTGGCTCAGAACGATCGGCGACCCTCTCGCACAAACCGGCGGGAGGCCGCCCGGAGGGCCCCAGTGTAGCCCCATCGACGCCCTCTCACGACGAATTCCGTTGAGTGCAGGAGGCGCAGGGGCTGCGCCGATACCCTTGCTGCGGGACGAGCCCGTCCCGCGGGATTCTCTGTCAGCACCAGGTCAGCAAGGGAGAGAGCGCGTTGTTGCATCGCCACGGTTGGATTCGGGTCGGACTCGGTCTCGTCACGCTTCTCGCGGTCACCGCCGCGGCGGCGGCATCCTCGCTCGATCAGCAGATCGAAACGCTCCTCAATCGCTCGAAGCTCGATCCGCGTGTCCGTCTTTCCATCACCATCCTCGATGCCCAGACGGGCCGAACCCTCGGCTCCCATCGGCCCGACGCCGCGATGATCCCCGCCTCGAACATGAAGCTTCTGACCAGCGCGGTCGCGGCGGATGTCCTCGGGCCGGACTTCGTCTTCGAATCGCACCTGCTCATCCAGCCCGGCGTCGACGGCAGCCCGAAACGAGTCATCGTGCAGGGATCGGGCGACCCCGCCTTCGCCGATCCCGAACTGCTCCAGGAGATGCGGCTCTCCGTCGAGGACCTCCTCGAAACATGGGTGAGCGCCCTCCGCAGCGCCGGGGCACTCGATGTCGAGGAACTCGTTGTCGACGATCGGATCTTCGACCGTGACTTCGTCCACCCGACATGGCCCGAGGCCCAGCTCAACCGTCGCTACTGCGCCGAGGTCGCCGGGTTCAACTTCCACACCAACATCCTCTCCATCTACACCACCCCGACACGCGAAGGTGCTGCCCCCACGCTCCGCACCGAGCCGGATTCGCCGTGGATCTCGCTCAACAACCGCGCACGCACCGTCGGACGCAGCGGCAACCACACCGCCTGGGCTTCGCGCCGTCACGGCAGCAACGACATCGGAGTACACGGCGACATCCGCCACGCCTCCTCCCCCGTTCCGGTCACCGTCCACAACATCCCCGAGTACTTCGCCACGCTGCTTGCTCACCGCATCCGCAGCGCGGGCGGCAGCGTCGCAACGGTCCGCACCGCCGACATGAGCGACGATTTCTCCGATGCCATCGCGATCCACACCGTCCGCACACCGCTGAGCGTTGTGCTCGAACGCTGCAACAAGGATTCGAGCAATCTCTACGCCGAAGCCCTGCTCAAGCGGATCGGGCACGAGATCACGCGCACGCCGGGATCGTGGGCCAACGGCGCCACCGTGATCCGCATGAACATCCTCGAACGCATCGGTCCGGAGGCCGCGAGCCACATCATCGTGGCGGATGGCTCCGGCATGAGCCGCCAGAACCGCGTCACGACCGGCGTGATCGCCCGCTGGCTCCACGCCGTCGGGGCGGATGAACGCATCGGCCGATTCTTCATCGATTCACTCCCCACCGCCGGGGAGGGCACACTCCGCAGACGCATGCGCGACCGGCAGTCCAACAACACCATCCGCGCCAAGAGCGGCTACCTCTCGGGCGTCTCCGCACTCTCCGGATATGTGATCGACGAATCCACCGGGCGGAAGGTCATCTTCGCGGTCATCAGCAACGAGCGTCCCGGAAATGTCGCCCTCGCCGCGGTTCGCAACATCGAGGAAGAAATAATCCTCATCGCCGATGCGTGGCTGACCGAGCGCTCGCGAGCGACTTCGTCCGCCCGCTGATCCGACAAACCCGGATCAGTCGGCAAGCTCACCGTTCATCGTCAGCATCGTCGCCGAGGTGATCCGCAGCGGCAGGATGCGACCGATCAGCGCATCAGGCGATCGGTCCGGCGGGCAATCGAAAACCACGATCAGGTCGCCGTCCGTCCGACCGGTCATCTGGATCGGCCCCGCCGAGTCCGTCACGACCCCCGCGCAGGATGACGGCTCCGCTTCGCTCGACTCTCCCCGCACGGTCAAACCAACCATCCCCGCGCCCTGGGCCGCCGGGCGCTTCTTCCGCTCGCGTGCGCTCACCCCCTGCACGAACACGCGCTGCACCGTGCCGATGTGCTCACGGCTGATCTCATCCGAGATCTCGTGCTGCACCGCGAGCAGGTCGTTGCACCTGCGACGCTTGACCTCGTCCGGCACATCGTCGGGAATCCGGTCGAAGGCCACCGTGCCGGGACGCGGCGAGTACTTGAAGATGAAACAGTTCTTGTAGCGGACCCGACGCAGCAGCGCCTCCGTCGCGCGGAAGTCCTCCTCCGTCTCCGAGCAGAATCCGACGATGATGTCACCCGCGATCGTCAGCGGTCGATCGATCTCCGGCTGATGCAGGATCGACCGTGCCCGCTCGATGAACTCCAGATACTCCTCGACCGTGTACCCGCGGTTCATCAGCTTCAGGATCCGGTTCGAGCCGGACTGCGCCGGGACATGGAGGTAGCGGCAGATCCGTGGCGAATCCCGCATCACTTCGAGCGCATCATCCCCGAAGTCGCGCGGGTATGAAGTCACGAACCGCAGCCGCTGGATCGCCGGAACCTCTTCGTGGATCCGGTGCAGCAGATCGGCGAAGGTCGTCGTGCGCTCGCCCGCGAGCGGATCGCGCCGGTGACCGCCCTTGTACGAGCGCCCCTTCTGCGGCTGCACGACGCCGTCGACCGCCACCGCCGCGCCGTGCTCGAAGCGGTAGTGATTCACGGTCTGCCCGAGCAGCGTCACCTCGATCACGCCCGAATCCGCCAGCCGCTTGCACTCCTCGATGATGTGCTCCGGCGGGCGATGGATCTCCGCACCGCGGGTCTGCGGCACGACGCAGTAGGTGCAGAATTTGTTGCACCCGCGCGTGATCCGCACATACGCCGAACCGTTGTGATCGCTCGCGGAGATCACCCGCGAAAGATCCAGCATCTCCAGCGAGTCCGCCGCCGCCGCGAGCGTTCCGCTCCGACGCGATGCATCGCCCTGCAGCGCCACCGCCCGCGCCGACCGCTCCGCCACCGGATGCACCATCCGCCCGGCGCGACGCACCTGCATCTCGGCATCCGGATCATCCGCCAGATACGAGTCGCGCGTCCGCACCGCGTTGTCGATCAACCCCGGCAGCTTGTCCAGTTCCGCAGGCCCGCACAGGATGTCCACCACCGGATACTTCCGGATCAGGTCCACCCCGTCGCGCTCGGCCATGCACCCCAGCACCCCCACCACCACGCCCGGCTCGTTCGCCTTCCGCAGACGCATCTCGCCCAGACGCGAACGCACCTTCTGCTCCGCCAGATCGCGCACCGAGCAGGTGTTGTACAGAACGATGTCCGCCTGCTCCGGCTCGCGCACGAACGAATAGCCCAACGCCCGCAACTGGCCTGCGACCAGCTCCGAGTCCAGCTCGTTCATCTGGCAACCGAAGGTCTCCAGATACACCGACTTGGCCCGCTTCCCGCTCATGCGAGTCCCAGTCTACGCATCCCCAACCCGATGGTCGTCCGGCCCCGCCCCCGCCCACCCCCCACTACCCCGCGAATCGGCGCAGAATCCCCTCCACCTGCCCCACATACCCCCCGCCGAAGAGCCGCACATGCACCAGCAGCGGGTAGAGGTTGTAGACCTCGCGCCGCACCTCCCAGAAATCCGCCTCGATCGGGCGATGCTCGCGGTACCGATCGAAAAACCGCTCGCCGAAGGTGTGGAACATCGTGATGAAGGCCAGTTCCACCTCGCTGTGCGCGTAGTAGATCGCCGGGTCGATGAATCCGCAGATCCGCCGCCCGGATGCGATCACATTCCCGCCCCAGACATCGCCGTGGATCAGCGATGGCGCGACCGCCCCGAGCCCCAGCACTCCTTCCAACCGCTCGCCGAGCCGCTCGACCTGAGCGACCGTCCCACTCCCCAGCCGCCCGGCACGCATCGCCTCCCGCGCCATAGACGCCAACCGATGCTCCGCGAAGAACGCCGTCCACGACTCCATCCACGGGTTCGGCTGGTGCAGGCCGCCGATCAGCGTGTCGTAGTCGTAGCCGAACCAGCCCGCCCGCTCGCCCAACGGCCCGATCGTGTGCAACGCGGCCAGCAGGTCCGCAGCGTGCTCCTCACGCCCGTCCGTGATGCCCAGCGCCTCGCCGGAGGCCTCGTCGATGTACTCCATCACCAGCAGATCCGGGTCGCTGTGCAGAACACGCGGCACCGGCAGCTCCGACCGATCCGCCAAGTCGCGCAGCATCCGCCCCTCAATGTCCAACTTGGCGGATGCGGAGCCATCCACCTTCACCACCACCCGCTCGCCCGACCCCAGCTCCGCCCGGTACACCTCGCCCACACACCCGCCCGAGAGCGGGCGCACCCCGATGGGCCGCTCCCCCATCGCCAGCTCGACACGATCGGCGATCCGGTCGGACATGCCCACAGCGTAACCGTAGGAACTGTGTGCAGCCAAAAGAAAAACGGGGCCGACCATCCGGTCGACCCCGTGGGAAAGACTCATATCAAGAGACGCGATCAGTCGTACCAGGCAGCGGAAGCAGGTGTCGGCGCCAGCAAGTTGTTCGCATTCTGGTTGGGGAGATGCCCGCGCTTGAAAACACGGATCAGTGCATCGCGCCGATTGCTGAATGACGCACCATACGACTCGGAAACATGGACATTGTCACGGTAGAGAACATCGTTGAACCGACCCGGCAGGACCAGGTTTTCCGGTGCGGGGGTGTCGGATGAATCGCCGTGACCGTCGTTGAAGAAGAGGTTGCCGTTCCAACGCCCGCGACCGCCGTGGATCTGAAGCGTGATCGAGTCGGTGCCGAACTGGGCAAAGTTACCGCCCTGAAGCTCCCACTCATCCGCGTTCCGCGGCGTCCATGCCGTGCCGCCCGCGTACAGCGGACCACGGTTGCCGAGCACGAGACTGTCAGCGCTGTTACGGATCGCGGACCAGCCCTCGCCGTAGCGGTAGAAGAGCGGTACATGTGCGTAGGAGTTGTTGCCGATGTTGCCGCGCAGACGCTTCACATTGCTCTGCTGTGCATCCTCGGGCGTACCCATGAAGGACGGGTCGTAAACGGCAAGGTCGGGATTCACCGTATTCGTCACGCCTCCGAGGCGACCGCTGCCCGGACGGGTGAAGGTGAATTCCTCTTCCGTGATCGGGCTGATGTCGGGGTTGCGCTCCGCGGGAGAAACGAAGACCTCGCGTGAAGTCACGATCCCCTGGAAGAGCAGGATGGACCAGAGATTACCGGTGCGATCCTTCGGAACGCTCGCCGGCTCCGTGTGATTGTTGCGGTCCATCGCGGACGGAACCGGGTACGCCTCTCGATTGAGATTCGAGAAAGCCACCAGCCCCTGATGGATACCGCGAAGATTCGTCAGGCACTTCGTGCGGTTGGCGACGCGACGGGCACCACCGATCGCCGGCAGCAGCAGGCCGATCAGCAGGGCGATGATCGAGATTACGACCAGCAGTTCAACGAGCGTGAAGCCCATCCGCCGGCCTATCTGAATGCGCTTATTCATTCTGTGTCACTCCTAAGTCAAGATGCCGCACCAGCCCCCCGAGGGCGCCGGTGCGGCACGATCATCAGCCGTCGATCCAGGCGAAGGTACCGGTGTTGGTGCCGGGTGTGATGAAGGTCTGCTGGAAGGGCTCGCCGAGGGGAATGCCCTGCGCCCAGATGCGGAGCAGAGCGTTGCGCCGGGCCTGCACCTGCAGGTTGCCGCTGCCCTCGTTCGTCTCATCCACGAAGAGATTGTCGCGACGGGCAACCTTGGTGCCGTCGCTGACATTCGTCACCTGCTCGAAGGTGACGCTCTCGGGATCCGGTGCGCTCTCGAAAGCCACGCGCTCGTCGCCGTACGCCACATTGCCGCGCCAGATGCCGCCCTGGCGGCTGAACATCAGGAGAGCGTTGGACTGCGCACCGCGATTCCCGGCCACGAGATCCCAACCCTCATTCGAAGTCGGCGTTTCAGTATTTATATATTCCGGACCACGGGTGCTCCACAGCGGCGTGGAGGAAGACACATTGAAGGTCCAGTCCGCAAGACGACGCCCGCCGACGACATTGTGGGCGTACGAGTTGTGCGAAACGCCGGGAACCAGCGATGCGCCCTGCAGCGTGTCCTGATCGGCGGGCGAACCCTGGAACTTCGGATCGAACGCCGCACGCTGGGGCACGCGGGTGCCGCGCGGGATGCTGCGCTCGTACTGCGTGTAGATCTGCACCGCGGGATTCAGTTCCTTGGGGCTGATGCAGATCTGGGGGGTGATCAGGTCGTTGAAGATCATGATCGAGAGGATGCTGCCCGTGCGGTTCTTGCGCGGGTTCTCAACCGTGTCGTTGCGAGGATCCGCGTCCGTCGGCAGCGGCATCCGCTGATTCTGACGCTGGCTGGCGTACTGGTTCGACGCCTGCATGATGTTCCGCAACTGCGTCGCGTCCTTGATCTGGATCGCGTTCTGGCGGGCCTGATTCACCGCGGGGAGCAGAATGCCGATCAGCAACGCGATGATCGCGATGACCACCAGCAACTCCACCAGCGTAAACCCGTTCTTCCGATTCTTCTGAACTTGCGTGTTCATGATGTCCGATTCTCCACTACACAAACACCTGAAGACATGCGCATACGCGCAGCACCGGAAACTCCGGTCCGACGGGACACCACACGCGCCCATCGGGTCGCCCAAACACATCACGGGCGGATCAGGTTGTCGGTAGTGCAGCGGCTGCTCGGGCAGCCCAGGATCAGCGGATACAAGGATCAGAACGGGTTTCCACGGGAAAGTCCCACGCTCCGCACGCACCACCACGAATTGTCAGGTTGCCAGATTGTCGGGGAAGTCAGGTACCATCCCCATCAGAGATTCGTGTGTCAAGGTGGAAGGGTTCCCCGAGACACACACGGAAAACCATCACGAAGGGCCGATTATGCCCGACATCCGGCTGGAACTCGAAAAACGAGGACTAACACTCCCCAAACCGCCAAAGCCCATCGCCTCCTATGTCCCAGTGGACGCCGTCTACTCGGGGAATCTCGTCTTCGTCAGCGGCCAGCTCCCCCTCCGTGATGGCCAACTCATCGCCACCGGGAAGGTGCCGAAAGAAGTCACCCCCGAGCAGGCCCAGGCGTGTGCCCGCCAGTGCGTTCTCAACGCCCTCGCTGCCCTCGTGAACGCCATCGGCGACCTCGAAAAAATCCGGCGGGTCGTCAAGCTCGACGGCTTCGTCGCCTGCGATCCCGACTTCACAGACCACCCACAGGTCATCAACGGCGCCAGCGACCTCCTCGTCGAGCTCATGGGAGAGCACGGCCGCCACACCCGTGCCGCCGTCGGCGTCTCCTCACTGCCCATGAACGCCCCCGTCGAGATCGCCTTCACATTCCTCGTCGACTGACCCCCTCCCCCCGGGGGCCCGGGGGGACCGGCTCACCCGCCGAACGCCTTCTTGTAGTCGGCCACGAACTTCGCCAGCCCGCTGTCCGTCAGCGGGTGGTTCATCATCTGCTTGATCACGCCGAACGGCACCGTGACGACATCCGCCCCGGCCAGCGCACAATCCACGATGTGCAGCGGGTGACGGATCGAGGCCGCCAGCAGCTTCGTCGGATAGCCGTAGTTGTCGTAGACCGCCCGGATCTGCCGGATCAGTTCCATGCCGTCCTGCCCGATGTCGTCCAGCCGCCCGATGAAGGGGCTCACCAGAAACGCCCCCGCCTTCGCCACCATCAGCGCCTGCAGCGGCTGGAAGCACAGCGTCAGGTTCGTCCGCGTCCCCTCATCCGAGAGCGTCTTGCACGCCCGCAGGCCGTCCAGCGTGCTCGGGAGCTTGACGACGATGTTCGAGGCGATCTTGGCCCGCTCACGACCCTCCTTGAGCATCCCCTCGTAGTCCGTCGCGATCACCTCCGCCGACACGGGCCCGGGAACGACCTCGCAGATCTCCGCGAGCCGCTTGCTGTAGTCCACCCCCTCCTTCGCGATCAGCGAGGGATTCGTGGTCACCCCGTCCAGCACCCCCATGGCCGCCGCCTGCTTGATCTCGTCCAAGCTCGCCGTATCGATGTACAGGTCCATCCGACCCTCCGCCTATGGCTGTAGGAAATCCGTGCTCCGCCCGCACGCAGCGGGCCACACGCGCAGTCTAGCCGCACCGTGAATTTCTGAACGCCCCCGCCCCCGGAATGCCCCCAACACCTTGCCCCGGACCCCGGAACAACAATCACCGCATCAGCAGCAACGCCAGCAGCACGATGCACGCCACGCCGAGCCCCACCAGCAGGAAGATCATCACCTGAACGACCGGGAAATCGAAGGGTGACGGCTGACGCGACTTGTCCACCGCCAGCGCCACCTGCTGCTGACCGGCCGCCTGCGCCACCGCCGTCAGATCGACCACGCTCGCCTCTTTGTGCGCGATCGGCGGCGTCTCGTCGCGACGCACCGCACGCAGATCAACCAGAAGATCGTGGCAATCCTTGTACCGCTGCTTGCGGCTCTTGGCCATCATCATCTCGACCACTTCGCTGATGCCGCCCGAGAGCTTCGGATTCACATGATCCGGCGGGATCAACGCCGCCTTCAGATGCTTCTGCATCACCTCGGTCGGGTTCTTGCCGTTGAAGGGCACATTCCCCGTCAGCATGTGATACAGCGTCGCACCGAGCGAGTAGATGTCCGCCTGCGGCCCGATGTTCATCTCGCCGCGGATCTGCTCGGGAGAGATGTAGTACGGCGTGCCGTACGCCTTCCCCGCCTCGGCCAGCGCGGCATCCTTGTCGTCGATCGCCCTCGCCAGACCCAGGTCCGCCAGCTTCGCCACGCCGTTCCCAGAGAACATGATGTTCTTCGGCTTCACATCCCGGTGGATCAGCCCCTTCTCGTGGGCGTGCGCCAGCGCATCGGCGACATTGATGATGATGTCCAGCGCCTCCTTCTCCTCGAAGCGCTTGTTCTCCACGATCAGGTCGTGCACCGTCTTCCCGTCCACATACTCCATCACGAAGTAGTGGAACTCGCCCGCCTGACCGACATCGAACGCCTGCACGATGTTCGGATGATTCAACTGCGCCGCCGCACGACCCTCCGCGTAGAAACGCTCGATGAACTGCTTGTTCGTCGAGAACTTCCGCGGCAGCACCTTGATCGCCACCACCCGATCCAGCGACAACTGCTTGGCCTTGAAGACCGCCGCCATCGCCCCCGCCCCCAGCTTGCCCAGAATGTGATACCCCGGGATCTGCTGTCCGGTCCGCTCCGCTTCAACCTGACGACGCAGCCGTTCGAGCTGGCGCTTCGTCACATACGAATCGCTCACGAGCATCTGCGCCAGCGAACCGCTGCTCGGATCCTCCGCCTCGCGCAGACGCTTGCGGACCTCTTCCACCTCGTCCGGGGTGGCAAGGCCCTGCTCGACCACGAGCCGGCCGATGATCGTGTCCACATTCGTTTGCCCGGACTTGCTCCCGCCCGAACTGCCCGAACGAGAGCCGCTCCCGCTCGCGCCGGAACTCTGGCCCGTCAGAATCTCCATGGTGTCCGCGGGCAACGGCAGCGCATCCGAACCTTCATCACCGGCTTTGGTGTCGTCAGGCATCGCGAGGCGCTGCGTCTCGTCCGGAGGCAGCGGCAACCGTGTTTCTTCTTTTTGCCGCTCGGGATTGGACTCGCCCATGGATGTCACACCCTGCCCTAATGCGAACGCGGGCAAACTAGAACCCTCAGCCGAGGGTGTCAACGCATGGCCATGCATGGGAGATCGGCCGAGCGACATCGCGAGTCCATTCCAGAGGCGTAGACCAGCCCACGCCGAGACTCCGATTCGCACCAGCCCGAAATCTGTTCCAACGCGGAACGCGGGCAACCAAACTCCAAACAGACCTATCGGACCTCACCCGCCCCGCACGACCCCCCGCCGAATGGCCGCGAACGCCCCGTACGCCGAGGAAAACAACGCCTCCCCGTACGGAGCGTCCGCCACCACGGGAAATCGTCGGTTTACGAGATCCCGTCCTTCGCCGCCATGTACTTCACCATGTCCACGCAACGGCAGGAGTACCCCCACTCGTTGTCGTACCAGGACACGACCTTGAAGAAGTTGGCGTTCAGCTCGATCCCCGCCTTGGCGTCGTAGATGCTGCTGGCCGGGTAGGTGATGAAGTCGCTCGAAACGACCTCCTCGTCCGTGTACTCCAGAGCCCCCTTCATCGAGCCCTCGGCGGCACTCTTCATCGCCTCGTGGATCGCCTTCAGCGAGGTCGATTTCGAGGTCCGGAAGGTCAGGTCGACGCACGAGACATTCGCCGTCGGCACCCGGAAGGCCATGCCCGTCAGCTTGCCCTTCAACTGCGGCAGGCACAGCCCCACCGCCTTCGCCGCCCCCGTGCTCGCCGGGATGATGTTCGTGTACGCGTTCCGACCGCCCCGCCAGTCCTTCTTGCTCGGGCCGTCCTGCGTCGGCTGGGTCGCCGTCGCCGCGTGGATCGTCGTCATGAGTCCCTCGGCCAGGCCGAAGTTGTCATCGATCACCTTGGCGATCGGCGCGAGGCAATTCGTCGTGCACGAGGCGTTCGAGATGATCTTGTGCTCGGGCTTGTAGTCCTCGTGATTCACCTTGTAGACGAAGGTCGGCACCTGCTCCGGCGTCTTCGTCGGCGCGGAGATCAGCACGCGCTTGCAACCCGCATCGATGTGCTTCTTCGCATCGTCGTGCGCGGTGAACAGGCCCGTCGACTCGATCACATAGTCAACGCCCAGATCCTTCCACGGCAGGGCCGCGGGATCGCGCTCGCTGAAGCACTTGGTCTTCTTGCCGTCCACCGTGAACCCGTCCGACTGCGCCTCGATCTGCTTGCCGAAGCGACCGTGCGTCGAGTCGTACTTGAGCAGGTACGCGAGATTGTCCGACGGCACCAGATCGTTCACCGCCACGACCTCGACGCCGTCGCCGAAACCCGCACGGAAGACCAGACGACCGATGCGACCGAAACCGTTGATACCAACGCGGATGGCCATGGCCAAATCCCTTCTTGAAGAATCCGGGCGGGAAACCGACCTCACCGCTCACGCGTCGGCGCCGCCAGAGATTGTTGAATTGTCCAAAAAAACGGAACGAAACGCTAGCCGCCCCCCGGATCCGGGTCAATGGCGACATCCGCCCGAAGCCCCCCGGGCGAGCCGCCGACTACGGCGAGTACGCCTCCACGCGCGTCGGCTTCAGATCCGGACGCTGCCTGCCCATCGCCTGCGTCGGGAGCTGTACCCCCTCGAAGACAATCTCTACAGCCAGGATCGAATCAATCTCGGGATGCAGATACGCCGCATCGATGCTCGGACGCAGAATTATATCGATCCTGTCCGCATCGCCGATCATCTCCTGCGCTACCGGCATGTACATCCCGGAAAGATTCCCCGGGGATGCACCACTGAACTTCCCGAACATGGCACCTCGACCATCGCTCCCCGAAGGTCGCACGAACGCATCAAACGCCAAGTGTGAAGTGGGATGGCGAACATTCACGGATATGTAATATTCATCTCCACCGCGAGGCATGATCCACTCGAGACTTGCGTCCACCCCGTATGCGCCATCCG
>REDD01000211.1 GCA_007693725.1 Phycisphaeraceae bacterium
CGCTGGACACCGGCGACATAGCGGCAGATTTCATCGACGACGAAGTTCTCGTGCTCGGGGTTGTGCCCGAATTCGAAGGACATGCCCGCGTAGAGGCGCTGCGCGGAGTCGTAGTGGGTGTGGCGGAGTCGCGCGACGATGCCGATGGGGGCGCCGTGTGCGTGGCCGAGGTCGATGCGGAGCCAGAAGAGTCGTTCGGATTCGAAGGCGCCGCGGTCTTCGGGTTGTGCGAGGAGCCCGACGCCGCCACCACCGATGTTGAGGAGGGTGGTTTTGGTCCCGGGTCCGACGATGGGGAGCGGGAAGGTTTCGGTTTCCTCGCGCTGGACGCCGTCGGGGCCGATGCGTCCGGCGACGGGGTTGTCGCGTCGTTCGGCGTAGATGGCGCGGATGGCATCCTCGACGGACTTGGCGGACTCGACGACGAGGAGCGGGTGGAGTTCGACTTCGGGGAGTCGGAGTCCGACGGTGGGGACGCGGTAGAAGTTTCGTCGCTGGCAGCGTTCGACCTTGTCGGGCATGGCGAGACGGAGGCACATCATCGTGCGCCCTCCGGCGACGGGGACGGGCTCGATGGCGTCGATGGTGGTGCGGAACACCCAGCGGTTCTGGCCGATGGCGATGATGGCGATGATTTCCTTGCCGGGGTCGAGCTGGATCTTGCGTCCGAGGACGGAGGCCTCTTCGACGAAGATGGCATCGTCGCGGAGGTTCATGATGCGGACGCGCCAGATGAGGTTGCGGAGCTGGGATTCCTCGTTCTCTTCCGCGCCGGAGAGTTTGCCGTCCGGGAGGTATCGCGGCAGGGTGATTTCGAGTGCGCCGCCGCGCTCGTAGAGGTTCTGGAGGCAGCCACGCCAGTTCTCGGTTCTCGAACGGGTTGCCGGCACGATGTATCTCCGCCCTGTGGATGGGGGCCCGGTGGCAACGATGGGCGCGCGGGCCGGAAGGACACGGTCTCCCGCTGGAGAGGTTCGGCGTGATCGGGCGTGACCTTCAGTAAGACATTGGCGGAGCGGGGGATAGGGCCGGTGGGGATGCGTGCCGAGGGGGAGGTTATGGGGCGTGGAACTGGAAGACTTCCTCGATGGCTTTGTCGAAGACGCGGGCGATGCGGAAGGCGACTTCGAGCGAGGGTGCGTACTTGGCGGCTTCGATGGCGTTGACGGTCTGGCGGCTGACGCCGATGCGGTCGGCGAGGTCCTGCTGGGTCATCTCGTTGTGCTGATGGCGCAGCGTGCGGATGCTATTGGTGATGGTGGACTGCGTGCCGGGTTTCGGGGTCTTCATGTCACACACCCCTGCGGTAGTAGCGGATCTGGAAGAGGTATTGCATCGTCTGCGAGAGGTAGAGCGAGAGGATGAGGATGTGCGCGACCCAGACATTGCTGAGCGAGAAGAGCATGGCGGTAATGGCTGCGAAGATGCCGACGACGAGCATCCATGCGGAGTTGCTCTCGGAGCGCCAGACGATGAGGCGGTCGCGCTCGTCGGGCTTCTCGATGCGCCCGGTGACGGCCGCGAGGAGGTGGCCGGCGACGAGCAGGATGACGAGCAGGACGACGGAGGAGAGGAAGACGCCGACGAAGGGCATGAGCGTGTCGACGCCGCTGGAGAGCATGCTCCACGCGACGAGGCAGTAGAGGATGAAGGTTCCGAGGACGCAGACGAGGTGGATCCAGACGCTTTTTTCTTCAAAGGATGCGTTCACGGCGTGGTCTCCGGGGCAATTGAATGACAAGCAGAGCTGACACCGAGTCAAATATACTTGACACCGAATCGGTGTCAAGTGTTCTTGACAAAGCCTGATTTTTGGCAGAGGGAGCGGGTACTAGGGAAGATTTTGCGGAAGTCGTGCGGGGAATCCCTCGCTTCGCTTGACATATTCCAGAATTGGAATATTTTGAGGACATGCCTCGTAGCGCGACGACTGCTGATGTGTTCAACGCGATTGCGGAGCCGCGTCGGCGGCGGATCGTGGAGCTGCTGGCGGCGGAGGGCGCCCAGCCGGTGGGCGAGCTGGTGTTGCGGCTGAAGCTGGCGCAGCCGGCGGTGTCGAAGCACCTGGGGGTGTTGCGCGAAGTGGGGATCGTGACGGTGACGAAGCGTGGGCGTCAGCGTCTGTACGAACTCGATGCGAAGGAGCTGAAGCCGGTGCATGACTGGGTGAAGGTCTTCGAGCGTTACTGGACAGCGCAGTTGGATCGGGTCAAGGCGCGTGCGGAGCGGATGGCCTCGGAGCGCAACGCAAGCGCGGAGTGAAAGGGATCGCGATGAGCACGAATGGTCACGAGGAAGGGATTCACACGCTGCGTGTGCGGCGTGAGGTGGAGATCGCAGCGCCGATCGACATTTCGTTCGAGGCGTTGCTGGCGGAACTCGGTCCGGAGGGCGAGATGCCGGGCGGTCAGCCGTTTCCGATGGTGATCGAGGCGAAGGTTGGCGGACGGTGGTTCCGGGATCTGGGGAACGATGCGGGGCACCTGTGGGGGCATGTGCAGGTGATCAAGCCGCCGTCGCTGCTGGAGATCTGCGGGCCGCTGTTTATGTCGTACCCTGCGATCTCGCATGTGCAGTATCGACTGAAGGAGGAGGGCGGGAAGACGCTGCTGTCGGTGCTGCATCGCGCGATGGGACAGATCCCGAAGGAGGATCGCGAGGGTGTGGAGAGCGGGTGGGAGTACAACATTCAGCGGGTGCGCGAGATCGCGGAGGCGCGGGCGCATCGGTGAATCGAGATGGTCGAGAGTGTGATTGAAAGGAGATTCTGATGTCAACGACGATGGAAGTGAAGATCGAGAAGCAGCACGAGTGGTTGCAGCAGATGGTCGGCGAGTGGACCTACGAGGGCGAGTGCAGCATGGGCGGGGGTGAGCCGCCGATGAAGTTCGAGGGAACGGAGACGGTGCGGTCGGTCGGCGGGCTGTGGATCGTCGCGGAGGGGAAGGGGAGCATGCCGGATGGATCACCGGCGACGATGATCCTGACGGTCGGGTACGACCCGAAGCGCGGGCGGTTTGTCGGGTCGTGGATCGGCTCGATGATGACGCACATGTGGGTGTACGACGGCGCCCTGGACGGCGCGGAGAAGGTGTTGTCGCTCGAGAGCGAAGGCCCGGACTGCATGGGCGACGGCGAGATGGCCCGTTTCCGCGATGTGGTCGAGATCACGGGGAAGGACACGCGGGTGTTCTCGGGTGGTCGAGTGAACGCGGACGGTTCGTGGTCCAAGTTCATGACGGTGCGTTACACGCGCGTGCGGTGATCGAGAATCTCAGAGTGAAATCCGAAGGGATGTGATGATGAAGGCGACGGAGATGATTCGTCGGGGGTTGCTGTTCATTGATCGGTTTGCGCTGCCGATCTTCGAGGATGTGCGCGACATCGCGCTGGTGCAACCGACACCACGCGGCGGGAATCATCCGCTGTGGGTGATCGGGCACATCGCCTACTCGGAGGGCGGGATCACCGGGATGGTGCACGGCGACCCGAACCCGCTGGACGGGTGGGAGAAGATGTTCGCCGCCGGGACCGAGCCGACGACCGCCGCCTCGGACTACCCGAGCTTCGATGAGGTTCTGGATGGCTATCGCACGATGCGGGCGCGGACGCTGAAGATGATCGCTGCGCTGGATGATTCGGATTTGGACGAGGCCCCGAAGGCGGCATCGGATGAGATGCTGGAGTTCGTGCCGACGATCGGAGAGACCCTGATGATGGTGGTGATCCATCAGGAGTTTCACCTGGGGCAGATCGCGGATGTCCGGCGCACAGCGGGACGGAAGCCGCTGATGGTGTGACGGCGCGGTTGGTCAGGCGTGGCGTCGGAAGATGATGAGGGCATCGTCCTCGTGCACTTCCGGCGCCCCCCACTGCCCGGATGCGTGGGCGAGGAGGCGGAGTTCGCCAAGCGACCAGAGGCGGAGGCGCGTGTCGGTCGGGCGGATGGACCAATCGTCCTCGTTGACGGCATCGTCCTCACGGATGGCGATGACCGGGTCGGCGGCGTCCCAGATCATCTGCATGCGCGTGTCTTCGGAAACGCCCTCCTGCCAGAAGCCGTCGGCGACTTCGCGCCAGAGGGAGGCGCAGAAGTTGTCGAGGATGAGCATGGCGTCGGGTGCGGCGTGCTCCGCGAGGCGTTGAAGCAGGCGGAGGGCTTCGATGGGGTTGTGCAGGAGAAGAAAGGTATTGCCGAGGATGAGGTACGCATGCGCCGGGCCATCGGGGTGCGCGAGGTCGGCGCCGGGGTCGGTGAAGTCGAGCAGACGGGTGCGTATGGGCGGCTTGCAGTGCGCGAGCGCGGCTTCATCGTGGTCGATGGCGAGGACCGTGTGACCCGCCCCGGCGAGCGGCGTGCCGATGCGTCCGGAGCCGGCTCCGAGATCGACGATGCGCTTGGGGGATGGAGCGAGCAGACGCTGGAGGGCGCGCTGCTGGGCTTCATCCTCATCGGGAGTGAGCGGGAACCATGCCTGGGCGCCCTGGACGATGTTCATGCGTGGTTGTTCCTGCTCGGGTTGAGGTGAGAGCGGATGAGGGTGAGATCGGATTCCGCCGCGTGGAGCTGGGCCTCGGTGGGCGTGTGGTCGTTGTAGCGGCAGGCGTAGTGGAGGTCGGTGATGCGCACGGCCGCACCGGCGATGTCCGGATCGACGGCGGCGAGGGAGCGTGCGTGCGCGAGCGGCGGTGTGCCGAGCGGGCGTCGATACCCGGAACGCCGGAGCAGCTTGAGCATCCGGGTGTACGCGGGCACACGCGAACGCACACCTCGTCCGGCATGCCGATGCGATCCGGCGGATCGACGCCACTGCCGGTATGCAAACCAGAGGGCGGCCAGACCGAACAGCACGAGGGCGGTGACGATGATGCGATCGACCATGCGTTGGACGAACTCAGCGCGCCGATCGGTCGGAACAACGCCGACCTGGATGCGCTCGGAGATGCTCTGGAGCCACTGGACGGGGCCGATGGCATCGATGCCGGCATCCTGAAGGAATCGTCGCTGGGCACGCGAGTCGAACGCGACGACACGGAGGATCCACGCCTGCTCGAGACGATCGAAGTTGGCGCGCATCCATCCGCGCAGCCCGCCGTCGGGACGGTTGAGATCCGCGAGAAATCCGCTCGGGGTCGGGTCGAAGCGTCTCCAGCGTAGGACTTCGCGGATCGATTCCTCGCCATCCTCATCGATGACCGCGACCGATTCGA
>REDD01000201.1 GCA_007693725.1 Phycisphaeraceae bacterium
GTGGTGTACGAGGCGGAGCAGACCGAGCCGTTCCGGAAGATGGTCGCGCTGAAGGTGATCAAGCCGGGCATGGACACGCGCGCGGTGGTGGCGCGTTTCGAGGCGGAGCGGCAGGCGCTGGCGCTGATGGATCATCCGAACATCGCGATGGTGCTCGACGGCGGGTCGACGGATGACGGGCTGCCGTACTTCGTGATGGAGCTGGTGCGGGGCGTGCCGATCACGGAGCACTGCCGGCGCGAGAAGCTCGACATCTCCGAGCGCCTCGCCCTCTTCTCGAAGGTGTGCGAGGCCGTGCAGCACGCCCACAGCAAGGGTGTGATCCACCGGGACATCAAGCCGGGGAACATCCTCGTCGAGTACGCCGAAGGACGCAGCACACCGAAGGTGATCGATTTCGGGATCGCCAAGGCGCTCGACCAGCGTCTGAGCGAGGACAGCATCCTGCTGAACGAGCGCAACATGCTCATCGGGACACCGGAGTACATGAGCCCGGAGCAGGCGGAGATGTCGGCGACGGACATCGACACGCGCAGCGATGTGTATTCACTCGGGGTGCTGCTGTACGAGCTGTTGACGGGTGATCGACCCTTCGATCTGCGCCGAGTGACTCTGGATGAGATACGGCGGGTCATCCGAGAGCAGGAGCCGAAGCGTCCGAGCACACGCCTGAGCACGCTGCTGAGCGGTGATCCCGCCTCCCGCGCGCTCGCCGAGAATGTGGCCGACCGACTGCGGACCGAGGTGCGCACTCTCACCCGCCTGTTGCGTCGTGATCTGGACTGGGTCGTGATGAAGTGCCTCGAGAAGAATCGAGAGCGCCGATACACCACCGCCGAAGCGCTCCAGAAGGACATCGCGCGGTTTACAGCGGGTCTGCCTGTCGAAGCCGGGCCGCCCTCGGTTCGGTATCGCATGGGCAAGTTTGTCCGTCGTCACCGGGCGGGTCTGGTCATTGCCGGTGCGCTCGTGGGGCTTCTGGTGCTCGGCAGCATCGGCACGACGATCGGCTTTGTCCGTGCGGTCGAGCAGGCCCGGATCGCCGAGCGGCGTGCGGATCAGCTGCGCGGCGTCTTGTCGGCACTGCGTCAGGAGTTGATCACGGTCGGCGGCGCGCCCGGCGCTGCGATGATCGATGCCGCCGCTGCGTTGATCGAAGATGCTCGGGACGATCCGGCCTTCCAGATCGACCTTGCACAACTCTTCTCGGAGATCGGGACTTCGGCAACCTTCTCCGAGAGCGTGGCGCTCGCGACCGCCGATCGTGCATTCGAGCTTTCGGATGCCCTTGCCTCGCAGGCCGCTGATTCGGGAGTGTCGATCGATCGGGCGTGGCTGGCACGGACACGCATCACCCGTGCTCGTGCATTGTCGCTTGCGGGTCAGGATGAAGAAGCGATCGCGATGCTCGATCACGCGAACGAAGCCATCAGCAGGGCCACCCGGGAACAGCAGCCAGTGCTCCGTATCCGCGAGCGTGCATTCCGCGCAGCATCTCTGGCTCGGCTCGGCAGGGCCGATGAAGCCGCGAAGGCGATCGAAGATGCCGCGGCCGACTGGAGAGCGATCGAAGCAGGCGGCAGACCAGGAATCGATAGTCTCGATGCGTGGGCCACAGCGCTCCAGGTGCGGGCCGGTCTGGCCTTGCGCCAGCAGCGCACGGAGGATGCGCTCGCTGATCTGGGCGAAGTCACGGCGATCCGGAGCAGGATGCGCGATTCCAACCCCACAGACATGGAGAATCTGTACGCGCTCGGGATGGCTCTCTACCAGTCGGGTATTCGGCAGAGCACTTCCGACCCGGAGCAGACCTTCGTATCGGGGCGGGATGCACTCGAGATCGCCGATGTCATGGTCTCCCTCTCGCCCTCGGACCTGCGGACGCGACGAGTCCAAACCGGGGCTGCGGAACTGCTCGGGAGGGCATCCGCGCGGATCGGTGATCCGAAGCGCGCGGCGGACCTACTCGCCAGTGCCGTACGGATTGCTCGCAGCACACTGGATGCGGAGCCGACATCGATCCAGGCCGCAGATATTCTCGCAAGTCTCCTCAGCGCTCAGGCCAATGTGCTGCGGAGTGCTGAGCCCACCCAGGCGATCGAACTCTTCCGTGAGTCGATGGAGATCGCATCCCGGGCACGCCGACTCGATCCCGAGAATCTTGGGCTGGCATCGACGATTCTCCGAGCCGCTTACCCCCTCGGCATTCTGTTCTACAACCTCGACCGACGCGCAGAAGCCGGTGAAGCGTGGGAGGCCGGACGCCTCGCTGCCGAGCAGGTGCGCACCGAAGAACTCTCACCTGGCGACCAGCGACGATACGGCTTCGTTCTGAGAAATCTGGCATACCTGACGATCGATCAACTCGAAGCCGGGGAAGCCGAGGACCACATCCTCCAGGCCGAAAAGGCGTACCGACTGCTGGGCGTTGCAGATCACTGGGACGCGCTCAACCGCGCCGATGGACGCTACGCACGGATCAACGGACAGCGAGCCGTCGCCGCGTTTCATGCCGACCGAATCGATGATGCCGCGGCGATCGCTCATGATGTCATCAATTGGATCCAGTCGGACGATCCGAGGCGAGAGGCAAATGCCGAAGTGTATGAGCGCATGCAGGCGTTGCTCTCGCAGATCAACGCCCCGGAGTGAAGCGTCCGTTGGAGTGTGAAGCTCACTGATTGCGACCTGCCCGAGCGGCTCGATCCCAGAGCGAGACATCAAATTCGCACCACCTCGTCCGCCTCGCTTGATAACCCCTGTTTTGCAGGGGTTTATCGTTTCTGTGCGTCTTGCGGGCTCGGCACTCGAGCGGGATGAGATCAAGACGCGCTCCAGACGCACTTCCGGTTCGTGTCAGGTGGAGAGCGCCACCCATGCGCTAGAATCGCTGGTGAACACCGTAGGTTCTGTCCGGTGGTAGGCCCGAGGTATTGCTTGCTGGTGCGGCTAGAGCGTCGTGCGCGATCTGGTTTCGTACGGCATGATGTGATCGAGCCATGGAGGGTCGGTCGTGCGGATCCCGATCGAGATGCGGAGGCGGATGCTCAAGGCGGTAGAACGCGGTGAGCCTGTCAACGCGGTGGCGCGACGGTTCGAGGTCACGCCGCAGGGGCTGCGCAAGCTCATCCGCACGGTGCGTGAGCGTGGCGATCTGTCGCCAGCAAAGCCCGGACCCAAGGGACCGACCAAGCTCACGCTCAACGCTATCCGCGAACACCTGTCCGTGGGCGTCGCCGAGTCGACGGTGTGTCGTCGCCTGAGGAAGCTGGGCGTCACCTTGAAAACAATGGCTTGATCGCCCGCGAGCGGCGACGGCCCGGTGAACGCCGCAACGCTTGCTGGCTACATCAAGCGCTGCATGGCGCAGACGCTCGAGTCGGTGGGTGTGGTTGTGATGGAGAATCCTGGCTCACACGAGGCGTGTGGTGTGGAAGAAGCGATCGGAGCGATGGGCGCGAGCGTGTGGTGGCTGCCGCCGCACTCGCCCGACCTCGATCTCATCGAAAGGCTGTGGAGCAAGATCGAGTTGTGGCTGTGTCGGGCGATGGCCTGGACGCTCGACGCCCCGGCACTCGCGGCGGGCCGCGCGTTCCGTGGCGTCAGGCTGCGAGAGTGCGCTAAGGACTTCCGCTGAGTTTATACGAAAGTGATTATGCAAGATGCTCTATTTACCAGCCATGCAGAGATTGTTGGCCGCGCCGCGAGTCTGCTGCGCTATCGTCTCCATTGAGGGGCTGGTACAGGAAGGGCGATCGACTGGGTGGGGAAGTTCGCGGGGTTGTTCCTATCGCGAGGCGATCGACATGCTGGAGTTCTTGGAGTTTGAACAATGTCTTCTCTAGCAGGGGCGCATCTCTGTCTACCTCGGGCTTGCGGTGATCTGATCAGCGTGCTGCGAAGCTACGCCGAGCAAAGCCCGGATCAGCAGGTGTTTTCCTTTCTTCTTGACGGCCAGGTAGAGAGCGTTCTGACGCACTCCCAACTCGATCAGCGGGCTCGCGCGGTCGCCACTCGCCTGCAGGACATGGACCTTGTCAGCCAGCGCGTCCTACTGGCTTACCCGGACGGCTTGGACTTCATCGTGGGTTTTTTCGGTTGCCTGTACGCAGGTTGCGTGGCCGTACCGACCTGTCTGCCGCACTGCCGCACGCTCGATCGCTTCCACGCAATCGCCGCCGACGCCAGAGCCCGTCTGGTCCTGAGCACCGCCACCGCCGCGGCTCGACACTTGGCCATGATCGAACAAGGGCGGGGGCGGTCAGAATCCACCCCGCCGATCCCGTGGCTCGCCTCCGATGAAATCCCAAGTGCGTTGGCCGAGCGATGGGCGATGCCCGAGATCACCGCCGAGACGCTGGCCATGCTCCAGTACACCTCGGGTTCGACTAGCCAGCCCAAGGGAGTCATGGTCAGCCACTCCAACCTGGTGCACAACACCCGCGCTATCGTCGAAGCGTTCGGGATGGGGCAGAAACCGGCGAAGGACACCGGGGTGCTCTGGCTGCCGACATATCATGACATGGGGCTTGTCGGCGGCGTTCTCGTGCCGATGCTCTCCGGCGTCGCCAGCGTGCTGATGGCTCCCGCGGCCTTCCTGCAGAAACCTGTCGCCTGGCTTGAGGCCATAAGCAAGCACCGGGCGACGATCTCCGGCGGTCCCAACTTCGCCTACGACCTGTGTGTTCGCAGGATCACCGACGAGCAGCGCGCCACGCTCGACCTCTCCTGCTGGAGACTGGCCTTCGTCGGTGCAGAACCCATCCAGCCCGAAACCCTGGAGCGCTTTGCGGCCGAGTTCGCCCCCTGTGGCTTCAATCCAGCCGCGTTCTATCCCTGCTACGGGCTGGCGGAGGCAACGCTCATGGTCAGCGGCGCTGTGAGGGGGAGTGGCCCGACTGTCCGGGCCTTTGATGACGCGGCGCTGACGAAGAACCTCGTCGCATCAGTTGCGGGTAAATCGAGTGAAGGCAGACGACTGGTGTCGTGCGGAGCGCCGGTCGGCGACTCTCGCGTTGAGATCGTCGACGCACAGACTCGTACGAAAGTCGTATCAGGCCGCGTGGGCGAGATCTGGGTTGCGGGATCCTCGGTCGGCCAAGGGTACTGGGAGGCGGACGAGCAGACACACCGAGCATTCAATGCTCAACTGAGCGACACCGGCGAGGGTCCGTTGCTCCGGACAGGAGACCTCGGCTTTGTGTTCGAGG
>REDD01000285.1 GCA_007693725.1 Phycisphaeraceae bacterium
ACGCGGTGGTGTGCATCTATGTGGCGGTCGGCCAGAAGGAGTCGACGGTCGCGGGTGTTGTGCAGGCCTTGCGTGACAACGGCGCCATGGACTACACGATCGTCGTGTCGGCGGGTGCTTCGGATCCGGCCCCGATGCAGTACATCGCTCCGTACGCGGGCTGCACGATGGGCGAGTACTTCATGTGGCAGGGCAAGGATGGTCGCACCCCGAAGCATGCTCTGGTGATCTACGACGACCTCTCGAAGCAGGCGGTGGCGTATCGCCAGCTCTCGCTGCTGCTGCGTCGTCCGCCGGGACGCGAGGCGTATCCGGGCGACGTGTTCTACCTGCACTCCCGTCTGCTGGAGCGCGCGACGAAGCTGTCGGACGAGAACGGCGGCGGTTCGCTGACCGCGCTTCCGGTCATCGAGACTCAGGAAGGCGATGTGTCGGCGTACATCCCGACGAATGTGATCTCGATCACGGACGGCCAGATCTATCTGGAGCCGGAACTGTTCTTCGCGGGTCAGCGCCCGGCGATCAATGTCGGTATCTCGGTGTCGCGCGTGGGTGGCAACGCACAGATCAAGGCGATGAAGCAGATCGCCGGTTCGTTGCGACTGGACCTCGCGGCGTATCGCGAACTGGAAGCGTTCGCTCAGTTGGGCACCGAGTTGGACAAGGCGACGCAGGCGCAGTTGGACCGCGGCGCCCGGATGGTGGAGCTGCTGAGGCAGCGCCAGTATGTGCCGCAGGATGTGATCGATCAGGTGATTTCGATCTTCACGGGCACGAAGGGGTATCTGGACGACATCCAGATCAGCGATATCAACTCGTTCGAGAAGGGCCTGCTGGAGTACATGCGGGGCGCGGGCAAGGAGGTCCGCGACGAGCTTGAGCGTCTCAAGGCGTTCGACAAGGAGCTCGAGAAGAAGCTGGGCGATGCGATCAACGCGTACAAGGCGACGCGGAAATCGAAGTAATTCCCTGTCCCTGACAGATTTCTAACGAATTTGACGCCGACCCTCCCATGCCGGAGGGTCGGTTTTTTATAGGGTCTGCCCATATTCGGGAGGGCGGATTGCCGGGTTCGGGGGATCCTACGGGTCAATCTGGGCCTACAACAGTGATAGAGAAATCACATTCTGGGGCGGCTTCGCGGCGGTCATCGTGGTTCGGCGGTGGGCGGTGGGTTGTCCGTCCAGATCGAACCAGCCCGTACGGTGATGCCCGGATGCATCAGGAGAGAACCGTTGCGAAGAGTCCAGAGCGTCGTTGCGATCGTGAGCGTTGTGCTTTGCGTGGTGTTGGCGACGCCGCGAGCGGCGGCGGGGGGGCCGTTCCAGTCACCGATCGCTGATGAGGTGTTCTACCACATCATGCCGATCGCCTGGCGCGACTCGGACAACGACACCTACCGGTTCGGAGATTTCCAGGGTCTGACGGACTCGCTGGATTATCTGGAAGATCTCGGGATCACGGCGGTGTGGCTGAACCCGATTTTTCCGTCGCCTGCGTACCACGGGTATCAGCACGGGCGCGCGGATGAACTGGACCCGAAGTTCGGCGATGAGCAGGACTTCCTTGACTTCGTCGCAGCAGCGGATGCGCGGGGGATCAAGGTGTATCTGGATTTCGTGGTGTACGGGATCAGCCACGACAGTCCGTGGTTCCAGAGCGCGTTCGGGAATCCTTCGAGCCAGTTCAATTCGTGGCTGGCGTTCACGAACTTCTGGAATACGCAGTACACAGGGTACACCTTCAACTCGTGGAACGGCGCGTTCGTCGGGTTCATTCACTGGGATCTGCGGAACCAGCAGGTTCTGGACATGGTGACGGAATGGGGGAAGAAGTGGCTCGATCCGCACGGCGACGGCTCGCTGGCGAGCGGTGTCGCGGGGTACCGGTTCGATCATGTGTGGGTGAACTACACAACGGGTCCGGACGGCTGGGGGTACAACCTGGACAGCTTCTGGGCGCCGTTCTTCGATGGGCTTCGGGAAGTGAATCCTGATGTCTTCAACTTCGGTGAGCAGGCGGACTGGGGGAGTTTCGGCGGGGAGTTTCTGAGCGAGTTCGATGCGATGTTCACGAAGCCGTTCGAGTTTGCAGCGCGGTCGGCGCTGTCGAGCGAGAACGCCTCGGCGCTGTACAGCAACATGGACACGACGGTCTCCTCGGTGGTGGCGGCGGGGCAGGGGACCTACATGGCGATCATCGGGGATCACGATGTGGACCGGCTTGCGAGCTCGATCGGCGCCGGGAACCCGGCGAACGCGGGGCGGGCGAAAGCGGCGGCGGCGGTGTTGATGCTGCAGCCGTTTGCGCCGGTGATCTACTACGGCGACGAGATCGGGATGCTGGGGACGAAGCAGAACTACGGATCGGATGCGAACGACATCCCGATGCGGGAGCCGTTTAAGTGGAACGCCGTGGCGGGTCCGCCGATGACGGAGTATCACCTGCTGAACTCGCAGGCGAGCAACAACATGTTCTCGCAGAACAACGACGGGCGCTCCGTGGAAGAGCAGGAAGGTGTGCCGGGATCGCTGCTGGAGACCTATCGCGAGTTGATCGCGCTGCGTCACGCGGAGAATGCCCTGAGGCGCGGTGACTATCGTCCCGTGCCGACGAATCGGTCATCCGTGTGGAGCTTCGTGCGTCGGTATGAGCCGCAAAGCGGACCGACGGAGACGCTGTTGGTGGCGATCAACCTGAGCGGTTCGTCCGTGGTGGCCGCGGCGAACCTGAGCGCGTTCGAGCTGCCGTCGGGGAGTTCGATGGTGCTGGACGCCGTCACGGGGAATGCGCTGACGCAGGTGACGGGGTCGAATCTGGGCGGGTATCCGGTGAGCATCGGTGCGCATTCGTATCGGGTGCTGCGGGTGCTGGACATCGAGCCGTCACCCGAGCCGGAGTCGCGTGTGACAGGTGTCGATATTCCTGCGCGGTATGGGCAGGAGCGGCTTGTCGCGACGCAGGACACGCCGACGACCTTCGGGAATAACTCGAATGAACTGAACCAGATGTATGTCATGCGCGAGGATGACGGGCTGAAGATCGGGCTGACCGGCAACCTTGCCACGGATGGGACCGCGCTTGTGGTGCTGATCGATGCGCTGCCGGGCGGCCAGAACCTGCTGGATCTGATGGATCAGTCGCCGCCGCCGAGCGGGCTGCGCGAGTTGTCGGGGACGCTGCTCGATGAAGGATTTGAGCCCGAGACGATGTTCTTCATCAATGCATTCGGGAGCAGCACCTATGTGGATCAGTTGATGCTGAGTGCGAACGGATCGACCAAGGTGTACCGCGGGCGGGGAACGGTGAACATCGGGACGGGGATTCTCACGGGGGGAACGAATCCGAACGGTGTCGAATTCGCGTTGGATAACTCGAACACGGCGGGGGTGACGGGTTCGAGCGCGGCGAATGCAGCGAGCGCGACGACGGGTGCGGAGTTGTTTGTTTCGTACGCCGATCTCGGTCTGGACTCGCCCTACTGCGGTGATGTGCGTGTCGCGGCGTTCATCAGCGGGACCAATGGAACCATATCGAGTCAGTGGTTGCCGGGCATCGGCGGGAATGCACAGAATCTCGGTATCGCACCGTCGCTGCGAGATGTGCCGGGGGATCAGTTCGCCGAGGTGCCGGGAGTCGCGCCGGGGTGTGAAGAGACTGCGTGTCCGGGTGATGTGAATGGTGATCTGGTGGTGGATCTGGATGACTTTATTATTCTTGCAGGGAACTTTGGCACGGGGCCGGACGCTCTGCCGGAGCAGGGTGATTTGAACGACGATGGGTATGTTGATCTGGATGACTTTGTCATTCTCGCCGCAAACTTCGGGCAGAGTTGTCTACCGCCGGGAAGCGATAGTCCGGGTGTCGATTGAGACGGTGTCTGCCTGCATAAGCGCAGAGTGAATGATGGGAGCCTCATATGACGATCGAGCGATATATCACCACGATGATCAGCGTTGCAGTTCTTGCTCTTGGAATGTCGGGAGCGAAGAGCTTCGGGCAATCTCAAGAGCCGCTTGATCGAGATTTTCTGCAAGAGATACCGATGCTCAGTCACATTTCGACTGATCACACCGGCATCGAGCAACGGCATCATCACAATACGCTTCGAAGCAGTGCTATTGTCGTGGAGCCGCAGGTCATGTCGCAACTCGGCGACATGGACGGAAGAGTCCTCGAGGTACGCTTGTTCGATGATGTGCAATTCCGATTGAGTTTCGACCGCCGGGAGAACTTTGGAGAGAACCGATTTACCTGGGTTGGCCGACATGGCGAGTCGAGCGCCGACTGGTATGTACTGTCGGTCGTCGAAGACACGATGACCGCCACATTCTGGACGGCGGACGGGAAGATCTACGAGATTCTTCCGTTGGAGGGGAATGTCTATGTGGCGCAGGAGGTGGAGGGGGAAGCGTTTCTGCCGTGCGCGAATTGCGCCGGGGCAGCCGAAAACAAGGTCGTGGGATGCTGCGACGGATGCGGCGCAAACGAGACCCGCGGTGAGTACACCGCTCGCTCCCAGCAGGACGACGGCTCCGTTATCGATGTCATGATCGTGTACACGCCCGCGGCACAGAACGCCGCTGGCGGACAGAACGCGATCCAGAGTTTGGCGCAGAGCGCGATCTCATCCACGAACAATGTGTATGCGAACAGCCAGATCGATACACGCCTCGAACTGGTGTACCTGGGACTTGTGAACTATCAGGAGTCGGGGAGCATTTCGACGGATTTGAGTCGTCTACGGGGCACGAGCGACGGGTTCATGGATGAGGTGCACGGGATCCGGAATGATGTGAATGCGGATCTCGTTGCGCTTCTCAGCGTTGCGAACGACTTCTGTGGTGTTGCGTATCTGATGACCAATCTCTCGACTGGATTCGCATCGAACGCTTTCAGCGTCACTGCGTATCAGTGTGCAGTCAGCAATCTGACCTTCGCTCATGAACTTGGTCACAACATGGGATGTGCCCATGATCGAAATAACGCCGGTACGGCGTTGTTCCCTTACTCATACGGCCACCGCTGGACCACGACCGGCGGGCAGCTCCGGCGATCGGTGATGGCCTACGCTCCGGGAAGCCGGAGGCCGTTCTTCTCCAATCCGAATGTGATCGACGGCGGCGCGCCCACCGGCGTCCCGAATTCCGAGGACAATGCCCGTTCCATCAACGAAGCCGCGTTCACGATCGCGAACTT
>REDD01000288.1 GCA_007693725.1 Phycisphaeraceae bacterium
CTGATTCCCGACGTACCTGAACTGGAGATGAGATTACTTGCTCAGGGACAGTACACCCTCTTGGGCGGTTGCCGTAGGTTGGACTGACCATCCCCCTCCGAGTGCAACCGAGATGTTGACGGACTCGTTGAGCACGTCAAGCCGGGCGGTCGCGAGCAGTTCCTCGATCGCCAGCCGTTCGGTCCGTGCTTCGAGGACATTGATGAAGTCAATGTTCCCGGCGCTGTAAAGCGAGGTGGCAAGTTGTTCCGAGTCGCGAGCGGATTCGAACGCGGCTTCGAGCTCAGCGACTCTGTCGCGAGCACGATCGAGGCGAGCAAGTGCGGTTTCAACTTCACGCACTGCGTTGAGTGCCCGCTGCTCCAGTCGCAGATGGGCTGATCGGGCATCCGACTCGGCGCGGGTGATGTTCGAGCGTATGCGGCCACCCTCAAAGAGCGGGAGCGTCACCCTCGGCCCGAACGAAAGTACACGCGTGTTCGGGTCAACAAGGTCGCCGACATCCGAACCGCCGAGCACGAAGGATCCACCGAAGACGACTCGGGGATAGCGGTCCGCTTGAGCGGCACCGATCCTCGCCACTGCCGCAGCGAAGGCGCGCTCGGCGCTGCGAATGTCGGGCCGTCGGACGAGCAGGTCCGCGGGTAATCCAAGGTCCGGGATCGGCGGGGCGATGGCCTGCGGCTTCTGAGCGACCAAGATCGAACCGGGCCGTTCACCCGCGAGCATGGCGATGCGGTGCTCGGCAGCTCGGCGCTCACCAAGCAGCGGCTTGCGAGCGGCACGATTGACTGAAGCTGTTCGCTCGGCCCGAAGCAGATCCAGTTCGCTGACCAGACCCGCTCTGGCGCGAGCCCGAGTGATCTCGATGAACTCGCGGTCGACCTCGATTGCTCGTGCGAGTACGGCGAGACGGTCATCGATCGCACGGATGCTCAAGACCTCCCGTGCCACCTCGGCGGCGATCGTCACCCTTACCGCTCGATAATCTTCGACGCTCAGATCGATCTCGGCATCCGCGGCCTCGACCAGCCTTGAGACCCGGCCCCAGAGGTCGGCTTCCCAGCCCGCGACCACGCCACCAGAGAACGTGTCGAACGATCGCTCGGGGACAAACCCCATCTGCATGGGAGCATCACTGCCCCGTTCGGTCCGGGAGTATTCGGCATCTGCATCGAGCGTCGGCATTCGGTCCGCGTTCACCACGCCTCGGCGGGCTCGGGCCGCGATGATCCGCTCCTGCGCTTCAAGGAGATCGAGATTGCTGCTCAGCGAACGCTCGATCAGCTCGACGAGTTCGTCATCGCCGAAGGACCGCCACCATCGCGAGAGTTCGCTGTCGCTCGCCTGCTGTGTTTTAGAATTCGTCTCTGACCAGCTCTCGCCGAAGCGAACGCTCAGGTCCGGTGTCGCGTAGTCCGGGCCGACAGTGCAGCCGCTGAGTACAACACCAAGGAGCCAGACGGATGCGAGTTGGACTTGCGGCCAATGCGTACGCATCATGACCCTTCCCCGATCGGCGCAGCCTCGATGTAGACATCGATCTGCTGGCCGAACACGATGCCTCCGGTTTCGTCGGGGAACTCGTACACCACGCGGAGTACCCGGGTATCGATCAGCTCGCTCGTCCGCCCGGACAAGTTGGTCTTGGCGACCACCAGCGGCTCTACATACGCCAGTGTGAGCGGGATACGCAGGCCTGGGTTACCGCGTGGCGAGCCGATGGCTTTCGCATCGGGATTGAACCTTGGGATGTCGACCTCATCGATCTGCACACGGATGTGCTTCGGGCCGTCGGGCGAGAGGGTCAGGATCCCAGCGCTGTTGCTGCGTGCCTCGGCAAACTCTCCGACTCGAATGTTGCGTTGGATAACAACCGCGTCGATCGGGGATCGTACCGTTGCGAGTTCGAGGTCTGTCTCAGCCGCGGCGAGCTCCGATGCGGCCTGAGCCACACGCGCGGCGGCCGCCCGCACATCGGGACCGTCCTGGTCACCAGCTTGGAGCAAAGATAACTCGGCCTCGGCTTCTGCAAGACTTCCGACGACTTGTGCGATCCTGGACTGGGCTTCGGCGGCGGATCCTTCCGCACGCTGGACAGCGAACCTCCTGGCATCGATCTCTTCCGAGGCGATGGCCCTGGGGTCATCAATGGACTCTGCGATTCGAAGTCGATTCCGGCGGTCGTCGAGCTCGGCTCGGACGGTGGTGAGCGCGGCCTCCGCAGCGGCAACGGATGCCTTCGCGGACTCGACCCTCGCCATCGCCGGGGTGACCTGGGCCCGGAGTGCTTCGAGTTCCGCTTCCGCCAGCTGAAGAGCGGCCCGACGGCGGTCGACTTTACGAGCAGCGCGCCTCGTGTCGATCCGTAGCAGAGGTTGTCCCGCTTCGACGCGGTCACCAAGACCGACCAGCAGCGATTCTACAACACCGGGCACATGCGCGGCGATCTGGATTGCCTCATCGGGAGGTTCGACCACACCGATGGCGCCGATGAACGCGCGGGAATCCGTTCCGAACGGCTCGGTCGGTGCTGTCGTGGGTTGCCGCGGAGGCTGCTCGGCCAGTCGCACCGGGCGGTCGAGAATGACCGCGAATGAGCTGACCACCAAGGTGGCCAGGCCGACGGCGGGGAGTCCCCAGGTCAGAACTCTTGAACGTTTGCTCATGGTATCGCGTCCTTGGGTGTAACCGGTGTCTTGCTGGATTCGAGCTTGCCCCGTTCGACCTTTGAGATGGTGCCATCGGCCATGTGAGCGATGCGGTCAGCGAAACGGAAGATCCGGTCGTCGTGGGTGACGACGATCACCGCACGCTCGTGGTCCATCGCAGCGTCCCGGAGGAGTTCCATCACGCGCTGTCCGGAAGCGGCGTCAAGTGAAGCGGTCGGCTCGTCGCAGATGACGATTCTGGGGCTGTGCACGAGAGCCCGTGCGATCGCCACACGCTGCTGTTGACCGCCGGAGAGCTGCGCCGGGATCTTGCGTGTGTGCTCACCAAGCCCGAGCTTCTCGAGCATCTCGCTCGCGATGCCCTCGGCCTTCCGCGTGGAGTATCCGCGTGCAACGAGCGGGATAGCGGCGTTCTCTGCCGCGTTCAGTGCCGGGAGCAGGTTGAACTGCTGGAAAATGAAGCCGAAGTTGTCGAGCCTGAAGTCCGCAAGCTGCCCATTGCGCATGCGACGGAGGTCATCACCGAGCACGCGGATATCGCCGCCATCACAGGACAGGATCGCTCCGATGATCGAGATCAACGTGGTCTTGCCGCACCCCGACGGCCCCACAAGGAATGTCATCTCGCCAGCTTTGGCATCGAAGTCCGTACCACGCAGCACACGAACGCGGGCTTGTCCTTCGCCGAAAGACTTCTTGATCGACCGACAGACCACCACCACGTCCGATTCCGCTGGAGGTGCGTGCATTTGGCTGTGCTGCATGGAGGTGCTGGTCATGGTTTACCCTCGAAAGACGGTCGCGGGGTCGACGGTGAGGACGCGACGCATGCTGACCAGAGTGGAGAGCAGCACGATGACCGCCGCGAGCACCGCGACGCCACCCGCCACCTCGGGGAGCAGGTAGAAGCCGCGTAACGCATCGACCTCCGCTGTACTCCGGAAGAACAACACCGCCGCCCCGAGCCCGAGCCCGTATCCGATGATGCATACAAACCCGGCCTGCCAGAGCGTCATGGCGAGCAGGCGACGGTTCTTCAGGCCGATCGCCTTCAGCGCCGCGTACTGCTTCAGATTCTCCATGATGAACTGGTTGAAGGTCAGGCCCACAATGGCGACGCCGATGATCGCCCCGAGGATGACCACGGTTCCGAAGCTCACGGGGATGCCCGTGTTCTCGATGATGTACTTGATCGATTCGGTGCGGAAAGCGGACGATGACACCGCCTTGAGATCGGTTCGGTCCGTGATATTCTGAGCGACCACCTCGGGCGCAAGGCCGTCAGCCGACCTTGCGATGATAAAGCTCATTACATTGCGGCCCGGGTTGGTGTAAGTGGTGGCAAGGCTGTAGCGGGTGTAGATGGTCAGATTTGCAGCGAACGCCGGGGCCGCGTCGATGATCGCGACGATCCGCGCCCGACGGTCGTTCAACTCCAGTTCGCGTCCGACATCCAGTTCGGCACCTGGGAAAAGCAACCGGAATCCCGCGGGGTTGATCGCGATGGCATCGGGCAGCGCGAGGTCTTCGACGCTTCCGAGCAGGAACTCGTTCGGTACACCGATCAGCGACGTGTCGTCCACGCCGAGGATCACGGCGTTCTCCAGTCTGCCCTCTCGCGTCCGAACCTGCACCTGCGACTTGAATAGCGGCACTGCCCAAGCGACCCCCTCAACGCCTCGCACGCGTGACAGTTCTGTGTCCCGCATCGGGTGCGAAGCATCGATCGTGCGAACACTGGGGTCCATGACCCAGATGTCCGCGGACCGGACATCATTTATCACGCTCGATGCACGCCCGAGCAGCCCAACGAAGATCGAGACCTGCTGGCAGATCAAGAGCGTGCTGAAGGCGACGCCGAAGATCAGACCGAGCAGCTTGGTCTTGTCGCCGATCAACATCCGCAGCGCAGTGGTGATCATCGCCCGCCCCCTTCGCCGGCGAAGCCCGATAGCCCGCTGATGGCAAATTCGGCCATGACTTTGGCCATACGGTTGATCCCGGCTTTGCTTTCCGGTGGCGGGTGGCCAAGCTTGGTCAGGATCTCGCAGGAGTGCTTGGGGTTAACGCACAAGGCGACCACGGCAAAGACGAGGTCGTCGTGGGTCTTGGCGGGCATGGGCTTGCCCACGATCGCCTTGACGATCCGAGAGATCTCCCTGGTCACTGGGCCCGCGCAGTGCTTGACGAACATATCCAGAGCTCCTGGCGTTGGCGAGACGGTCTCGTGAGCGAGCAGCCGCCCCGCCCACGGATGGGTCTTGCTCTCGATGAGCACCAGCCGCATGAACCACGCGACGAACGCCCGGAGCGCATCTTTCGGGTCCTCGAAGTCTTCAACCGTGGGCATCGGCTCGGAGGTGACCATCTGCTCAGCCGCGACCGACCAGACCGCCAGGTAGAGGGACTCCTTTGATCCGTAGTGGTACTTGACCGCCGACACATTGGCCCCCGCGGCATCGCAGATCGCCCGCACACTCGCCGAAGCGAAGCCAACCCGCGCGAACTCCTCGC
>REDD01000163.1 GCA_007693725.1 Phycisphaeraceae bacterium
AAAAAAAATATCCGGCGGGCCGGGCAGACTCTCCCCTGCGTTCGAGTCTGTTCCTAGCCCGCCGGATTGGAGAGAGCCGCTTCCCTACCGGGGGCTGCCGGGGCCGTCGAACGCAGAACGCGTTCTCCTCCCCTCCCCAGCGACGCCCAGCGGGAGCGCGACCATGTACTCATGAATACACCACTGATTTGGCAATCGGGCAATGCCTTGGCCACGATTTCGGCACGGACTGACCGGGGGCGGTCAGTCCACACATTCAGACGCGCCAAAGCCCCCCGGGTTCCATCACCAAATCAGAAGTTATTCTGAAGATTCCTCTCAATCAGGGAATCCCACATGACCCACGCAACCCGCGTCCACCGGCTCCTGAAGATCATCTCGCTCATCCGGGCCCACCCCGGCATGACCCCCGCTAGGCTCTCCACCGAGTGCTCCGTCGGCGAGCGCCAGATCTTCCGTGACCTCAACGAGTTACAGGCGGCTGGCATCCCCATCCAGTTCGATCACGCCACGACGGGGTACCGCGTCTCGGGCGAATGCTTCCTCCCGCCCGTCCAACTCACCCCCGAAGAGGCCCTCGCCATCTCGGTGCTCTGCGAGCACATCGCCCAGACCGAGCAGATCCCCTTCACGCGCCCCGCGTGGGCCGCGCTGACGAAAATCCACGCCAATCTCCCCGAGTCCGTCCGGGACGACATCGGCAAGCTCGTCGGATCCATGGTCGTCCGGACCGCCCAGTCCGTTCCCTCCGATGGTCAGGCCTCCGTCTACGAAAAAGTCCAGCACGCCATCGCAACCCGCACCGCGCTGCGCTGCCGCTACGACTCGCTCAATCCCGACACGAACGACGATGAGGAATTCGACTTCGAGCCCTACGCGCTCTTCTTCTCGGTGCGGGCGTGGTACGCGGTCGGCTATCACGCCGGGCGCGATGCGATCCGATCGCTCAAGCTCGGGCGTTTCACCGCCATCACCTCGACCGCTCGCCCCTACGAGGTGCCGGCCGATTTCAGTCTCGATGCGCACCTCGCCAACGCCTGGCGGATGATGCCCTCCGATCGGGATTACCACATCAAAATCCACTTCTCCCCGGCGTTCGCCGAGACCGTCACAGAAACCCGGTGGCATCGCACCCAGCAGGTCGAGTTCGGAGAGGACGGATCAGCCATCTTCCAATGCACCGTTTCCGGTCTCGACGAGATCGTCTGGTGGATCCTCTCCATGGGCCCGCACTGCGAGGTCATCTCGCCGCCGGAACTCCGGGACCGAGTCCGCGAGCTCGCGCGCGACACCGCCGCACTCTACGAGTAGCCGACACGCTTTCCCTCCTCCATCCGCCCACGCACCGGCGGTGCGCCTATCCTCGCCGCCATGCCCCGCAAGCATCCATGGTTCCCCGGATACACCGTCGCCGGTGTCGCCACCGTCGGTCTCATCGCGAGCGCGCCGGGACAGACCTTCATCATCTCGCAGCTCAACCCGATCCTGCGCGAAACCTTCGACATCCCGGAACTCACCCTCAACACCGCCTACACCATCGCGACCGTCGCGGCGGCGTTCCCGCTCGTGCTCGTCGGCGCCATGACCGATCGCCTCGGCCCGCGCCGCATGCTCATCATCACCGCCCTGACCTTCGGCGCCGCCTGCGCACTCACCAGCGCGGTCTCGAATCTCCTCTCCGTCTTCTGCGCCTTCTTCCTGCTCCGCTTTCTGGGACAGGGCGCCCTCTCGCTGGTCAGTCAGCACGCCGTCGCCATGTGGTTTCACCGCCGCCTCGGATCGATCCACGGCATCAAGCAGGTCGTCGTCTTCGGGCTCTGGATCCTCTTCCCCCAACTGGCGGTTTTTCTCATCTCTCAATTCGGATGGCGCGAGACCTATCTCATCTTCGGTGGGTTGGTCATCCTCTTCGTGGTTCCCCTCGCTGTGTTCTTCATGCGCGACCGCCCGGAACAACTCGGCCTCCGCATGGACAACGATGCCCACGAGCACGCCGACACCGCCACGCCCGACCCGTCCGGCGCCGGTCCGATCCCAGACGAGTACGCGCCCTCACGCGAGGTCGCCTTCACCCTTCGCGAGGCCATGAGGACACCGGCCTATTGGATCCTCTGCTCCGTCATCTTCCTCTCCCCCCTGATCGGCACCGCCATGCTTTTCGATCTCGTGCCGATCCTCGGGCGGCGGGGCATGACCCCCGTCGATGCCGCCCTCGCCACCAGCGCGTGGACCGCGGCGATGGCCCTCGCCGCCCTCCCCAGCGGCATAGCGACCGATCGCTTCCGGGCAGGCATCCTGACTTCCCTCGGCATGGGCGTCATCGCCCTCAGCGCGCTCACCCTCGCGGCCGCCGACTCAACCCTCCTCGCCGTGCTCGCGCTGGTGCTCTTCGGGGTGGGGCAGTCGATCGTCGCCGCGAGCGCCTCGGCCGCCCTCGCCCGCTACTTCGGGCGGGCCCACCACGGGGCCATCCGCAGCTCCGCAACACGCATCGGGGTCATCGGAACGGGCCTCGGGCCCATCTTCACGGGCCTCAGCGTCCACTTCACGGGCGGCTACAGCGCGGCCATGATCGCCTTCGTCTTCATGTGCCTCCCCCTCGCCATCCTCTGCCTCCGCCTCCACGCCCCGGCTCGTTCCTGAGGCGTCAGGCGAGACTCACCCCCGATTCTGATCTCGTGGAGCCATTTCCGGCTCCCCGTGCAACCGGGAATTTTCGTAGTAGTACGAACAACGACTATGATCGCCTCCATGAGCGACGAATCCCTGATCACCGCCATCCGCGCCATCGGTCTCACGGATCTCGAGGCCCGGGTCTACCTCCACCTTCTCAGCCACGGCCCGGAGACGGGCTACAGCATCGGGAAGGCGATCGGGAAGCCCAATCCCAATGTCTACATGGCCATCGAGTCTCTGCACGCCAAGGGCGTTCTGGAGGTCGCGGCGGGGGAGCCGCGTCTCTGCCGGGCAACCCCCGTCGATGAGGTGCTCGCCGCGGCCCGCTCGCGGTTCGACCACGCCTTGGATGCCGCCGCCCGTGCCCTTGCGGGGAGCACCGCCGGTGGGGTGGACGATGGCGTCTACCAGTTGGGCTCCGCTGCACAGGTCATCCAGCGGGCACGCCGCCTGCTCGCCGATGCCCGGTCCTGTGCGGTCGTCGATGCCCTCCCCGCCATCGCGGACGAACTCGCCGAGGACATGGCCATGGCGGCAACGCGCGGCGTCTCCGTGGTGGCGCTCGTCTACCGACCCATCACGATCCCCGGCGTCGAGACCATCCTGCACTCCATGGGAGAGCTCGCCCAGCAGCTCATCGAGGGCGAACACATCCTCCTGTCCCGCGACGCCTCGGAAGTGGTCCTCGGCCTGCTCGATCCGCCGAGCCAGCCGGGCGCGTGGAGCGAGTCCGGCGGCGTCCGTCAGGCGATCTACACCGCGAGCACCTTTCTCGCGTGGCACCTGCACGACAATTTTCATCATCAGCTCTTCACCTACGCCATCGCCGAGGGTCTGGCGCAGGACGACCCGATGCGCGGCAAGTTGATGCGCATCTACGAATCGCGCCTCCTCGGCATCGCGCCGCTCCGCTCGCCCGGATGGAGGACGATGCTGGAACGCTTCGGCTCCGAGGATGCGCAGCGACTCACGGATGAGCACATCGCCAAGTCCGATCGTGCAAGGTCGGAACGCAGAACCGTTGATTTCGACGGTTCAACCCATCCGCACACCGACTCCGGGGAAACAGATTGATCCGCAGACAGATCGAACGCGTCGTCGCCTTCGAGGCCGGAGAGTTCTGGCCCGCTGTCGTCTCGGCCGTCTATTTCTTCTGCCTGCTCTTCGGATACTTCATGCTGCGGCCCCTCCGGGATGCCATGGGGCTGGACGGCGGCGTCGACAGTCTGCGCATCCTGTTTCTCGTCACGCTCGGCGTCATGGTCGTCGCCAACATCATCTTCGGAACCGTCGCGTCCCGGCTGTCGCGGCGTCTCTTCGTTCCGCTCGTCTACTGGTTCGCCATCGCATGTCTCGGCGTCTTTCTGGCGATTTTCATCGTGCGCGGCGAGCACCCGCACCCGATGGTCGGCAAGGTTTTTTATGTCTGGCTGAGCGTCTTCAACCTCTTCGCCGTGACCGTCTTCTGGGGCTTCATGGCGGACATCTTCAGTCAGGGACAGGGCAAACGCCTCTTCGGCTTCATCGGTGTCGGCGGAACCGCGGGCGCCATCTGCGGCAGCGCGTTCACGGGGATCCTCGCCAAGCACATCGGCGTCGTCGGGCTCTTTGCCAGCGCCATCGTCCTGATCGCGCTCGCCGCGATCATCGCCACCATCCTCGGATCCATCATCGAACGACAGAACAACGCCCAGATGGTCGACGGCATCCTCCCGCCGGGAGCGCAGGAGCGGTCCTCCCTGCCCATCGGCGGCCCCGGTTGGTCGGGTATCCGGGATGTCCTGCGGTCGCCGTACCTCCTGGGCATCGGCGCGTATGTCTGCTTCTTCACGATCCTCTCGACGCTGCTCTACTTCGAGCGTGCCCGGATCATCGAGGCGTTCACGGAAGACCGCAACGCACGCGCTGCGCTCATGGCGTGGATCGAGTTCGCGGGGCAGACCGCGACGATCCTCATCCAGATCTTCCTGACCGGGCGCATGCTCCGGCGCTTCGGTGTCGGATCGCTTCTGGCCATCGTTCCCGTCGTGACCTTCATCGGTTTCCTCGGGTTGCTCGCCGCCCCGGCGCTCCTGCTGCTCGGGGTCTTTGAAGCAGCACGGCGCGCGGCGAACCACGCGCTGAGCAAGCCCGCCCGCGAAACCCTCTTCACCATCCTGCCGCGCGAGGACAAGTACAAGGCCAAGAGTTTCATCGATACCTTCGTCTACCGCGCCGGCGACACCGTCGGCACGCTCGCGGACAAGTCCGTCGCGGCGATCGGCGTCAGCGTCGGATGGATCGCCCTCCCGCTCAGCGCCATCGCCTTCGTCATCTCGCTGGGACTCGGACGCGCCGAAGCGCGACGAGCCGCACGCGACCACGGGCGCACGCACGAAACAACCGTCCCCGACGCACCCACCCCACCCGCTCCACACGCCGCTCCCGCAGCGCAGGCCGTCGGGGCCGGTGGAGTTTGATTGTTTTTCAACACCCGGAGAATGCCATGCAACAGACA
>REDD01000218.1 GCA_007693725.1 Phycisphaeraceae bacterium
TAACCGGGGCGTCGCTCTTCTTGCCTCCCCCGCTGTCCACCGCGACAGACTCAGAAGTTGAACAGCATGTCCAGCGCCCGCGGAATCAGGCCCTTCTCGCCGCCCTGCTTCACATCACCCGTGTTCAGGATCGCCAGACGGAGGTCGTACATCTGGTTCGACTGCACCGTATTCGCCACCGTCACATCCTCTGTACGCACGAATCCCGACAGCGTGATCGTCTGGATCTCGCGATCCGTCTGCACCGTCGAACGCGCTTCCAGAAGCAGCGTCCCGTTCGGCTTCACCTCCAGCACACGCGCTGTCACCCGTGCCGTCACCGTGTCGTCACGCTCGTACTTCGCGTCGTTGTCGCTCTTGCTCGACGCCTCCAGACCCCAGGTCGGCAGGTCGTCACCCGGACCCCGCCCCGCCTGCAACCGTGCCTCGAGCAGCTTCAGCAGGTCGATCGTGCTGATCACCCGCCCGCCCAGCCGGTACTTCTTGTCCGCCTCGAAGGTGTGCTCCCGCTTCGTCTTCGCCCGCTCGGAGATGACGATCGTGATCAGATCATTCTCCTGATAGGTCGTCGGCTGCGGCGGCTCCACCGCGATCAAGCTCACATCCACCAGCCGAGGCGGTCCACCCGCCGCGGCGGGCGCACCCTCACCTCGCACACCCGGCTCCGGCGTCGGCTCCTCGAACAGACTCTGCCCGAACGCCACCGAACCGGTCAACACAACGCACGCAATCCCGCAGACACGACCAAGCATCGTTTATTCCTTCCGAAGCCAATCCCTCACTCGCCCTCCGCAACCTCCGTGCCCGAATCCAGCACGATCACCGCCCGCCCCGGACCGTCCACCACCGCCACGAACGAACGACGCGAGCCGTCCAGCCGCAATTCGATCCGATCCCCCACGCGCCCCTCGCTCCGCGCCCGCGCCTTCACCTGCACGCTCACCCCGCCGTTCAACGCGATCACGCTGAGCAGATCACCGCGGCGCACCACGACCGGCGATTCGAGATCGCCCAGCCGCAGCACATCCCCCTCGCGGATCCGCGTCCGCGCCACCCGACCCACCGCCTCACCCAAATCAGTCGCCTCCCCGCCCCCCGGCGTCACCCACATCGAAACCTCACGCACCATCCCCCCGTGCACCAGCGCATCCCGGTCGATCGTCGTCCCCGCCACCAGCACCCGCCGGCGCAGCTCCACGCCCGCCGAAACCGTCCCCGATGCGATCGTCCGCTCGCCGGCGAGCACCCGAACCTCAGCACTCGCCCGCGCGCTCGAACCGCTCGTCGTCGGACGAACCACGATCCGTCGACCGTGCTCGCTCATCGACAGCAGCGACTCATCGCTCGCATTGAAACTCAGCCGCAGGTCCTGCGGCTTCACCCCGTAGATCTCCGCCAGCAGCGAGGCGAACCGCGTCCGCACCGTCGGAGCACCCGAAACATCCACGATCTGCGGCCCCGGGCGCTCCACCCGCTCCGGCTTCACCTCAGGCGCGGGCGTCACCGCACCACGCAGTCGCACCATGCACGAATCGCCCGAAAATCCCAGCAGCGCCTGCGCAGCGCCCGCACCCTGCAATGCGCTGCGAACCTGCGCCATCGAGATCGTCACCCAGCCGTCACGCGCACGCACCGGCTCCGCGGACTCCAGAACGACAAGATCCGCCCAGCGCTCCGCCTCCGCCCCCTCCAGCACCGCGATCATCCCCAGCGTCACCGCCGAGCCGCGGTCCGCGGCGATGCTCGTCCGCAGCCGAACCGAGTCCGCCGCCGCGTGCGCAGCCGCTCCCAGCAGCACACACAGCACCATCAGAATTTGACACACACTCTTCACAGCGACGCCTCCTGCTTCGCTCAATCCATCAAACCGTCATCAGCTCCGGAGCTGCGACACCGCACGCAGCGTCTCATCCGCCGCACGGATCGTCTGGCTGTTCATCTCGAACGCCCGCTGCGTACGGATCAGATTCACCAGCTCGCTCGTCGGATCCACATTCGATGCCTCCAGCAATCCGCCGCGCGTGACGCCGAGCCCGCCCTCGCCCGGCTCGCCGACCAGCGGCGGACCGCTCGCCGCCGTCTCCGCGAACAGGTTCTCGCCCATCTGGCGCAGGCCCGCCGGATTCACGAACCACGCCAGCTCGATCTGACCGATGTTCTGCGGCTCCGCCTCGCCCGGAATCTGCACATAGATCTCGCCGTTCTCCGTCACGCTGATCGCCGTCGCATCCGGCGGCACCACGATCACCGGCTCCAGCCGACGACCGACATCGTTCGCCAGAACAATCTCACCGTCCGAGTTCTTCGTGAAAGCGCCGAGCCGCGTGTACGCGATCCCGCCCTCCGCGCGATCATCGTTCACCTGCACGCGGAACAACCCCGGACCCTCGATGTAGATGTCCAGCTCTCGCTCCGTGTTGATCGGGGCGCCCTCGCGGAAGTCCAGTTGCGTCCCCGCCACGCGCACGCCGAGCCCGACATACAGGCCGATCGGACGCTGATCGCCCGCCGCGTTCTCGACGCCCGGAAGCTTCTTCTCCTGGTAGATCAGATCCTGAAAGTTCACCCGGCTCGCACGAAACCCGTTCGTGTTCACATTCGCCAGGTTGTTCGCCAGCACATCCAACTGCGTGTTCAACGCCGAAAGACCGGTGGCAGCCGAATGAAGCGCGACAATCGCCATGACAAACTTCCTCCGAAGGGGCCTCAGCCCGTGATCCGACCCAATCGACCCACCGCAAGACCGAGGTTCTGATTGATCATCGAGATGATCCGAAGTCCGCTCGACGCCGAGCGAGCCGCGCCCGTCACACCCATCATGGTCTTGATCGCATCCACACTGGAACCTTCCACCGCGTTCTGATGCACCTGCGCCGAGGCGGGCAGGAACTGAAGCGTCTGCCCGAACTGCGCACCGAGCAGACCCTCGCCGCGCTTCGCAAGCCCCGCCGGATCAGCCACCGTCCGCAACGCCAGACGACCCACCACCGCACCGCCCTGCACGATCTCGCCGTCCCCGCGCACCTCGAACCGTTGCGCGCTGTCCAGCAGGATCGTCCCCCCGCCATCATCCAGCACCCGATGCCCCGCGCCCGTCACCAGTTCGCCCTGCGCGTTGAGATTGAACCGGCCGTCCCGCGTCAACCGCATCCCGTCCGGACCATCCCCCGCGCTCACGACGAAGAATCCCTGCCCCTCAATCGCGAAGTCCAGCGGACGATCCGTCTGCTGGATCGGCCCCTGACTCTGCGAGACCCGCGTCGGCATCGGCATCACCCCCGCGCCCAGCCGCTCCAGAAGCGCATCCGACTGTGCGAACGGAATATTCTTCTCCACCCGCGCCACATCCCGTGCACGCACCGCGAGATAGTCCGGCCTGAACCCCACCGTGGAAATGTTCGCCAGGTTGTTCGCCATCACATCCGTGCGAGCCATCTGCGTGCTCACGCCCGATGCCGCGATGTACATCCCGTAGTTCATCGCTCCGCTCCGAAGATCATCCGCTTCACACGCGCACGAATCGCCCGGTCCGACTCGTCCAGAAGCGCAACACGCTCCTCAACCGTCACACCCTCACCCGCTTCCGCGCAACACCCGCGCGATCCCTTCAGGTACGCCGACTCCAGCACATGCATCGCAGAAGCCGCCTTCGCCCAACGCAAAAGCTTCTCGCCGAGCGCAAAACGACCCTCCGATCCCCCGATCTCACCGAAGCGATCCCCGCTGATCCATCCTGCTTCCTGCATGGTGGGCCTCCTGCCTCGACCCACCACACACAATCCGCGTGCCAACCGATACCCAATCCCAAAAAACAATCTCACCGACCCCGACCCGACCGATGCTCAGTACGCACATGCGCCCCCCACTCCCGCTCACCGATGCTCGCGACCGGCTCATGAACTACCTGCGCATCGAGTGCGGCCTCTCCCCCAACACCCTCGCCGCCTACCACCGCGACCTCCGCGACCTCCTTGAAGACCTCGCCACGCAATCCATCATCACCACCGACGCCCTCACCCCGCGCCTACTCATCGAGCACCTCGCGGACCTCCGGCGCAAACGCTCCCTCCAGGCATCCACCATCGCGCGCCATGTCGCCTCGGTGCGCATCTTCTGCCGATGGCTCGCCTCCGAGGGCTACACCGATGATGCCCTCTCCGAACTCATCGAACGCCCCTCCCAGTGGCAGAAAATCCCCGAGGTTCTCTCCGAGACCAAGGTCCGCGCCCTCATCGAGGCGCCCCAACCGCCCAAAGACCCCCGCTCGCTCCCCATCTGGCTCCGCGACCGTGCCCTGCTCGAATTCCTCTACGGCTCGGGGCTCCGCGCCTCCGAGGCCGCGGACCTCCGGCTCGAGAATGTCCACTCCACGCTCGGCTTCCTCATGGTCACCGGCAAGGGATCCAAGCAGCGCCTCGTCCCCTTCGGCAAACCCGCCGAAACCGCGCTGAAGACTTATCTAGAGGAGTGCCGCCCCAAGCTGGCCAAGCCGGATGGGCGGGACGGCAGCCGCATCTTCCTCAGCCGCACCGGCCGCCCCCTCGAACGGGTGGCCATCTGGCAGATCGTCAAGCGCCACGCCCGCACGGCCGGGCTGTCCGGGGTGTACCCCCACCTGCTCCGCCACTCCTTCGCGACGCACCTGCTCTCCGGCGGGGCGGATCTGCGCGTCGTGCAGGAATTGCTCGGGCACGCAAACATCACAACGACACAGATTTACACGCGGGTGGACCAGCCGCGACTGCGCGAGGTCGTCCGGAAGTTCCACCCGCGCGGCTGATCGCAATCAGGAGGTATCCTGCGGGCATGTTCAGGCGGATCCGATGTATGGCGACCCTCGGCATAGCGGGCGCAACCTGCTTGCTGTGCTGCGCTTGCGCTGCACCGACGGAGCGGGTGACGCTCGTTTTCGAGGATGCGGCCGGTACACCCGTGGCGGGGGCTCATGTGCGGGCGATCTCGCTCGGACGCAACGATGTCCCCCTGCCGGTGAACTGGGAGACGCTGGGCGAGGTGTTCGCCACGGGAAAACTGGTCGCTCAGGGGTGGACGGACCGGGATGGGCGGGTGCAGTTACGCCTCCTGCGCGCTCGCGCTTATTCACTCGAAGCATCCCCCCCGGCGCTCTCCTTCGAGTCCGGCGTGGGCATCCAGCGCTGGCT
>REDD01000197.1 GCA_007693725.1 Phycisphaeraceae bacterium
CCGAGAATGAAACCGCCGACGCTCCGGAATCCGAAGCGCCGGCGTCGTGGTCGTCCTGGCTCGCGCAGGCGCTCAGCGCCGGTCGATAGTCCCGTCAGTCGATCTTCAGCGATCCCATGTAGTCCGAGAGTTCGGTACGAAGCTTCTCGATCTGCTCGGTGAGTTCGCTTTGCTCTTCACGGATCTCTTCGAGACGATCTTCCTGAGCGTTCAGCGTCCGCATGTATCGCTGATACAGATCCGAGGCACGATCGATACGCTCCATGTTGCTGCGCATGCGTACCTGATCCCCTTCAATGTTCCGGACTTCATTCACAAGCAGGGAGATCTCTCGGCTCAGTTCACTGATCTGCTTATTGAGCTGCTGGATGTGTTTGAGTGCATCAACGAGTTCCTGTGCGACGAGCCCCGATGCGACAAACTGACGGTAGTACGCAATATTGTCGAGCGACCGATCAACGCCGATGCTCTCGGAAATCGCACGATCTTCCTCGACCTTCAGCGTCGCCGTTTCTCCTGCGGGGACTTTCACTTCGAAGCGAAGGAAGGATGCCGTCGTCTCCTTGGCCTCCTGAGGATTCACGAGATTCCACTGTGCTCTTCTCGGGTGTTCGACAATCACGATTCTCTCGGAATCGGATGCGTTGCTGAAGGTATATGTCGTGTCGCTGTACGCCGTCGATCGACTCCGGATCATGCCGTCGATGACCGAGAAGCGGTGAAGAACCCGCCTCGTCGATTCCTCGCGCGATGCGCGGCAGTCGAGATCGACCGCGTAAGTCAGCAGGCGATCTGCGTTTCTGGATGTGTGCGGTATCTGTGAGTCGCCGGCATAGTAATTCCCGTCGTAGACGGTGATCGGCCCAGGCATGAGATGCAGACCCGAGTCGTTCGTGAGTTCCACGCCGCGCATCGGGAAGTCCGCCATCGCAACATTGTTGTACAGACTGATCCGTCTCCCGGTGATTGTGGTGTTTGCAATCGGCAGCATCGCGGATTGCATCCTCCGGATGTCCACGGGCACATCGATCGTGTAGAAGAACTGATCCCCGATCGTTCCCGCCGTCGCCTGCGATCGTGCGGAATAGTCCGCATACGAGCCATCGGGCAGTCCCTCATTGGCGAGTTGTGAACTTTGTCGCTGCGGCGGCATGAATGGAGCTGATGATGGTTGCGGAGCCACCGGCACCCCTCTGGACCCCACCGCCATCCGTGCAACTTCCCGCGCAGATTCGATCACCCGCGGCGCCACCGCCGCAAGGTACGGCACCGGCACCTCCGGACGCGGCGCGAACATCGTCTGGTACAGATTCATCACGAACGACACAGGACGACCCGACGCCAGCGACAGCTCCACGCCCTCCCAGTCCTGATCCGTCGTGTTCTCCACGATCGCCCACGCCTGGAGCGTCGGCTGCTCGCCCGAGCCCGGATCCGGCAGCACCAGCCGGTACGAACTCTTCCACACCGGCATCTCGCTCACATACGACACCGCCACACGCCGGGCCACATTCTCACCACCCGCGAAGGTCACCTCCACCGCCTTGCTCCGGTCCGCGCGATGCTCCGCCAGCGCCAGCAGCGCCCGCGACAACTCGCCCTGCAACCGCTCATCCGTGATCTCCAGCGTCCGGATCCCTGAGACCGCAAACGACCGCAGCCCCGTGTCCGTCACGATCGTGACATACGGCTCCTGATAGTGCGCGTGATTCCCGCCCTGCGTCGCCGACACCAGCGTCGTCCGATTCTCCACCGCCAGCACCGCGCCCTCGTACCGCCCGTCCGGCGTCACGATCCGCACGCCCGAGCCGCGCAACTGCGCCAGCAGATCCGTGGTGCTGTTGATCTTCGAGATGTCGATCCCGAACGATGCCAGCCGCCGCTCCAGCGGCTCCTGCGATGCGTAGGTCACCGCGCCGATGTCGCCGCCGTCGAGATCCAGCAGCACCATCGACTTGAGAATGTCATTGATCTGGTCGGTCTTGAATCGCATCGCGACCGTCTGCGTCCCCGTGATCCGCCCCATGTGCTGGAACGATCCGACGCCCGATGCGTACAGCGTCACCCGCCGGATGGGCAGGGCCTCGCTCCCGGCACGGACACCGTGGTCGTCGGAAGCGCTCACCGAGCGTGCCGGCGGCACCGACGGGTTCGCGAGAACCGAGGAAAGCCCCACGGAAAGCCCCGCGGCGAGCGCCAGTGCCAGTCCAAGTCGCTGTGTCATGTCGTTCTCCAGAGTGTGACAGGGGTCTGATGGTTCAGACGCGCGGGCGTTCCGACCCCGTCCGGTTTTCGTTCACAAGCAAAGAATCCCCCAAACAAGCGGTGTACGAATCCCCCCGATTCTCCCACAAAGGTACCCTGATTCGCCCAAAGCCACCCCCTTTCTGTGAAACGCGAAATTCTCCACATGACCACCACCCACTCCGCCGTCGTCCTCGCGGGCATCCCGTCCATCAACAAAGCCGTGTACCACCGGATCCGCTTCGCGGCCCACGACCCGGCGATCATCATCGAAACCCCCGGAACCCCCGGAAGTAGTACCACCGGCACGGGGGGCGCGCCGGTGCGCACCCTGATCCTGCGGGATGTCGAGGTCGCGCGCGCCAAGGCGCACGCGCGGGCCGATCGTGTGTTCTGCTACGAAGATTTCACCCCTCCCCCCGGAATCCTCTCCGCATCCGGCGGCCTGTCCGGTGACCGCGAGATCCGTGCCGCGCAGAGCGCGGCGGAATGCCTGCGCCGCATGGATATACGAACGATCACGGTCGATCGTTCATTCCCGTTTCTGTTCGCGGAGATGATTCGATCTGCAAATATTGAGGTCGTGCTGGACCCGGAACTGGGGGTGCGCGAGCGCCGCTCGAAGGATGCGCAGGAGGTCGAGGCGATGCAGCGCGCACAAAGCGTGACAGAGCGCGCGATCGAGATGGCGCTGTGCCTGATTGCGCGCGCACAAACACGGTCCGACGGCGTTCTGATCGATCCGGATGATTCATCGCGTCCGCTGACATCGGAAGCGGTGAAGCGCCGCATCGATGTGTTCCTCATGGAACATGGGCTGTCATCGGACGGGCACATCGTGGCGGCGGGCGCGGCGGGGGGCGATTGCCACAATCCCGGGGCGGGGCCGATCCGGACGGGCGAGCCGGTGATCGTGGATGTTTTTCCGCGCGACAACGCGACGGGGTATCACGGCGACTGCACGCGGATGGTCGTGCACGGAGATATTCCCGATGGCATCAGAAAAATGCACAGCGCGGTGGTGGAAGCGAAGCGCGCGGCGATCGCGGCGACGCGCGCGGGCGTGACGGGGGAGGATGTGCACCGCGCGGCGATCGAGGTGATCCGGAAGCACGGCTACGCGCTGGGCTTTCCTCCCGAGGATGCGCCGGCGGGGTTCTGCTCGATGCCGCACGGCACGGGGCACGGGCTGGGGTTGGATCTGAAGGAGCCGCCGCTGCTGGATATGAAGGGTCCGGAGCTGGTGGCGGGTGATGCGGTGACGATCGAGCCGGGGCTGTACATGCCGGGCGTGGGGGGGATGCGGCTGGAGGATCTGGTGATCGTGACGGAGGATGGGTGCGAGAATCTGAACCGGTTGGGTGAGGGGTTGGAGTGGGGGTGAATCGAGGTTTGCTTTGGTGAAGACACTGGCGGGCAAGCCGCCAGTGGCACCTGGCGCTCGACACCCTCCCTTGAGAGGAGCCCATGAAGATAACAACGAAGATGCTTGGGGATGCGGGGGAGCACTACGCCTTGAGCCAGTTCACGCTTGCAGGCTTACCCGCATCAAAGATGCCCGACAACTGGGAGGGATATGACCTCGCGGTTGAGTCAGGCGCCGGCCTGGTGCGAGTCAGTGTCAAGACGCGAAAGGAGACTGCGAACTGGAAGAACGGAAACTGGTTCCTGTTTGACGACCGCAAGAAATGCGACTGGATCGTCTTCATCTTTGTCCAAAAGGATGCAGATATTCGCGCATGGGTGATCCCATTCCCGTTGGCTCTGAAGAACGCGAACACTCCCGGCCCATCACGCAAAGACCCATGGAACCGAGACATCTCGTGGAAGAAGCTCAACGCAGAACCACTCCATACATACGAAGACAACTGGCGTATGGAATCCCTGTCGGATGCACATTGAATAGCGTGCCGGGCCACTCGTCGTTTACCGAGGGGACCTTGATGTGGACACCACCGCCTTAGGTCTTCGGACCGATCTGGACTCTGCTCTATCTGCTGATGGGCATCGCTGCGTGGCGGGTGTGGGCGAAGCATGGCTTTGCCGGTGCTTGCACAGCGCTGGTGCCGCTAAGCAACCCGCGCGGGTGCCACTGGCGGCTTGCCCGCCAGTGTCCTCTACGATCTTGTGTATGCATCGCCCCCACCGCAAGACGGTCCGGCACTTCGACCTCCCCAACCACGCCCACGAACTCACCTTCTCGACCTACCGCCGCCTCCCGGTCATGCTCGGGCCCGGCATCCCGGAGATCGTCCTCGCGTCGATCGCTCGCATCGGCGAGCGCGGCCTCGCCGAGATCCTCGCCTTCGTGCTGATGCCCGAGCACCTGCATCTGCTTCTGATGCCAACCGTCCGCGACGGAGCGGCGGTGCCCATCGCATCGATTCTCAGCGGGATCAAGAGGCCGTCGTCGTTCAGAATCAAGCGTCTACTGGCGGCGTCTCAATCGGAGTTGTACGGCGAGCTGACCGTCCGTGAGCGTCCGGGTAAAGCCGCCTTCCGCTTCTGGCAGGAAGGGGGCGGCTACGACCGGAATCTGACGAATGGTGACGCGGTCCGGGCCTCGATCGAGTACATCCATATGAACCCGGTGCGGCGTGGGTTGTGCAAGCGGGCATCGGACTGGGCGTGGTCGAGTTGGGGGCAGTGGCACGATGAGGCCTCGGAGGTGCCCGAGTGGATGCCGCGGGTGCATCGGGGGTTGCTTTGAAGGATGCACTGGCGGGCAAGCCGACAGTGGCACCCATGCCCCTCGGAAATTCGAGTCAAGAGCACTGGCGGGCAAGCCGCCAGTGGCACCCGGCGCGGGTGGATCAGGGGTTGTTTTGAAGGAAGCACTGGCGGGCAAGCCGCCAGTGGAACATTTTGCGTTTATCGGCTTTGGTCGAGTGCGTTTCGCGCGATGATCCGG
>REDD01000264.1 GCA_007693725.1 Phycisphaeraceae bacterium
TCGCCTGATCCCGAGATTCTTTGTCTGCTCCGCGTTTGGCCATAGGGCGATTCTATGAGTCTCCCCCGTCCGCCTGTCGGGAATGTTCCACGAGGAACAGTGACCGGGTTTGTGCGCGCGGATCTTCGAGCCGCCGATCCGCCCCGGCCGATAACCTGCCCAGACTGTCATCCCCCGCTTTCCCGCCGCGCCAATCGTGCCCGGAGCCCCCAGCCATGCCCGACCAGTCCACTCGAGAGAAGCCCGTAAGGCAGATCGGAATCCCGAACACCCCAGATCCCCCGATCTTTCTCTCGCCGCGGGTGGTGGATGAGAAGGCGTTCGAGGATTTCTCGGCCCGGCTCCAGCAGATCATCGACGAGGCCGGCTCCGGCAACGAGACGCTCCGGTCGCTTCTGGACGAGGCCAAGTCGCTCCAGACCGATCTCAAGGTCAACACCGCGGGGCACAAGAACCGGCTGGACCTCGGGGCCAAGCTCCTCCGCACGCTCGAATCTCGCAGCACGGAGATCCAGAAGACCCTCGAAGCGCTCGACCGGAAGGCCGAGTCGCTCACCGAGATCGAGCGCCGGATCGACGCACTGGCGGAGCAGCGGCTCCGCGAGTTCGAGACCCGGCTGGAGGCGTCCTTCGCGCGCGCTGCCGAGCGCATCCACGCCAAGGTCGAAGAGCGTCTGAGCATCGTGCGGAGCATGGTGGAGCGGGTCGAGCCCGAAGCGTCCCCCGCCGATCCCGCCATATCAGGGGACATCGCCGATCTGGCGGAGCGGCTCGACGCCTCCCGCACCGCCGCCCAGCAGGCCACGCGCGAACTCGGCCAGACGCTGCACGGCGCGATGGAGTTCCTCCACGATCTCCGTGCCCAGCAGGACGAGATTTCGGGCCACTTCGAGGCGCTGATGCGGCGGGCCCAGAGCACGCTGCTCGAACTGGAAGAACGCGCCGGCAACCCGCACGCCGCCCAAGGCGTCCGGGCGGAGGGCGTGCAGGGAACGGTCCCGGCGCAGATCACCCACATGGCCGAGGCGTTCCGCGCGGACCTGCTCTCCGACCTCGCCAAGATGGCCGCGGCGATGAGCATGATCGCCAACCGTGCCGAGACGATGCTGCGCGAGCCCACGACGCCCGACGGATCGCCCGAGATCGTCATCCGTATGCGAGAGGAAAGCCAAGACCGCTCCGAGTCGCCATCACGGATGTGAACGAATCGGATTCGGCTCAGGAGATGCGCGGCATCTCGTCGAACTCGCCATCCTCATCGTCGGGGTCGTCATCGCCGAGGATGTGATCGTCCTCCCAGTCCATCGGCTCCGCCTCCGCCTCGACCGGATCCAACTCCGGCTCGGGCTCATCGCGGAGCGCGATCAGGATGGCATCGGCGGGCGAGGTCGCCTCATCGGCTTCGGGGTTCTGGCGCACGAGGACGCGGCGCTGGCGGATCAGTTCGAGCGTTGCGAGGAAGAGGCCCACGATCTGCGAGCGGTTGTGACCCTCGAAGATGCGCACCAGCGGAATGCCCGCAGCTCCGACCTGCGCTCCCGGAACGCCCTGCAACCGATCGAGGATGTCCGCGGCGTGCTCTTCGATCGGCGTGTCGTCGTAGGTGACATTGTGCTCGCCGATGCGATCGAACTGCACCGTCTCGGCGATCTTCTGGAACGCGGCCACCAGATCGACGAGCTCGAGATCTTCCAGATCCAGATCTTCCTCAGACCGTGCCGCTTCGAGCAGGGCATCGCGATCCATCGCGGCACGCCCGCTGGGGTACCGGCGGGCCCACTGCTCCCGGCGCGCATCGAGCCCGTCCGCGGCGTCGCGGTACGCCTTGTAGGCGAGCAACTGCTGGATGAGGTCGGCGGCGAGTTCCTCGGCGGTCATCGAGCCGTCGTCGTCGGTCGAGAGGTCGGCCCGCGACTGCCCCATCTCCGGGGTGACGAACCGGGACTTGATCTCGATGAGTGCGGCGGCGAGGACCAGAAACTCCCCGGCATCATCGACATTGACGCGACGGAGGTCGTCGAGGTAGGCGAGGTACTGGTCGGTGATCTGGGCGATCGAGATGGCGGTGATGTCCACCTCGGCACGCGAGATGAGGTGGAGCAGGAGGTCGAGCGGCCCCTCAAACTGCTCGATTCGGACCCTGTACTCCTGCACCGCCATCGCTTTCTCCGGGCTGGGCGGGGTGCGCACGAATCCCGGTGGGGAGGCGCGGCCGCCGGTTGAGAAGTGTACCGTATCGCCATGAGCGTCCCGCAGACACTCGATGCTTCGAATCCGCCGACACGGGCTCACAATGAGGCCGAGGAGCGTGCTTTCATCGAGCATGTCCTCCAGGCCGAGGCCAACGCCATCGGTTCGCTCGTGGGTCGGCTGGGGGAGAGCATCCATCGGGCGATCGACCTGATCGAGGCCACCGCGGCGTCGGGCGGGTCGGTGCTGGTCTCCGGGCTCGGGAAGTCGGGCCTGATCGGGAAGAAGATCTCGGCGACCCTCGCCTCGCTGGGCGTGCCGAGCCACGATGTGCACCCCGCCGAGGCGGTCCACGGCGATCTGGGACGCATCCGCACCAATGACTGCCTGCTCGCCCTCTCCAATTCCGGGGAGACGGATGAGGTGGTCGCGCTGACGGCGATCCTCCGTCAGGACGGCGTCCCGATCATCTCGATCACGGGCGGGAACGGATCCTCGACGCTGTCGCGGCTGGCGACGGTCTCGCTGACGCTCGGAACGATCACGGAGGCGGGCGACTCGGTGCTCGCGCCGACCTGCTCGACGACGGCGACCCTGGCGCTCGGCGATGCGCTGGCGCTCGCGGTCTCCCGTCGGCTGGCCTTCACGCAGGAGGAGTTCGCGCGTCGGCATCCCGGCGGCATGCTGGGCGGTCTGTTGCGGCCGATCACGGAGGTCCTGCGGTTCACCGCGGGCAAGAATCTTCCCACGGTCCGCAGCACCGAGACGGTCCGCGAGGCGCTGAGCCGGGTCGAATCGCTCGGGAGGCGTCCGGGGGCGCTCATCGTGGTTGATGCATCCGGCACGGTTTCGGGGTTGTTCACCGACTCGGATCTGCGTCGGCTGATCCTCGGCGATCCGAAGGCGATGGATGCGCCGATCGAGCGCGTGATGACCCACTCGCCGCGGGTGCTGCGGTCTGATGCGCTGGTGCGCGATGCGGTGCGCCTGGTGCAGGAGTACCGTGCGGACGAAATCCCGGTGGTGGATCAGGATGGTCGCCCGGTGGGTCTGCTGGATGTGCAGGATCTCATCGCGTTGAAGGTCGTTCGGTCGGAGTCGTAAGGTCGAAGATTGGCGGAGCCATGAGCGCGCGGATGTTGGGACGACTGTTTGCGGTGCTGCTGTTCGTGTGCGTCGGCATCATCGTCCTGATCTCGTGGGCCGCGAGCCGTGCCCCCACGCCCACGGGTCCGAGCGTTGATCTCGGACCGGCGCCGAACTTCGAGCAGGACTGGGCCGAATCGGGTCTGAGCGGCGGAAGTCCGGAACAGATCGTGCGCGCCGGTGAGCGCTGGGTGTGGCGGCGGGTCGGGGAGGATGGCCGACTCGAATATCTGATCGAGGCCGATCGACTCGATCCGCTGGATCGCGGGCGCTTCGCGCTGACCTCTCCGGTTGCGTGGATCTATCCGCGCGAGGGCGGGCGGATCCGGATCCGGGCCGCGAACGGGCAGTTCGTCTGGCCCCGAGGCGGCGAACCCGAGTCGGGCGACCTGACGGGCGGCGTGACGATTGATCAGTTCGATCCCGATGCCGAGCGGCCGCACCTGACGATGCGGAGCGATTCGCTGACCTTCGAGCGCACGCTCGGGCAGCTCGAAACACCGGATGAAGTGAGCATCGAGGGCCCGGGTCTGTCGTTTCTCGGGCGGGGCCTGACGGTCCGTGTCAGCGAATACACGGAGCCGGAGACGAGCGTGCGGCGGCATCGTCTGAATCTGGTCCGCGTCGATGAGGGGCGCGAGATCCGCATCGATCCGACACAGCACGGGACACGATCCGAGCGCTCGAACGGCAACGGATCTTCTGACCGGTCTTCGGGGGCGACATTCGTCGAGCGGATGGCTGGTGGCGCGGCCATCGACTACTACCGTGCGCTTTTCGTTGGTGATGTTGCGCTGGCGCGGGCCGGTCAGCGTCTGACCGCGGAGCGGGCGGACATCTACGCGGCGGCGGTCGATGGCTCGATCCCGTCGGATGCGATCCGCCCGATCCGGTTTCTTGAACGCGCGGGGGAACGCGCGGGTACGGAGCGCTCGTCCACTTCACCGGCTGACGATGCAAACGGCCAAGGCGCTTCGGGGGGCGACCAAGACGAGGTGGTGCTGACCTGGTCCGGGCCGTTCGAGTTGCGCCCTGTGCAGAGCAAACCCGATGAGCTGGGTTCCGATGCGCTGGCGGTGCGCTTTTCCTCGCCCGGGACGAGCATCGTGACGCTGGAGGATGCGGCGGCCGGTCTGCGAGCGCGCGGGGCAGCGCTGCGTTACGCGATGAGCAGCGCACGCTTTGATCTCTCGGGCGTCGCGGGCGAGGTCGGCGTGAACATCACGCTGGACGACCGCGCCGAACTGGTTGCCGGGCGGGTGCTGCTCGATCTCGAACACTCGCCGCACGGGCGTGTCTCGGTGATGAGCCCCGGTGTTCTCCGAGAACTCGGCGTCTCGCGCGAGGGATCGGAACAGCCGAGCGATGTGCAGTGGGCGGGACGGGCCGATGTGGTCTTCGATCTCGTGCGCGGTTCCGAGGATGGGACGGGCGTTCTGCTGCGTGAGATCTCGGTCGCGGATGGGGTGCGAGCGCGTGCACCGGGTATGGGCGTCCGCGGCGAGTTTGTGCGCGCGGAGTTCAGCGAGACCGAAGGCGGCAGCGCGCTGAGCCGGATCCAGGCCAGCGGAGCGGTGGATGCCACGGTTTCGGAGCGCGGGCGTTTGCGTGCCGAGGAGGTGGAGGGCTTTTTCGATGTGGGCGCCTCGCCGGATCGGCCGGTGATCCGCAGCGCGACAGCGCGCGGCGGCGTCCGTGCGGAGGATGATCGACGCTGGATCGAGGCCGACCGCATCCGCACCCGCTTCGCCCCTCCCGAAACGCCGCAGTCCGATCCGG
>REDD01000290.1 GCA_007693725.1 Phycisphaeraceae bacterium
CGGATCCGGCGGATTCCGAGGAAGAATTGACGATCTGTTCCGGTTTTGGGAGGGAGCACGAGGCGTAATCGTGAGATCAGATGGGCCCCGGGCACACCGAGCGGCCGGGATGACCATCGGCTGTGTCGGTTCGGAGGTGGCCCTGCGTTGTCGGTGTACGGGGAGGTTCGAGCATGGATCGCTTGCGCTCCGCGCATGCCGGGATATATGGCCGGAGCGATGGAATTCGCGATCATCGAGTTGTGCGAGAGTGCCGGTCTTGATGCTGGCGCGGAGTGCGCGATGCTGGGAGAAGCGTGCCAAAGTGCGCAACTCAGACTGATGGTGGAACGAGTCGGAGAGTTCGCAAGGCGCCGGTAGAAATCACCGAGCGGAGGAGTTCGTAGCTGATCGTGTCGCTGACGCTCCACGCTCGTAGTGGGCGATGCGGGAGCAATGGAAGGTGCGGGGTCTTTGGGCGATGCGTGCCATGTCGCTCACGCTCCATGCTCGTACAGATACACGAGCGGGAGTAAACTCGTGGGCTAATTGATTTGGCGTGTTGGGAGCATCAGTCATCCTCATCGGCGGTGCCGATTCGGTTGAACTGATGGCACACTCACTCGGCGCGACGGAGGGTGTAGTCGGCAGCCTTCGGTTGTGTCAGTGGCCCCGAACAGGGCATAAGACGGCGGTTGCTGTCACTGGAGATGATCGGCGGCATGTCGCGGATCCGCGTTCCGACGGGACCCGGCGGTGCAGCAGCCATGGCGTGGTCGCCTGTGCGGAAGTCGAACCACTGCCAGCCGAGGAAGACGGGCATCTTCATGGGCTCGCGGTCGTCTGCGAGACTGATGCATGTGTCGTGGTAGACGGTGTACCAAGCGACATCGTTGACGAGCCAGAGACTGCCGATCGTGATACCCGGGAATGGTCTTGGTGCAATCTCGTAGCCCAATCGACGCTCGGTATGAGTGTTGTCCCGCACTGGCGCGATGGTGAGAGCACCGCCTTCAAATGTGCCTGTCACACCTTTGTGAGGCTTGTTGATGTTGACATGAGATGCACCGGCAAAGATCTGGTACTCGAAGGACTTGTTGAAGATCAGTGTGCCGAAGTCGAGATTGGTGCTGCGCTGCCAAGGGGTCGCTGCGGTGGTCTCAATGTCAAGGGTTTCAAAGTGGTTGCTGAACGGATCACGCTCGCGCTTGTGCTCGATTCTTTCGGGATGCTTCAGATCGAAACGGAGATTCGGACGCCCTGATTCAGGACGGAAATCAACCGCGATGGTGAGTCTGCCCCACGCGGAGGAAGAAAACGAGATGCTCTCCAGGCGTTGCTCCTCGGCGCGGTTCACGAAGCGCGCGGAGTTGGGGGCGGACTCGGCGAGGTGGAGTTGGATGGGGGCGTCCTTCTCCTCCCACGCGACGAGGGAGCTTGAGAAGTGGCGGAGGCGGAGGATGGTCTGGTCGTCCTCGTGGGTGATGGTGAGGATCTCGTACATGCGGGTCGTGGCGTCGGGGGCGACCCAGCGGAACATGCCCATCATGGCTCCGGCACGGGGTGCGCTCCAGATTTCCTCGACGAAGTCGCCGCGCATGTCGCCCTGCCATGTGCCGACGAGGAAGGCGAGGTCGGCGAGTGGATCGGGGACCGGGGGAGCCGGGGGGGCCTGCGGGTCGGCGTGGGTGAGGGATGTGATGAGGATGGTGGCGAGGAGGAGGACGGCGGCGAGGGTGGGTCTCATGGTGGGGGCTCCTGTGGGGACTCTGCCTGGATGATGCCGTCGACGATGCGAAGTGTGCGGGGCATGATGGAACTCCTGCGGGTTGTGGAATCAGCTGAAGCGCTGCTGGAAGCGCTTGATGTTCGAACGTGCATCGTCCATGTTGTTCCAAATGCCGCTCATATTGGGGGCGAGGCCCTTGAGCGCCCGCGAGCGGATCGCGTTGATTGCTCGGTCCATGCGTTGTGGTGCGCCTGGCTGAGTCCACGCGGAATCGAGGGTTGCGAAGAGGGACTCGGCCTCGGTCATGGCGGCGCGGCGTTCTGCTTCGGGGACGCGGCTGAGTTCGGAGGCGAGTTCGGCCGCGGTGGAGGGATCGCGAAGGGCGAGGAGAGCGCTGCGCTTTTCGCTGTTGATGGTTTGACGGGCATTGAGGGGATCGTTCGTGTCGATGTCGTCGAGTGCATCGAGGATGGGCTTCATGTCTGATTTGGATAGGAGACCTTCGTCGGCGAGATTGTTCGCAGTTTCGAGCGCGAGAGCGAGGGTGGCGTAGCCGATGAGCTTCTCGATCATCATGGGCATGTCGCTTGTCGCATTGGCGAGGCGTACGAGCGCGGCGAGTCGCTCGGCTGCGCCGGCGCGGTCGCCTTCCTCTGCGTGGTACCTTGCATCGAGCGCGAGTGTGTAAGCCAGTTGGCGCATTGGTCCGAGGTGAGAGAGGAGGGTGTTGTAGCCGCTTGAGTAGTCGACTTTGAAGTCGCAGCGTGGGGCCTTCGTCGCGGCAAGGAGTTCGGTGAGGAGCTGCTTGTTGTCCTTCAATTGCTGCTCGACCTGAGGTGTGAGGACAGTTTTCGCGGATGTCATCACACCGATGAAGTCGTCGCCGAGACGGTCGCGGATGTCGAGGTAGGCGGGCGCTGCGTTGTCGGGGATGGCGCCGGAGGCGCCGGGCGTGGATTTCTCCGAGCATGCAACAACAGCAAGGCCGAGGGCGAGAACCATGACGGCTAGGGTCGAGGTGCGCATTGTGTTGCTCCGAAAAGGAGAGGGTGGGGATCTATGCATGGTAATGAAGAAGCGAGCAAAAGGCATCCGTAGAGGCGGTTTCAGGAGCAGATTCCGGAGCACCTGTGCGGGGGATCGCGGATGGATCAAGCTGCCTGGATCACTCCGTCGGTGATGCGGAGTGTGCGGTCGGCACGGGCGGACATGGCGGCATCGTGGGTGACGATGACCATGGTGAGTTGTTGTTCGCGCCGGAGTTCCATGAGTGTGTCGAGGATGGCGTTGCCGGTGACGGCGTCGAGGTTGCCGGTGGGTTCATCGGCGAGGAGGAGGCGTGGCTGGTTGACGAGCGCGCGGGCGATGGCGACGCGCTGGCGTTCGCCGCCGGAGAGTTCGTTGGAGCGGTGGCGGAGTCGGTGTGAGAGTCCGAAGCGGTCGAGAAGATCGGCCGCGCGTTCCCGGAGTTCGGGGAGGCGGCGGATGAGCGTGAGGCGGTTGGCGCCCATCATGGCGGGGAGCATGGCGTTTTCGAGGACATTGAGTTCGGGGAGGAGGTGGTAGAACTGGAAGACCATGCCGACGGATCGGTTTCGGTAGCGGTCGAGTGCGCCGGTGCGCATGGAGGAGAGGGGCTTGTCGTCGAAGGTGATGCGTGCTTTGGGTGATTTGTCGGGAGCGTCGAGTCCGGCGAGGAGGTGGAGGAGGGTGCTTTTGCCGGAGCCGGACTTGCCGAGGATGGTGACGCATTCGGCGGGTTGGATGTCGAGGTCCACGCCACGGAGAACGGGAACGCTGGTGCGCTTGAGGCGGTAGGTCTTGTGGAGGTTGTGTGCGGTGAGCAGGGGCATGTGCATCCGGGGTTTCCGGGGGTTTCCGGGGGTCTGGGGGTTCCGGGGGTTATTCGAAGCGGAGTGCGTGGACGGGGTGCATGTAGGCGGCGCGGAGTGCTGGGAGGAGTGCGCCGAGGACTGAGAAGAGGATGCCGCCGGTGAGGACATAGGCGGCTTTTATGGGGTCGACATCGTTGGGGATGTCGGTGAAGTAGTAGACGGCGGGGTCCCAGATGACGATGCCGAGTGCGTTGCCCATCCATTCGTGGATGGGGTTGATGTTGCGGACGATGAGGTAGGCGAGGATGCCGCCGAAGAGTGAGCCGGTGATGCCGATGGCGAGTCCGAAGCGGAGGTAGAGCCATGCGATGCCCGCGCGGGAGGCGCCGACGGCGCGGAGGATGCCGATGTCCATGGTCTTCTCGCTGACCATGGCCCAGAAGATGGCGCAGACGAGAAAGGCGGCGGTGAGGGAGATGAACGCGAAGAGGGTGAGGACGAGTGCGGTTTCTTTTTTCACCGCGGCGATGAAGGTGGAGAGGCCGGGCTTGTTCTCCCACTGGTAGACATTGAAGTCTCGCCAGCCGGGCTGCATGGGCGCATCGGGGTGCTGGGAAGCGAAGCGCTCATAGATGTCCTCGACGCGTTCTTCGACCTGTGCCGCGGTGTAGCCGTCGGCCGCGCGGATGAGGATGTGCGTGACGCGGGCGGGTGTGACGCCAATGGTGGGCGGCGGGCCGGGGGTGCCGAGCTGTGCGCGCCAGTCGGGATCGACGCGGCGGGTCTCGTCGAGCTTCAGCATGGACTGGAGGAGGTTGAGCGGGACGATGATCCAGCCGGAATCAACCTCGTACATGCCGGTGCGGAATTCGTTGGCGACGGGGAGTGAGCGGTACTCGGGTTGCACGACGACCGCACGGCGTGAGAGCGGGACGGTGGCGAGTGTGTAGCGTTCGTCGGGATTGAAGACGCCCCATGTGTCGAGGACGAAGCCGGCAGGGTCGCGCTGGTAGTAGCGCGTGAGTTCGAGTCCCATGACCATGGCGGGGAGTGAGTCGCCGGTGGCGGGGTCGGTGCTGGTGAGTGTGCGCCCGTCGCGTTCGAGCTGCCCGAGGCGGGGAAGACGGGCGTTGTCGCGGATGAGTCGGCGGGCGAGGGTGGCGGCTTCCTCGAGTGTGGACTGGAGCGCGGGGTAGCGGTCGTCGGAGACGGTGCTGAGGTCGGCGGCGATGAGATCACGCAGGTCGAGGAGTGCTTCGGCGGACTCGGAGCGGGCATCGCTGGTGGAGGGTGCGGACCGGACCGCCTGCGCGCGGAGATCGGCACGGTCGCGGAGCGCGCCGATGGTTTCGGACGGGAGCCCGGCGGATTGAGCGGCGGCGATGAGCCGGTCGACGAATGGCGCGACCAGGGGCTCGCGGTTGTTGTCGAGGCGCGGGTCGGCGCGGAGGTCATCGCGGGGGAGCGGCTCCGTGATGGGGGTCCACCAAAGCCGGTCGTAGAAATCGGTAACGGCGTGGTAGCGCTCGGGATCGACGCCGACGACGGTGACGACGCGCTGCTCGC
>REDD01000127.1 GCA_007693725.1 Phycisphaeraceae bacterium
GCGCTCGGGCTGCTGAGCGTCAAGAGAATGATGACTGATACCACCGACGGCATCGAAGGGCTGAGCACCGCCGTCTTCGTTTTCTCATCACTTGCACTCGGCACGCTCTTCGGAGCATCGATCTACAAATGGTTCACCGAACGATTCGGATCCTGGCAACTGCAGGCCGGGCGCGTCGATCGCACACACCGGAAGAAGCCGACGAAGAAATAGCCGCTCGAAATCAGCTATGAAGAGTCGCCAGCGCGACCGCCATCTTGCATCCCAAGGCGTACTCGGCCAGTTCGACATACTCGTTGACGGTGTGAATCTCGTACTGACCGGCCCCGATCGTGACGGTCGATACGCCGTGCTTCACGAGCCAGTTGGCATCCAGGCCACCATTGGAAAAGACGGTGGTCGGCGTGAGGCCGATGGATTCCGCGGCACGCTTGGCGTGCTTGACCGCAGGATCATCCTCAGAGAGATCAAATGACGGATACTGGGCACGCCCATCGAAAGTCAGTTCCGCCGTACTGCCGTCGGCATCTCTGACTTGCTTCACGGCTGCTTCCAAAGAATCTTTGTATGCGCCGGTGATCGCCGCGGCGAACTTGGTGTCGGGGCTGCGCGTCTCACCCTTGAGATAGACATAGTCGGTAACGACATTCGTCGCATCGCCGGCGGCCGCATTGTCCTTGCCGCCGAAGATGCCGACATTGCTCGTGCCTCTTCCCTCGGGCTTCGCAACCTTGCCGAACCAGCCGTTCTTGTGAACCTCGGAGATGGCGATCGAAGCGACGAGTGTGGAAGAGATCCCCTTCTCCGGAGCAACGCCGGCATGGGCCGCCTTGCCCTTGATGTGAGCTTCCCACGATTCGGCGCCGACCGCACCGGTGATCAGCTCCGCCGCGAGCTTGCCATCGACATTGAAGCACATGGCAGCGCCTTTGAGATCCGCCGGCTTGATGTGACGCGATCCCTGCAAGCCGCTCTCCTCGCGGACCGTGAACAAAAGCGTGATCGGAGGATGCGACAGTTTGTTCTTCAGGAGTGTTTCAACCAGCGTGACGAGAACGGCACATCCGGTGCGATTATCTCCACCAAGACCGGTATTGCCTTCGGAAATGATCCGTCCACCCTCGCGCTTCGGCTTCGCGCCCGCGCACACCGGAACGACATCGAGGTGCGTAGAGAAGAGTAAGCGAGGCCCATCCTTGGTACCGGGAAGGTCCGCGTACAGATTGCCGGTCTGCGTGGGCACTTCGATGTGCTTGTGGACATCGTCGTATCGAATGGCATCCGCGGGCACGCCAAGCGACCGAAGATCTTCGGCGATGGCCTCGGCGATCGCCTTCTCCTGCCCGCTCTGCCCCTCGATGGACAGATAGCGCATCAGGCGATCTTCGGCCGATTTGACATCCAACGGAATGTTGATGAGCGCATCGTGACCGGCCACTTGATTCTCCATTCTCTCTCAGAAATACAGTCGCACAGCTTCTGGCAATCAGATCCCCCACGGCAGCCCGAAGAGCTGCCACGCGATGAAAATAAGCGTCCATGCAACGAGCAGAACCACGACATAGGGCAGCATCAGGGCGACAACCGTACCGACGCCGGCGCCCTTGTCGTACTTCTGGCAGAAGACGACCACGAGCGCGAAGTACGCGTTCAGGGGCGTGATCATGTTGATGGGCGAGTCCGCGACGCGATACGCCGCCAGCACCGCCTCCGGCTCGACGCCCAGACGCATCAACAGCGGAACAAAGATGGGAGCGAAGATCGCCCACTTTGCGATCGCGCCCGTGATCAGGAAGTCGAGCAGGACCACAACCACAATGAACCCGAGCAACAGCCAGAGCGGACCGATGTTGACGCCGGTGAGTGCGTTCGACATCGAGACGGCCAGAATCGTGGCCATGTTCGAGTAGTTAAAGAACGCGATGAACTGAGCGATGATGAAGAGCAGGAAAATAAGGCTTCCGAGTGTGGAAACCGCTTTCTCCATCGCCTTGATGACATCCCCACCCTTCTTCATGGTCCCCGCACCGATGCCGTAGGCAAAGCCGGAGACGAAGAAGACGGACGCGATGAACGCGATCAGCCCGTTCATGAACGGCGTGTTTCCAATCAGCGCTCCCGTCTCGGCATCCCGAAGCGGAGCCCCCGGCGGGAGTGCCAGCAGTCCGAAGACGAGAAGCGTTCCGAGCAGGCCGATGCCCGCGAACTTCAGCCCTCGCCATTCCTCCGGAGACAACACCGAGCTTTCGGGCTCTCCCCCCCCACCCTCATACTTGCCAAGCCGGGGCTCGATCATTCGCTCCGTGATGAAGGCGATGATGACGGTCAGCAAAAGCACCGACACGATCGAGAACCAGATGTTCGAAGCAAGCCCGATCGAAACCTCCGGATCGACCAGATGAATCGCATCGTTCGTGAACTCCACCAGCACGGCATCGAGCGGCTTGATGAGCATGTTCACCGTAAACGCACCGGCGACCGCGGCGAATCCAGCAGCGATCCCAGCGAGAGGATGGCGACCCACGCTCATAAAAGCGGCGCCCGCCAGCGGAATCAGCACGAGATACCCGGCATCCGCCGCGACGCTCGAAAGGATGCCGACGAAGACCATGATGTACACCAGCAGTTTCGGCGGCGCGACGATCACCAGCTTCCGAATCAGCGTCTTGATCAGACCCGATTCCTCGGCGACACCGACGCCGAGCATGGCCACGATGATCAGCCCGACCGCCGTGAACGCCATGAAGTTCGGGATCAGCGAGACATACATGAAACGGATGCCCTCGATCGTCAGCAGACTTCTCGCGGTCGCCGTCCGTGTCTCGAAGGTGGTCGACCGCTCATCGATCGCACCAGGGCCGATGGGCGTTCCCATGCCGTAGTGCATCGGATCTGTGATCTCGACGAACTCGCTCTCTCGCGGCTCCGGCACAATGACTTCATAGCTCACACTGGCGCCCGTCATGTACAGCACCTGCGAGAGAACGATCACACCACCGAGCAGAAGCAGGAAGATGACGGCGGGATGCGGCACCTTGTTCCCGACGCGCTCGACGATGTCGAGGAACTTCTGCATGCCGCCCTTGGGCGAGTTGTCTGGTTGGCTCATGGTCCGGACCTCGTCTTTATGAGTCGCGTGCCCCGCTTCAAAGTGGGAGCAGGATGGGAACAAGCAAGACACAAACAATCATCGTGAGGATCGCGAAAGGTCCGCCGATGCGGACGAAATCACCGAACTTGTAGTTGCCGGGAGCAACCACAAGGGTGTTGACTGGCGAGGAAACCGGGGTCACGAACGCAGTCGATGCCGCGAGAGCAACGATCATCGCGAAGGGGTACGGCGACGCCTCCATGTCTTTCGCGATCGCGATCGCCACGGGCGCGAGCAGAACCGCCGTCGCAGTGTTCGACATGAACATGCTGAGCACGGCGGTGAGCGCGAAGATCGTCGCAAGCACCACATGAGTCCCTGCCCCGCCCGTCAGTGCAAGCAGCGCATCCGCGGCCATGTCCACGCCGCCGGTGCGCTGCAGCGCGATCGAAAACGGCAGCATGCCGACGATGAGAACGATCGTCTTCCAGCTGATCGAGCGGTACGCATCATTGATACCGAGGCATCCAAACACGCCCATGAGCAGGCAGCCGATCAATGCCGCCTGCACATTCGGCACAACGCCCGTGACCATGAGTCCGATGACGAGCAGGAGGCAGAAGATCGCGTGCGGTGCCTTGCCCGGCGCCGGAAGCACCTCGTGGATATCGATGGGCACCTGCAGAACGGCCACCCCAGAGTCGATCATCGGGAGCCGTTCGATCTTCGTCCACGGGCCGACCAGAAGCAGCGTGTCGCCGATGCGCATTTGTTCGCTCGCAAGATCACCGGCGATCGCCTCAGTCCCTCGGCGCACGCCGATGACCGTGAGGCCGGTGCGGGTCCGGAAGTTGTTCTCCGCGAGCGTCTTCCCGACGAGCGGCGACTCTGCGGGCACGATCACCTCCGTCATGCCGATCTCCTGCGATCGGTCGTTGAAGTAGACGCCCGCGAGCGGCAGAGGTTCCAGGCCGTACTGCTCAATCAATCCGTCGATATCCGGACCGCGTGCGAGCAGATCGATCAGGAGAATATCACCGGACTCCAGAAGCGTCCCCGGTGTCGGCTGGATCAACCGTCGACCGAACCGCTGCTCCCGCTCGATCGCAATGATGTTCGCGCCCGCGGTGGATCGGAGATTCAATTCGGAAAGGGTCTTGCCGATCAATGGTGATCCGCCCGCGATCCGGAGTCGATACTCACGCTCGGCGAGCTTGTATTCCTTGACCCAGTCGGCCAGCGTCGTCCGGCGCTTCATCCCGCCGACTTCTTCCTGCTGCTTCGGAAGCCAGCGACGGATGAAGAGCACATAGATGATCGCGAGGATGAGGATGGGAATCCCGAACGGCGTGATCGTGAAAAAGCCGAATCCATCGTACCCCTGACGCACAAGCTCGCTGTTGACCACCAAATTCGGGGCGGTCGCGACGAGTGTCATCATGCCGCTGATCAACGCGGCGATGCTGATGGGCATCATCAACTGCCCCGGCGAGCGTCCCGTGGTGGATGCCATCCGCAGTGCGATGGGGATGAAAATGGCCGTAACGGCCGTTGAACTCATGAACGCACCCAGCCCGCACACCGCCACCATGAGGAACGCGATCAGCCGGGTCTCCGTCTTGCCCGCCTTCTTGATCAGCAGATCGCCCACGCCGCGGGCCACACCCGTGCGGACCAGTCCCTCACCGATCACAAAGAGCGCTGCAATGAGCACGATGTTCGAATCGCTGAACCCCGCGAGCGCTTCCCCCATGTCGATCGCGCCCGTGAACGGCAGCGCCACCATCATGACCAGTGCCACGACATCCATCCGAGGTTTGTTCATGGCGAACATGACCACGGCACCGATCAACAGGAAAAGCACCAGAAGCAGTTGTGTGTTCACGAGAGGTTCCGCGCGTCAATGGCACCGACCGCAGCAGAATACAGACTGCCGCCTCACCCGACGCATCAGGGGGTTTAAATCAGACAAGGATCGTCATCCCCGTAAAAGTACCAGATATCTGGGTTCCAAAG
>REDD01000292.1 GCA_007693725.1 Phycisphaeraceae bacterium
TCGTGGAGAAATCGCTCCGCGATGTCTCCACGCCACCCCCACACACACGGTTTGCCGCTGCGCGGCCAAACCGTGCCACCCCCGGCCCCCGGAAGCCCCCCCGGAAGTCCACCCCCCATTTCCGTCAGGATCGTGTTCGGATGGAATCCGCGCGATTTTTTCGCGCGCGGCTCTCCTCCACCGAACACCGCAAAACGCCATGCGTATCGAATGATGACGCAGCATTGACTTTCCTCTCCTCTCCCGAATTTTCCGAGTTTCTCTCTCCTCCAGCGATCCGGATCCGTCACCCACGGGTACGGATCGCTTCGTTTTTGCACCGCACCGCCGATCCGACCCATCTCCCCACGCCCTCGTATCCTGCCGTGCGTGCCACGCGCCGCCAGACCAACCTCCCCCACCGCCCACCGCGGCCTGAAGGTCCGAAGACAGCGCCGACTCGCGCTCTTCTCCCTCGGCGCTGCCATCGCCCTCATGGTCGTCGCCTTCCAGTCCCGCGGCTGGCTCGAATGGCTCGACGACCTCGCCCTCGACCTGCGCATGGTCGCCACGCAGTGGTTCAACCCCACCATCACCGACCGCATCGTGCATGTCGACATCGACCAGCGCTCCATCGAGGAACTCGGACGCTGGCCCTGGGACCGCTCCAAGCTCGCCATGGCCATCGACACCATGCGCGAGGCCGGCGCACGCGTCATCGTCCTCGACATCCTCCTCGACGAGCCGCAGCAGCCCCGCCTCGAAGCGCCGGACTGGGCCGCAACTTCCCACGCCGAAGGCCCCGTCCTCGCCCGACGCATCAACGACGACGAGCGCCTCGCCCGCGCCATCGAGCGCGCGGGCAATGTCATCATCGCCGCCACCGCGCCCGCCCGCATGGCATCGCCCGATGATGCCGATCCGCAGGCGCGCATCCTCACGCTCCGCAGGCCCGTCCCCGCGTTCGAGCAGGGCGCACTCGACATCGGCTTCGTCAACATCGAACTCGGACGCGAGGCCGAGGGCGCGATCCGGCGCGTGCCCGGCGCGGCCACCATCGACGACGAGCAGGTGCTGCAACTCGGCGTCCTCGCAGCCGTCCGCGGCCAGCGGCTCCGCCCGACCGACCTCACCGCCACACCCTCGCGCCTGCAACTCCCCGAGCAGTCCTTCCCGCTGCGCAACGGACGCATGATCGTGCCGTGGGGCGTGCGCAAGGCCGACGATCCGCTCCCCGGCTCCGAGCACCGCCCCGGCGAAGCGCAGACCGGCATCAACCTCCCCGCGTGGCTCCGCGCCCACGAGAGCATCCCCATCAGCCAGCTCGTGCGCATCCAGCAGGAGCGCCACGAACTGCTCCAGCGCTTCGCGCAGGCCGTCGCGGTCCTCACCGGCGCGGACATCGTCGATGATGAGCCCTCCGAGGAGGCCATCGCAGAGGCGCTGGCCACCGTCGAGTTTCTCCGCGAGATGTCCTCGCCCGAGGAACTCGCATCGCAGCGAGCAGAGCTCCGCGCCATGCTCGACGCGGGCGACGATTCGGTGCGCCACGACCTCGCCACGCTCGACGCCGTCCACGCGTGGGACGACCTCCACCGCGTCCACACCGGCGACGACCCGCGCCACCGGGCAAACATCGACCTCTGGCGCCCCTCCCTCGAAGACCGGATCGTCTTCGTCGGCTTCACCTACACCGGCGCGCTCGCCGACTTCTACCCGACCGCGCTCGGCGTCCGCACACCCGGCGTCCGCGTCCACGCCGCCGTCACCGACGGCATGCTCACCGGGCGCTGGTTCCGCGATGCGCCCGGATGGTTCGAGCCCATCCTCACGCTCATCGTCGGTCTCTCCGCCACCTTCGTCGCGGTGTCGCTCCCGGCCTCGCGTTCGTGGCTCGCCGCCATCGCGCTCACCACCGTCTACATCCTCTTCGACTTCTTCCTCGCCTTCCTCGTGCTGAGCATCGTCCTCGCCTCCAGCGCGCCGATCATCGCCGCCCTCGCGGCATGGGCCGGATGCACCACACTCCAGGCCGTGCAGGAAGGACGCGAGAAGGCGGCCATCCGCAGGCAGTTCCGCGCCCGCGTCTCCGAGCAGCTCGTCGATGTTCTCTCCGACGACCCCACCGCCATCAACATGCAGGGCGAGGAGCGCGAACTCACCATCATGTTCACCGACTTCGCGGGCTTCACCTCCCTCAGCGAGAAGCTCAAGGGCGCGCAGACCGTCGGCGTCCTCAACCGCTTCCTCCGCGAGATCACCGAGGCCATGCTCGAACGCGGCGGGTATGTCAACAAGTTCCTCGGCGACGGCGCCATGGCCTTCTGGGGCGCGCCCATCCCCGACGAGCACCACGCCGCCAACGCCTGCCGCGCCGCCATCGAGGCGTCACGCGCTGTCGAACGGCTCAACAATGCGCCCGAGCACGAGGGCATGCCCCGGCTCGGCATGCGCATCGGCATCGCCACCGGGTCCGTCATCGTCGGCGACTGCGGCGCGCCGCCGCGGCTCAACGACTACACCGTCATCGGCGATGCCGCCAACCTCGCCTCGCGCCTCGAATCCGCCAACAAGATGCTCGGCACGCACATCCTCGTGAACGCGCGCCTCCGCGATTCGCTCGACCCCGCGACGCGCAACGCCTTCACATGGCGGCTCGCCGGAACGCTCCGCGTCGTCGGGCAGCAGACGCCCACCGAAGTCTGGGAACTCATCGTCCCCGAATCGCTCAGCATGGATGATGCCGAACTCGCCCGCTGGATCGAACTCAGCGCCGAGGCCAACCGGCTCTTCCGCGCCGGCGACTACAAAGCCGCCATCGAGGCGTACCAGGATCTCGTCCTCTTCGAGCGCGGCCAGGGCGGCGCACTCCTCTACATCCAGCGCTGCTCCGAACTCATCGAGTCCGGCAACACCGACCCCGTCCTGTCACTCCGCTCGAAATAAAACGCTCACCGACACCGACGCCGAGCGCCTGCGACGCCCGCCATCCCCAGCAGCACAAACGACACGCCCGGCGCGGGCACATGCAGCGCGAAGGACATCGTCGTCTCCCACGCCCAGCTCCCGCCCATCACCGCCTCGTGCGCCTGCACCATCGACAGCCGCGCCTCGTACACACCAGCGCCCACGCCGATCCGCGCTGCGAAGACGCCGTGCTCGCCCGGCGTGATCTCGTATTCGATCGCCTCACCCCCGCGCTCGACCGGCGTCAGCACCAGCCGCCCGGCGATTTCCGCGGCCCCGTCGTGCATCAGCACGCCCGACAGGTCCACCGCTCCGGGCGCTGCCATCTCGAGCATCGCCGAGACTTCCGCGTACCACGCCGTCGCGGCCACCGTCGTCGGCGCGATCGACATCTGCGACACGAACGCCATCTCGCCCCACACCGACTCCGCCTCGCCCATCACATCGACGCGCGACACGACCGTGTGATCGTTGTTCTGCCCGCCCGACACCGTCCCCGACGAGAACGCGCTGAGCATCCCCGGCAGCACACCCACACGCGGATCGGACACATCGAACTCATACAGGGTGCCCCCCGCCCGCTGCATCATCCCCTCGAACCCCGCATCCGCCCCCATCGGCCCCATGAACGCACCCGACGCGGGCATACCCGCACCTACCAACACCACCGCCGCGCTCAGCGCACCACGCAGATCGAGAACCATGACTCCATCTCCTCGTGTCCCCGCGCGCACACAACGACGACCGCTCTCTGTGCCACACAACCTGTGCAACGACGCCCGGACCCGTGCGCCCGAGGCCATCTCTCATTCCGATGGACGCGAACGCTCCCTGTGCATGCGAGCGATCGCTTCCCCACCAGCATCGCACGAGCCCCGACGCCCTGCAACCCCCGGAACCCGCCCCCGGAAGTTCCCTCGCCCAGGAACCCCCCGGAATCCGCACACCCCTCAACTCGGCGCAAGAAAAAAGACGGAACGCTCCTGACTCCCAACGAGCGCGTCCGTCTTCTGTGGACCCGAGGCGCGATCGGTGCACGAGCGCCCATCCCGGCTCCATCGAAGTCTTGAATTGTCGAAGGGTTTCCCGGCGTCCGGGCCGCTTCCTTCCATCCCACTGAAACACTGCCACAAACTTTTCGCGATGCAAGCCCTGACCCCATACCGATTTACGCCGCGATCCCCCGGAAGCCGCCGCGGGGAAACCCCCATTGCCCCCGGGAAGTCCCCTCGAAACGCTGCCGAAATCTTCCGCGGGGCGTCCATCGAACCCGCCGCACGGCGCATCCCCTCTCTCCACGCGCACGACTATCATCCGGGCCACCGGCTCGAACGCCGGTTCCCACATCCAGACCCCCCGCCGGAACCCCCCAGATCCGGGGCGGGGACCGGACGCCCCTTCTCCCACGAACCCCTCGGAAGGCCATCGAGGACATGCCCACGATCACCATCGACGGACGCGCCTGCGACTTCAAGGAAGGCGAGACCATCCTGCAGGTCGCCAACCGGAACGCCATCGAGATCCCGCAGTACTGCTACCACGACGGGCTCTCGATCGTCGCCTCGTGCCGCATCTGCCTCGCCGAGGTCTGGGCGCCCAATCCCCGCAAGGACAACAAGCTCGAAGCCATCCCCAAGCTCCTGCCCACCTGCCAGACCCCCGCGGGCGACGGCCAGCATGTCTACACCACCTCCCCGAAGGCCATCGCCAATCAGAAGGGCGTGATGGAGTACCTGCTGATCAACCACCCGCTCGACTGCCCCGTCTGCGACCAGTCCGGCGAGTGCTTCCTCCAGGACTACTCGTACGAGTACGGCCGGGGCGTCAGCCGTTTCGAGGAGGCCAAGGTCAAGCAGCCCAAGAAGAACCTCGGGCCGCATGTCTACCTCTACGCCGACCGCTGCATCATGTGCTCCCGCTGCGTCCGCTTCACGCGTGAGGTCACCGGCACCAGCGAGCTCACCATCGAGGGACGCGGCAATCAGGAGCAGATCGACATCTTCCCCGGCGAAGCGCTCGACAACGAGCTCTCCGCCAATGTCATCGACCTCTGCCCCGTCGGCGCACTGCTCGACAAGGACTTCCTCTTCGCGCAGCGCGTCTGGTTCCTCAAGACCACACCCTCCATCGACGGCATCACCGCCTCCGGCGACAACATC
>REDD01000111.1 GCA_007693725.1 Phycisphaeraceae bacterium
CCCTGCTCATCGATGTCTGCGGAAAGATCCATGTACACCTGCATGGCCCGCATCACATACGGATGCTTGCGTCCCCACTCCGAGACACGCTCCATCCAGATCAGGAGTTGCTCGAGGGCCTCGCCCTCCATGGCCTGGGTTCCGCCGGGACCGGACATGTACGCGGTGTTCGATCCGATCGCCGCGCCGGGCATCATGTAGATCTCTTCACAGACCCACGCGGTCATCGCCGCGGCGGAGATCGCAGTTTTGAGCCACGCGACGACGCGATACTTCGGCTTCAACTCGTTCTGAATGTAGGGAGCGATGCGGGTCAACTCGATCAGCGCACCGCCGCCGGAATCGATCCAGAGGACGATGATCTGAGGACGCTCGTTCTCCGGCAGGTCATCGAGAATCCGCACCGACTCCTTCAACGCGTTCGTGTTGAAGAACGGCCCGACCATCTCCTCGAGCGTGATGAACGCCACACGCGTGGCTCCGTCGGGGATCTCGACACGACGCTCGCGGTTGGGACGCTGGCGCTCTTCGATCGAGGCGTCGCGTTCGATCGAGGCGATGTCACTGCTCATGATGACGCGGGGCTGACGAAGCTCGCCGATCACGATCGTGAAGAAGAGCGTGCCGTCGTCCATCTCGCGCGTGATCTCGCCCTGCAGGACAGTCCCGTCCTTGAGCGTGACCTTGTCCAGCGCGAAGCTCGAAGCGACGCCGACAAGCGTCACCGCCGCGACGACGGCCATCGTCAGGATGGTGCGGAGCATGTTGTGGAGGCGGTGCATCATGATTCGACCTTTCGGATTCTGCATCAAAATCAAGGAGTTCCTCTATCTTCCGTCACTGCGAACCATTGAAAACTCAGACTCCCCGCTGCGCGGCACGGTCGAGCTGCTGCTCCCGATCGATTCGATCGATCAGAACATCGATCTGCGCACGCGTACCGCCGTCGGGATCGAGGATCTCGGCGAACCGCGTGTACTGCGAACGCACCTGAAGGTAGAGGTTCTTGATCCTCCCCCGTGCCCGAGTGCGCTCGCGGTAATCGCCCTGAACCTGAATGCGGGCAACCTCCCGCCAGATCGAGCCGTCCCGCGGATTGATCTGCGACATCGCGTTCTCGAACTGATCGGCCCAGTCCTTGAAGATGCGCGTGCCCCGGTGCTCCATGACCGCATAATTCCGCTGAATGCCCAGCTCAAAGGCGAGATCCTCGACGCTGTCGGCCTGACCCTTGGAAACATTCAGCATGTATGCGCGGTCCGCATCCAGCAGCAACCGATCGTTGAAGTCACGCATCGGGTTCTTGTCCTCGAACTCTCCCTTGCCGCTGTCGCTCAGGATCATCCAGCCCTGCTCAAGCATCTGCGGCGTCGGCTGCTGATTGCGGAGAACCGGCCGCCCACCCTCCATGCGGAAGATGAGCCAGTTCGATGAACGCGCCATCGCATCGATGATCAGTCCGGCGTTCTCGCCGTAGCCGCCCTCGATGCCGTAGCCGCGCGCGACGGCGAGGTTCGCACCGATCAGTTTCTCATCGACCATGTCATCGCCCGTCGCGAAATCCTCCAGATCGCTCGTGAACCACATGCGCCCGTCGCGCTTGAAGTACACCTCCTGACTCAGCCAGGGCAGGAACGCCGCGCCGTCGCGCGCCTCCTCGATCCAGAAAACAACCCGTCGGCCCTTGTCGCGCATGTTCTCGAAGAAGATCGGACGCAGATCGCCCGCACGGAAGATGCCCTGGAAGCCAAACCGAGGATCAGTCCCCGTGTTCATCCTGATCACCACGATGTGCTTGTCGCGCACCGTCGGATCGACCACCATCCGCGTCCGTCCCGGCCCGAGCCGTTCCTCGACCAGATCGTTGAAGGTCCGGTCCACATCCTCAAACATCTGACGCAACGGCGTCTCGGACACCTGCACGCCGAACAGACCCTCGAAATCCACGATGTACAGTTTGGCCGCATCGGGATCGACATCGCGGTTCTCGCCGCTCGGCTGCCCCCGACGCGTCGCGCGTCCGGTCTGCTGATCCCGCGCGGGAGCAGCGCCCGCCACCGCGATGGCGTCACGCTTGACTTCGAGAATCTCCGCGCGGTTGTAGGTGGTCCGCACCGGCGCAAAGTTGCCGAAATGCACCATCATCACCACGCGAGAATCGTCCATCTCGATGATCTCGCCCTGCACGGTGCGACCGTCCAGGAAGATCACCTGATCCAGCTTCTTCTCGCCATCTTTCTCGCCATCTCCGGACTCGGAAGCCCGTACAGGCGCGGAGAGACCGACCGTCACCGCCGTCATGGGAGCGACCATCAGCACCGCTGCGAGGATTCCAGTGAGCATTCGCTTGAGCATTCGGAGACTCCAGATTCAGGCAGGCGATCCGCGGCGACACCGCGTCCTGCATAGAGAACGAATCAAATGGCTCGGCGATTCCCGAATCCCCGCCCCACGAGCACGAAGACCCGATACCGCCCCACACCTCTACGATGGAGTATAGAGCCGGATCCGGCATGGGTTTCGCGATCCCCGAATCCGCGGGTGGCCGGGAAATCACCTCATCCGCCCGAATTTCGAAGATTTTCCGCCAGCGCCAGCGCCTCCTCCAGCGTACGGATCCGCCCCTCCAACTGAGCGTCGTACACCGACTCCAGCCAACGCGCAAAGCCCGGACCCGGGGAAAACCCCTGCTCGACAAGGTGATCGCCCGTCAGCAGCGCCGGCGGAGCCAGCCCGACGCCATCCGCCGCCAGCGCGCCGACCTCCGACCGCACGCCCGTCGCCGTGCTCGGATCCCGAGCCGCGCACAAAGCCAGCAACTCCGGGAAATGCTCCGACGCCGCCAGTCGCTTCTTCGCCGCCACGCCCAACCCCGCCCAGTCGTCCTCGACCCGCACCAGATCCGTCAGCAACTGGCGGAGCCGGTCCCGCTCATCGTTGGTCAGGCAAAGTGCCCGCCGGAGACGACGCACGAGTTCCGGCGTCATCGTCCGCAGCACCACCGCGCCGACCGGCTCCCCATCCGGACCCCCCGGAACCCCCGCCCGATCCGCACACCACGCAGCCAACCCCAGACTGAACGATGCCTCCCGGGGCAGCCCCCCCACCGTCGCGGTCGGGGCACGCGGCAACCCCGACTCCTCCAGCACCGGCGCATCCAAGCCAAGCCGCTGCATCAGCGAAACCGCGCCCTCGCGCCGCGGATGACTCAGCATCCGACGCAACTCATCCCCGATCCGCTCGCGGCTGACGCCCCGGAGTTCCACCGCATGCCGATGGATCGCCGCGCTCGTCGATTCGTCGATCCGGAAGCCCAGTCGCGCTGCGAACCGCACCGCCCGCAGCGCCCGAAGGTGATCCTCGCCCAGCCGCTCGTCCGGATCCCCCACCGCCCGGATCACCCGCGCATCCAGATCCCCCAAGCCCCCGACAAAGTCGATGATCCGCCCCTCCGCACGCTCACCGGTGTCCAGCGGGTCGAGAAACAGCGCGTTGATCGTGAAATCCCGCCGACGGGCATCCTCCTCCGCATCCGTGAAGACCACCCCATCGGGGCGACGCGAGTCCGAGTAGCCGTGCTCGCGCCGGAAGGTTGCAACCTCGATCGTGTGCCCATCCTCCGTCACCAGCACGACGCCGAAGACCTTGCCCACCGCCCGGGTCCGCCGGAACATCGCCTCGACCTGCTCGGGCGTCGCGTCCGTCGCGACATCGTAATCCTCGGGATGATCCCCCAGCAGTTCGTCGCGGACGCACCCCCCCGCGAAATACGCGACATGACCGGCATCCACGAGCCGACGGACGATCGATCGGGCTGCCTCACGAGCGCTGGTCATCGCCGGCCAGTGTACGAACTCCGGTGTGGCTCACGCCTCGGCACGAGTCCGGGGGTGACTCCTCATGTACCAGTGCACCGCCGTCGAGCCGTAGGAGTGTGTCTCGGGCCCCTCAGCGCCGGGAATGTCGAGCGGGATCTCGACCCGCTGACGCGCTGCGGGATCCGCCTCATCGCCGACATGCTCGACGAACGGCCACGGGCTCCGCCAGATCGCAAAACCAGTGTCATCCAACCGCTCGACGAATCTTGCGAACTGTTCCAGAACCGGAGCACGCGTCGAGGAATCCTCGAGCATCGGGTACGGCGGGTCCATCATCACCACATGGACACGCTCGGGAATGACCCCCAACGCCGCGGGACCCAGCGCATCGCCCGGGACGACCGTGCACCGCTCCGCCACGCCCAGAGCATCGATGTTCCGCTGGAGCATCGCGAGCGCCCGTCGGTCTCGCTCGATGAAATACGCGTGCTCCGCGCCACGCGAGAGGGCCTCGAGCCCGAACGAGCCCGTCCCCGCGAAGACATCCACCACGACCTCGCCCTCCAGATGCCCCTGCAACATGGAGAACAAGGCGACCCGCACCCGATCCGGCAGCGGACGGGTGGTCCTGGCGTCGGGAGGGGTTTCGAGCAATCGACTCCGAAATTCACCGGCAATGATCCGCAGCATGGGCGATAGGGTATCCAAGCGGGGCCGAATCCCCACGCGACTGATCCGAATGGGGTGTGTGCAACCTCACTGCATGGACCGGGATGGGTACGGAGCGTCCGAGATGAGCGAGGAATCATCGAAACCGCTGATGGAGACCGAGCCGGGGCACATCCGCCTCGCCCCGGGGGTGTCGATCCCGGAGGGCGAGATCACGATGAAGGCGGTGCGATCCGGCGGCCCCGGAGGGCAGAATGTCAATAAACGCAGCACCAAGATCGAACTCCGCCTGCTGATTGACGCCCTGAACCTCCCGCCCGATGCTCGCAAACGCCTCGTCCGTCTGGCGGGCTCCCGGGTGACGCAGGATGGGGAACTCATCATCACCAGCGAGAGCGAGCGCTCCCAGAAGCGCAACCGGGAGGAGGCGCTGTCTCGGCTCCAAGAACTGGTGGCGCAGGCGATCGTCCGCCCGAAGCCCCGAAAGCCCACCAAGCCCTCGCGCGGGGCCAAGGAGCGCCGCCTGCAGGACAAGCGCGAGCAGAGCGAGAAGAAGGCGG
>REDD01000166.1 GCA_007693725.1 Phycisphaeraceae bacterium
CGAACGCACTCCCCAACCACACCACCATCGCAATCCCCAGCCCCCACGCCACCACGGGCGACCGCTCCAGCCACCGCGGCACCACACCCTGCCCCTCATCCACCACACCACGCCCCGCCTCGACATCCACCGACACCTCGCGCGCCGCCTCGACCGCCTCCGACTTCCGGGGGCGGGGGGACTTCCGGGGGGGACACATGAAGATCAACAGCAGCGGCACGAGCACCAGCAACCCGCCCGTCGTGACGAGATTCAGCGTTGAAAAGAGCGTCGCCGTCGTCTCGATCACGCCGACTTCCGCGCTGAGTTGCTCGCCGAGGATGTTCCTCTGGCTCTCCGCATTCGCTGCGGCGAGCGGCGCCGATCCCGACAGCCCGCCGTGCCACGCGACCATCGTCACATACCCCGCCGCGGCGAGCAGACCCGCCGGCGCGACGATCCCCCGCGCCCCCAGCGACTTCGCCACCTCCCGAGCCAGAATCGCCCCCACCACAAGCCCGAAGCCCCAGTTCACCAGCCCCGCCAGCATCGCCGACACCGACACGATCACCACCCCCGCGCGCACCGACCCCGCCCGCGACGCCAGCCAGCCGATCCCCCGCGCCACCGGCGGCGAGGCCGCCAGCGCGTGCCCCGTCACCAGAATCAGGCACATCTGCATCGAGAACGCCAGCAGGTTCCACAGCCCGCCCTGCCACACATCCAGCAGTTCCCCCGCACCCAGCCCCGCGCTGCCGAACAGCAACGCGAGCACCGCCGTGAGCGCTGTCAGCAACACCGCGATCACGAACGGATCCGGCGCAGTCGCCCGGAAGAATCCGCTCAACTCCTGACCGATGCGTGCGAGCATCGCGCGAGCGTACCCAATCCCACCCCCCGCGTCACCAACCCCGTACGCGCGGACTCACCGCCGCCTGTAGAGATCCGCCATCGCCTCCCGGATCGTCGGGTACCGAAACTCGAACCCATGCTCCTGCAACCGACGCGGCACGCAGTACCGGCCGTACAGCGCGAGTTCCGGATCGGTCCGCAAAAGCAGCGGCGCTGCCAGCCGCACCCCGAACGCCGGAGCGGGCAATCCGACCGGCATCCCGACCGCCCGACGCAGCTCGCGCATGAACTCCGCATTGCTCACGGGGTTCGGAGCGGTCGCGATGTACGCACCATGCATCGACTCGTCATCAATCGCACGAACGAACAACCCGTTCATGTCCGCTTCATGAATCCAGCTCATCCCCTGCTTGCCGCTGGCGATCCGCCCGCCCAGCCCCAGCCGCGCCAGTTTCGACAACCGGCGCATCGCCCCCCCACCGTGACCGAGCACAAAGCTCGTCCGCAGCACTACGCCGCGCACGCCCTCCGGCTTCGTCTCGGCATACGCCGCCTCCCATGCCTTCCCGACGATCGGCGCGAGCCCGTACCCGAAGGCGCTCTCCTCATCGCACACCACCTCCGGAGGATCGCCGTAGATGTGCGCTGTCGACATCTGCACCCACACACGCGGCGGAACACGCGCCGACCGCACCGCCCGCCCCACCGCCAGAGTCGCCTCCACCCGCGATCGCAGGATCTCATCGCAGTGATCCGGCGACTTGATGCAGTCCACCGTCCGCCCCGCGAGATTCACCACCGCATCAGCACCGTCCACCAACTCGCCCCAGCCCTCCGTCGTCCGCGCATCCCACCGCACGAACCGCCCCGCCGCGCTGCCCTTCGGCTCGGATCTCCCGAGCACGACGACATCATCGCCGCGCTCGACCAAAACTCTCGCCAGACTCGTACCGAGGAACCCCGTCCCGCCTGCAATCACAATCCTTCGCGATCCGGCATCGTTCATCTTCACCCCCGGGCGATCGCCACCACATCGCTCACCACCGCGCTCGCGGTCGGGTACCGCCCCGCACCGGCTCCGCTCAGCGTCACCTCTCCCACCGCATCGCCGATGATCGTGACCGCGTTCGCCGAGCCGTCCAGACGCGCGAGCGGGTGATCCTCGCGCAGCTCGCGCGGGCCAACCTCAGCGCGAACCCCCCCATCCTCAGCCCGCGCCACACGCGCCACCAGCCGCAGCCGTCGCCCCCGCGCCACCGCCGCCCGGAGATCGCCCACCGTCACGCCCTCGATGCCACCCGTCTCGACCTCATCGCCGGTCATCCAATCCCCGAACGCGAGCGACCCCAGAATCGAGATCTTCTCCGCGCTGTCCCGACCCGAGACATCCATCGTCGGGTCCGCCTCCGCGTACCCCAGCCGCTGCGCCTCGCGCAGCACTTCCTCGTACGACCGCCCCGTCTTCTCCATTGTCGTCAGCAGGAAGTTGCAGGTGCCGTTCACCACCCCCTCGATCCGCTCGAAGGCGTTTCCCATCAGCCCGTGCATCAGGGCGCCGACCACCGGGATCCCCCCCGCCACCGCCGCCTCGAACCGCAGCTCCACCCCCCGGTCTCGGGCGAGCGCCAGCAGGCGTGCGCCGTGCGCGCTCACCAGCGACTTGTTCGCCGTCACCACATGCCGCCCGTCCCCCAGCGCCCGCTCGACATGCCCGCGGACCGTCTCCACACCGCCCGCCACCTCCACCAGCACATCAAACCCCGCTCCCCCGGAACCCCTGCCGGAAGCCCCGGAACCCCCCCCGGAACTCCCGGCCCCGAAGAACCGCTCCGGATCGTCCGTCACCACGCATCCCTCGGGCGGCTCCACCTCCCGCGTCCGCCCCACCGACCGCACCAGCACCGCAGCCAAGTCCAGCGTCTGCCCGCACCGCGCCCGATACACCTCTCGGTGCTTCACGAGCAGGTCCGCCACCCCCTGCCCGACCGTTCCGTAGCCGATCATGCCGAGACGCATATCTCCACCTTACAAACCCGCCCACCGTCGATCCACCCCACGCCTGCCAAAGCCGCTCCCGCTCTCTATCCTGCCCCCATGCCAGACCCATCACTCCTTGAATCGTTCCCGACCCCCTCGGACACCCCCTTCGTGATCGAGCACATCGCCGAGGAGTTCACCTCCGTCTGCCCCAAAACCGGCCACCCCGACTTCGCCACCATCACCCTCCGCTACCAGCCCCGCCCGGCCCGCGAGCAGGGCGTCTGCGTCGAGCTCAAGTCCCTCAAGCTCTACTACCAGTCCTTCCGCAACGAGGGCATCTACTACGAGGCGGTCACCAACACCATCCGCGACCACCTCGTCCACGCCATGAACCCCACCTGGCTCCAGATCATCACCCACTGGAAGGGCCGCGGCGGGATCCGCTCCATCATCCGCGCCGACCACAACGACATCCCACCACACTTCCGTGCCATGACATGACGCCCCCACAACTCGTCATCGCCACCGCCAACCCGCACAAGCTCGAAGAACTCCGGGCCATCTTCGCGCCGCACCGCATCCGCTTCCGCTCCCTCGCCGACTTCCCCGACGACATCCCCGAGCCCGACGAATCCGCCGACTCCTTCCTCGCCAACGCCACCATCAAGGCCACCGCCTACGCCCGCGCGACCGGGCACCCCTGCCTCGCCGACGACAGCGGACTCGAGGTCGATGCCCTCGATGGCCAGCCCGGCGTCCACTCCGCCTACTACGCCGGAACCGAGGGCTCCCGCGCCGAGCGCGACCAACGCAACAACGCCAAGCTCCTCGGCGCCCTCGCGCATCTCCCCGAAGGCCACCCAGGGCGCGCCGCACGCTTCGTCTGCACAATGGTCCTCGCCTCTCCCGAGGGCGACATCCTCGCGACCAGCCGCGGCGAGTTCCCCGGCGTCATCACCTCTTCCCCCCGCGGCGAAAACGGCTTCGGCTACGACCCCCTGCTCCTCCTCCCCGACGGACGCACCTCCGCCGAGTTGCCGCCGGACGAAAAGAACGCCCGCTCACACCGTGCGGCCGCCGCGCGCATCATCACCCCCGATCTCGTCCGTCTCGGCTTCGTTGATCCGTCTTGAAGGAACCCCGACACCAACCCGGGCCAGGCAGCGCCCGCCGTGTCACCGGCGAGCGGTGGGCATTCCCGCAAACGAAAGGAATGAGAGGAAAACAAACGCGTCAAACAAGCGATCCGGCACCCGCGAAGAGGCCGGATCGAAAGAAATCAATCAAACTCAGCGACGACGACGGACCGCCGCAAGGCCGCCGAGAGCCAGAAGGCCCGCAGCGCCGGGGGCGGGGATGAAGGAGAAGTTCGTCACGGTGAGAACGCCCGGACCGAAGAGGTTGTCGGCCGTCTCGACGGAGAACGCGAAGAAATCACCCGCGGTCACGGGTAGATTCAGGATGCTGCCCGAATCGCCGGGGTTGCTGCTCAGGAGCACGAATCCGGACCCATCTGAGAAATACAGACTCGAGTCGAAGCCGGGATCATCGACGGAGTCATACGCCCAGTCGAACGAGATAAAGCCCGTCTGTGCAACACCGATGAAAATGTCGATGTAGCCGAAGCCGCCCGACCCGTTGTCGCTGCCGACGAGGACCAGCGTGTTCGCATCGTGCTGCTGCACGAAGCCGTTCGAGTTGAACAAATCAAGTGACCAGTTGGCCGGGGCATAATCGCCGACGAATCCGGCGCCGAGTACCGGAGCAGCAAGCGCTGTACCGGCGATCGCCGCCACAAAAAGAGACTTCTTCATGACTGTTCCTTCCTCCAAACAAGACCCCTCGCCTGTGCGACAATCGCACGCAAACCGCGAGAGTTCCAAGACTTCACACACCGTCACCCGATGCTCCAAACGGAGCCATCGCGCAAGAGTGACAAGACAATCACTGCACTTCACAAACTCGTCATTACCGAGACGCAATCACGGCGTCGGGCACCACAAACCAGCGACTCCGCGCCTGAACGCGGATAGCGAAGCACCGGGGCTTGTTGCGGCTTTGGTGTTCCTTCCTCTTTCCTTGCGCGCCTGAACGCGCAACTCCCACAAGGACCGTAGCACAACTCCTATGCCTTGCAAGGGTTTTGAGAAAAGAATTTTCAGCCCACACAAAACAACGCTCCATCCCCCTTCGAGGACGGAGCGCTTCGGTCTGAGTTGTGGCAA
>REDD01000150.1 GCA_007693725.1 Phycisphaeraceae bacterium
CTTCACGGCCTCGTTGATGTTCGTCGCACCGACCGCACCGCTGGTCCGCCCCAGAATGTTGGGGAGCTGCGGCAGGAGGATGCCCGCCACCGCGGTCAGAATGACCAGGACGACGATGAGTTCGATGAGTGTCAGACCACGACGGATTGAGTTCACTGATGTTTTCACCCGAGACATGACTCGCTGCTCCTTGCTCGCCGGACGCATGCCGGACGATCGGTTCTTCTGGCCCGTACGCTTTGCGCAAACAGCCACTGGCTTCTCACCGGGCGTAGCCACGATGCCTCCAGCATCGCATGAACGACCGGGTTTCACTCATAACACGCTGTACCGGGCTCCATCCCGTGCCGCTGTCCGGTGGCTCGCTTTACACATGCGAGTCCAGCCTCGGACCCTGTCTCCACACTAGGTTCTAAACGCGCAATGCTGCCTCGCATACCTGTACCACCCTAGAGAGTAGCAAATCTAGGGAAAACTGTGGGGGTCCGTGCAGAATCCCAACAAAACCCCTCCCCTACTTCGGGGGTTTTCTCTCCCTGCCCCGCCTCCCCATCCTCCCCTTATCCACTGTCCCACCAAGAGTTGCGACAGAAATCATCGAAAACCTTGATTCCGGCTCCCCAATGCGGTGTGTCCCGCTTCGACCAGGGAAGAGCCCAGAGCGATTGCGCTGACGATCGATTTCCGAACGGTTCTCCGATCGCGGAACACGCCGTCCCGATCACGATGCAGATCTGCATTCCCCGCGCCAGTGATTCTCCCGGCATGGCGCAGCTAGCCGTCCCGCTCGGTTGTTTGAGCGTTGATGCGGGGTATGGTTGGGCTGACAGCGGCAGCATGCGTTGCGCTGCCGCAAGCCAGGTGGGCTACGAGTCGATTGGACATGATTGTTTTGTATCGCCCGTGCGTGAGTTCGCCGCTGCGGAATGACTCCGGACCCTCGGGTTCCGAGACGGTCGTGTCCTGCGCGCACGCCACGAGGCCACTCCGGTCTGTATCCGGGGGAGGACATCCGGCCATGCATTGCTTCCGTCGTGCGATGAATTGTTTGTTGCTGATCGCCCCCCTCTCGCTGGCATCCGGCGTGTACGGCGCCCCGACGCCCCAGCAGGCCGGCTCCGAGATCAAGACCGTCGCGTCGGGGGGGCTCCTGAACGCCACGGAGAACGGCGGGTACTTCGTCGGCGGCGTCGAAGTCCATCCGATGACCGGATCGGTCTTCGTGCTCGCGCACAATGTTTCGGTCTGGGGATTCTCATCTGCGATCCGCTTTCTCGAGATCCCCCTCGGTGAAGCTGCCGAACTCTCGGGCAACCCCTTCACCATGACCGAGCAGCAGTCTCGCGGCAACGATCTCGTCTTCAAGGATGGTCTTTTTTACTTCGCCGGCAGGCGAGGTGTCATCAACGGAATCTACGGGTTCACACCCGGCTCGGCGACCATCACGACCTACGCCTCGGGCGCGGGCATCCCGCGATGGGCCACCTCCGGCCTGACCTTCTCCGAGGACGGCACGATGGCGCGTGTCACCAGCAACGCCCTGCTCGGGCATTACATGATTTCACAGGGCTCCAGCAACGCCACACAGGTCGTCACGGAACAGGCCCTCCCCACCGGACTCGGCGGCTCCGCCTCGGATCATGTCATCACGAAGGACGATCGCATCATCGCCGTCGGGGAATCCAGCCGGAGACTGCTCGACATCACGATGGGCGCGGGCAATGTCACCGTCTTCTTCGATCTTACGACGATCCCGGGCGCCGATTTCAGCGGAGCGCCCTTCGGCTCCAGAGCGACGATCGACCCCGTCAGCGGCGACATCTTCATCTCGTATGCGGTGAACAGCAAGCAGATCTTCCGCATACGGGCCGACGGCTCGCAGGGCATCCTGTTCGCGGATGGATTCACCGGGACGATCCGTGACATCGACTTCGGTCCCGCCACCGACGGCTCGGGCAGGCGGAATCTCTTCGTGTCCGCGATTGATGCGCCTTCGACCGGCGCTGTGTATGAGTTCACCGTGCCGCAGGAAGTCGGCCCCACGCCCGCCACGCCGTGCATCCCATGGCACAACGGCGAGCCGGATTTCCTGCACCTGATCCAGTCACAGGATGATCTGCACGGCGGATCCGTGCGGGCAGCCGACGATTTCGTCTTCCTCGAAGGCGAGAGCTTCTACATCCACGAAGTACGCCTTGTGATGGCGACAAGTCTCCTGTTCGGTGAGGATCCCGATGTCTTCCTGGAGTTGTACGATGATTGCAACGGCAAGCCGGGGAATGTCATCCAGATCTACGAGGACTTCGACTTCATCCCGCTCGGATTCGCGCCCGATGGCGAACTCCAGCTCTACGAATTCCGTTTCCCGATCAACGAGGCATGGGCCGGCGGCATGTACGCTCGTCGCTGGCTCTCGCCGGTCGGACGAGGCGCCGGGGAGTATTACTGGATCTCCTCGAACAACGGCGTCGTTCAGGGCGTGCAAGGCCAGATCAAGGCGCCAGGGGAGTGCACGGGATTCGACGAGTGGGAGAACGGTACAGAGTCGTTGTGCTTCCCATTCTGCAGTGATTTCAACTTCGTGATCACGGGAGATTGCTGCAAGCCCGTGATCGACAACAGCAACTACGAACTCGCCGGCATGGCATCTCAGCAGTTCATGACCCACGGCCCCCGCGCCGCCGATGACTTCCAGATCCCACCAGGGAAGTGCGAGCGGGAACTCTGCTCCGTTGAGGTGTGGATGGCCATGAACTGCGATCCAACGCTGACCAAGCTCGAGATCTACGAGCAGGATTGCGACATGCCCACTGGCGATCCCATCGCCGTCCTCGAGGATCCTGAGGTCTATCCGACCGGCGAGACGATCCTCTTCCAGAACCGCGTCCTGCCCGTGTACCACATCGTCTGGCGGAATCCCGATGTCCAGCTCGCCCCGGGCAGGAACTACTGGATCTCGCCGTACGGCTTTGTGTCAACCGGCCAGTCGCAACACGCGGTCTTCCTGTTCGCGAACTCCGAGCCGTGCAAGCTGAACATCAACGAGGGCTTCTTCCTGCATCCATCCAAGGGGATCCTGGATTGGACCCCGACATCCTTGCGTGCGGTGGGTGCGAATCCGAAGGACTTCGCCTTCCGGATCTGGCTGCGTGAACTCGACGGCACCGAAAACTCCGACAACGGGTCCAGCGAGGAGAACGGCGGCAAGCCACCGATCGTCCCGCACTACAACATCGACCAGATGATCTACGCGATCCCGGATGCTCGCTGATCGACCGCGATCACCTCGGCTCACATTCTCGCTTTTCGCCGAGCAGCAACGCCCGCCGGGTCGCCGCACGCGCACGCCTGTGCCACAGGTACGACTCGGCCGAGTAGATCGCAAGGGCGACCCAGATCAAGGCGAACCCGATGGCGCGTGCAACTCCGAAGGGCTCGGCGTAGAGGAGCGTTGCGAGCAGGAGTTGACCCGTCGGCGCCATGTACTGCAGGAAGCCGATCGTTGAGAGTCGGAGTCGGCGTGCCGCATGCGTGAACCAGATCAGCGGCAGCACCGTCACCGGTCCGGCGAGAATCAGTGCGCTCGCCTGAATCGAAAGATCGCCCGCCATGCCCGTGCCACTCACCCAGACCCAGAGCAGATAGGCCGCGCAGATCGGAAACAGCAGCAGCATCTCCGTGCTCAGCCCGATCAGGCCGTCCACGGAGGATTTCTTCCGCAGGAGTCCGTAAAAGCCGAATGAGAACGCCACAACCAGAGCCAGCCATGGCAGACCGCCATTCAGGATCGTGTAGGCGGCCACACCGGCGAACGCCAGGCCGATCGCGAGCCACTGAATCGGGCGTGCTCGCTCGCCGAGGAAGATCATGCCGAGGGCGATGCTCACCAAGGGGTTGATGAAGTACCCAAGCGAGACTTCCGCCAGTCTGCCGGTAATCAGCCCGTACACGAAAGTAAGCCAGTTCACCGAGATCAGCAGTGTGGTCAGTCCCTGCAGCCCCAGCACCCGCTTGTTCCGAAATACTGCGAAGAACTCACCCCACCGCTTCCGCATGTGGACGATCACGAGAATAAACGGCAGCCCCCAGAGGACGCGGTGTGCCGCGAGTTCCAGGGCAGCCCGCGCACTGCCGACATCGAACAGCCCGTAGACCCACTTGAAGTACAACGGGACGAGCGTCCCCCATGTGCCGTACGCCGCAATCCCGTAGAGCAACCCGACACCGACGGCTCGATCGTGCGATTGAGCGGCCGTCGGAGTCAACTGCTCCGTGCTCGCGATGTCCACGGTTGCTGCTCTGTTCACTGGAAGTCCACGCCGAGATCCTCCCGCGCCGGTGGGGCGTGAGCATATGCCGCAGGATCATCCCCGGTCGTGTGCCCGCTTGCCGTCCCGCATCGGGGCATCAAGCGTCGCACCCCTTCGGATCGATGCCTTGCCGAACCGCTGCACAATGGCATCCGCAGCCCGCTCCGCAGCGGCCATCGGACTCCCTGAACCCCCGGAACCCTCGGAACTCCCGAAGAGCATCAACTGCATCTCGCGTGTGAGCGATGTGGCAGTCAGACCGATCAGCCGCACCGGACGGAACGACCGGCTCGCCCACTCATCAAACAGCACGCGCGATCCGCGATACAGCTCATCCGTACTGTCCGTGGGCTCGGGGAGCGTGGACGATCGAGAGATCGTCTCGAAGTTGCCGTACCGAATCTTGACGGTGATCCCGGATGCCTGCACCGCGGCACGGCGTAACCGGCGAGCGACTTGCTCCGCATGCCACAGCAGCACCCGCCGAACCTCTTCCGGATCACCCAGATCCTCGGGGAAAGTCTCCTCACGCCCGATCGACTTCGCCTCGCGATCAACCCGGACCGGACGATCATCGCGCCCATCGGCCTTGCGCGCGATCTCCTCGCCGTACGAGCCGAGACAGGCCACGAGCGTCTCGCAGGGCGTTGCCCGCACATCTCCGATGGTTCGAATGCCCAACCGATCGAGCGAACGCTTCGCACTCGGCCCGACCCCGGGAATCCGTTCAATCGGCAACGGATCAAGGACCGCGTGCACCCGTTCCGGCGGCACCACCGTCAGCCCATCGGGCTTGTTCAGATCCGAGGCGATCTTCGCGACGAGTTTGTTGGGCGCCACACCAACCGACGCCGTGAGGCCAAGCTCGGCTCGGATCTCCCGGCGCAATCGCTCGGCGATGGTCGGCGGATCCCCGAGCAGGCGGATCGATCCGGTGACATCGAGGTACGCCTCGTCGATGCTCACGGGCTGCACCAGCGGGCTGGCACGCTCCAGAATCGCAAAGACCTGATCGGAAACTTCGGAATACCGACCGTGCTTCCCGCTCACGATGATGGCCTGCGGACAGAGCCGCATCGCGGTGCTCATCGGCATCGCGGAGCGGCAGCCGAACTTTCGCGCCTCGTACGATGCCGCCGCGACCACGGAACGGGGACCGGATCCCCCCACCAACACGGGCTTGTCGCGCAGCTCCGGGCGATCCCGCTGCTCAACGGAGGTGAAGAACGCATCCATGTCCACATGCAGGATGGCCCGTCCGTTCCACTCCATCGCGAATCGTATGCCGCGGATCTAGGGTGATGGCGACAGCACCATCCGGCTCACCGGCGGGCCTGCCAAGAGAGGCGAGGTCCGCCCTTGGATCCAGTCATCATGGCCCGCCCGAAAGTACGCGGACATGGGATGGCCGGAGACGCCGCCGGGAAGGTGCAGAATCCCCTCGGACTCACGCCCGGGACTCACAACCATGCGTTGGCTCGCACCGAAACCCGGAGTCGCGACGCGGACGCACAGAGCGTCGCCGGGCTGCGGAGCCCGGGGCATGTCAAAGCCACGCAGGAGCCCGCGCGTCATGCTCGACAGCGGATGCTCCATCCGAAGCCGATTCGCATACCCCCACGGGGTCTGGATCCCCGTCCGGGGAAATTCGGATCGAAGCCGCGTGATCGTTGCATCGAGCGCCTCCGACAGGAGTGCATCCCATGATTCATAGCGAGGGTCGAGCCAGTGCTCCGGACGCTCTTCGAGCAGTCGCAACACCGTTTCTTCCGTGCCGAGCCACCCCGCCGAGTACGCGATCGAGATCCGGTTGTGAACGCGCACCGCCGGCCCAAGCACCCGACTGTGCACCTCCGCGCGGAAACGCCGAATCAGGAGATACGCCCGGCAGTCAGCATCCGCATGACCATTCCACTGCTCCGCCAGTCGCCCTGCGAGCGAATGCATCGGGCTGTCGGAATCGCGCGTGATGTTCCGCAGGAGTTCCGCGTACGGATCGAAGACCGCTGAGCGCGTATCCAACGCGATGTCCAGCAGCGACCGCTCGTCATGCGTGCGCTGCTCGGCGAGCAGATCGCCGATGCGCTGCTGGCGAACACCCAAAGAAAAGTTGTGACCCACCGCCACCGACTCTGCCAAGGGGAGCGTGCGGGCATTGGCCGTCATCAGCACGCCCGAAGGCGGATCAACGATGGACGGACGAGCCGACTCATCGATCGGTCCGTCCCAGCCGACGCCCGGATCCGCCCACGACACGGGGCGTGTGCCGTCGAAACCGATCCGCTTCGGGATCCACCCCGAAACCATCCACGCGATGCGCCCTTCGGTACAGGCGAGCAGGACATTCTGCGGCGGCCCTCTCCATCCGCGCACCGCCTCCAGACCTTCATCGAGGGTCCTGGCGCTCAGCATCTCCAGAATCCTGAGGTTGTTGCGGTCCGGGCAATGCGCGATCCAGACCTCGACCAGTTCCCGCCCCTCGTGGTCCTCCCCGCTCACCAGCCCCCAGCGCGTGCTCCGCCATGTGTGTGTGACATCCTCGCCGCCGCGCACACGGATGATTTCGGTGTGCTCGCCGAACGGTTCCGTCCCCTCGGGCGTTCGATAGCGGGTGGAATCAACCTCATCCGGCTCGATCACGACATGATCGATGAAATCGCCCGTGACATTCGTGAATCCCCACGCCACGAATCCGTTGGATCCAACGATCAACCCCGGAGCGCCGGGGAGCGAGACCCCGACCGCGCGTCGCTCTGTTCCGTCGGGATCGGTCCATTCCAGTTGCACACGCGACCAGATGTTCGGCACGGACAGGCCGAGGTGCATGTCGTTCGCGACCATCGCACCCGAATGTCCACTGCGCCAACCGGCCACCGCCCAGTTGTTGGAACCCGGCACCGCTTCATCGAGCATCTCGGATGCGGGGGGAATTTCCGGGTCGGTTGATACCGCCGTAAAAAATTCCGGTCCGGGAATGGGGAGCGGCTGGTAATCCGCCTCCGAGCCGTCCGCCAGGACATCGAATCGCGTCGTCCGCGGCGTCAGAAAATCGACCACCTCGGCGGGGAACGCGGCATCCAGCACGGACATCATCTGCTCGTGATCGCCGGTCCGCGAAAGCCCGATCTGCATGAAGAGCGACACCAGCACGGTGTCGTGAGCGCTCCAGCCCTCCGGCTGCGTCCCGAGCAGCGTGTACTCCGGCGGATGACTGCGCAGAGCGCCCAATCCGGCGTTGACACCCGCGCTGTACGCATCGAGCATCGCTCGCGTTTCGGGTCCCATCCCGTCCAGAATGCCCTGCGCGACATCGTTGAACCGGTGCCGACGCATCCCGATGTCCGTGCCCACCGCCGGTGGTCCGGCAACTTCGGCCAGTCGACCCGACGCGATCCGTCGGTACATGTCCATCTGGAAGGAACGATCCTGCGCGTGGACAAACCCCTGAGCCACGAAGGCGTCACGCAGCGTCGCCGCCCGGATGGTCGGAATCCCGTTGGCGTCACGGAAGATCTCGACCGGCCGCTCGATACCCGGAACCGGATGCTCGCCGTTGAGCTGCGCGACGGAGCGATGCATGAGCGCCTGTGCGCCGACGATCGCACCGGTCACCGCCAGGCCGACCAGCGTGCAACCGACCGCGAATTTCTTCGCGAAACTCACGGAGCAAGATCCTCCAGCGGTTCACCTGCCATGATCGCCTCGAACACCTGATTCGGCAGCGGGCTGCCATCGCCCCCGAACATCGCGACCACCTGCCCATCCTGGATGATCAGGATCGCAGGCGAGGTCGGCCACTCATGGTCCTGAATGCCCAGGCGCGAAGCGATCGTGCCCTTCCGAATCGACCGCACTCGAAGCACCGGATTCTCTTCCGCATCGTACTGCTCCTGGAAATAGTCGATCGTCGGCTTCATCGCCTGACAGGTCGCGCAGGTCGGCGACCAGAGGAACAGGTACACCCCCAGCCCCGGCTCGGACTCCGTCAGTCCGCGGATCTCCGCGAGCAACTCCGAACGCAGCAGCCGCTCCTCGGGGAGCAGCGACGAATCAACCACCTCGACTTCCACCGGATCCCGCGGCACACCACCCCCACGGTCCACGACCGGTGCGGGCGTCGGTGCAACCGTCACCCTCGGGTCCGTCGCCCGGGCGTAGAAGTACCCCGTCACCGCGCACGCGAGCGTCAGCCCGAGCACGACGCCCAGCACCGGGATGCTCGTCCGCCGGATCGCCAGCAGCGCCAGCCCCAGCACCACGAACACGCCATCGATCGTCACGCTGAACCACTCCGGCGGCTGCCAGAGCGTCCCGAAGCAGCCGCACGGCTGCCCCTGCATCAACCGAAAGACTGCGTACCCGAAGAACCCCCCAAACATGAGGGTCGTCACGCCCCACATCACCCTGCCACGGTGCAGCAGCAGGAGCAGCACAACCACTCCGAACTCGGCGAAGGCCAGCACGAAGTCCAGCAGCACCCCGGACTCGACCATCCCGCCCGGACGGATCAGCCACTGGAAATCATCCACGGTCACATCCGGCTCACGCCCGACCTGCTCCGCGATCTTCGCCTGTCGGAGGAGTTGGAGATCCTGCGCCCCGGACGCCACCTTCGCAGCCGCCGCGAACTGCAAGACCCCCGCGATCAGCAGGGCCCCGATCAGCGAAAGCCACCACGCTCTTCCCACCCCCGTATGCCGATCCTGTCGTTCCGCCATCTCCGCTCCCGTCGTGTCACAGTCCGTCTCAACCGCCCAACAATAAGCCATCGGTCACCGCGGGGCGGCCCACAACCTCTCAATCGCGGATTCGACCGGCTCCGGCGCCCGCACCCGAACACATCTCCTACCCATGCCGTAGCCAACTCGCTGCGGGTACACTCGCACCGGAGAGACATCTTGCCCACAGACACCGCGCCAGCCATCAAGCCCCCCACTCCACTCGTCGAGATCGCCGACCCCGCCCATCGGGATGCCGTCGATCGCATGCGTCGGATCTGGCCCGAAGCCGATCCCACCCATCACATCCCGGATGTCCCCCCCACCCGCATCCCACGCCATGTCGCCGTCATCATGGACGGCAACGGCCGCTGGGCACAGAAGCGGGGCTTCGCACGCGAGTTCGGACACCGCAACGGCGCCCTCGCCGTCCGGGCCACGCTCGAAGCCGCCGTCGCCATCGGCGTGGAGTACCTCACCCTCTATTCCTTCTCCTCCGAGAACTGGCGACGCCCGGCGAACGAGGTCGATGCGCTCATGCGCCTCTATCTCGACTACATGGATGCGGAACGCCACCTGCTCATCGAGAAGAACATCCGCTTCCGCCAGATCGGACGCCGGGAAGCACTACCGCCCGCCGCCATCGACGCGCTCAACCGAACCATCGAGGCCACCGCCAACAACACGGGCCCGATGCTCTGCCTCGCGGTGAACTACGGCAGCCGCGAAGAGATCCTCGACGCCATCCAAAGCATCGCCCGCCGGGTCAAGTCCGGCTCGCTCGATCCTGACGAAATTTCCGACGACACCGTCACCGGCTCACTCAATACCGCCGGAATCCCCGACCCGGACCTTCTCATCCGAACCGCCGGGGAGCAGCGCCTCAGCAATTTCCTCCTCTGGCAGCTCAGCTACGCCGAGATACACATCACCCAGACGCTCTGGCCCGACTTCTCGCACGAGGACTTCTTCAACGCCATCCGCGACTTCGCCGGACGCGAACGCAGATTCGGCGGCCTCACGACCGAGGCCACCGCCGAGCCCTCATCCAAAGCCCCATGACGACATCCATCCTCCACCACAGGGCAGACAGCGGACGCGATCGCGAAGCCATCGAAGCCGCTCTGTCCCGACTCGGGTGGTCAGTCTCATGGAAGCGCAAGGGCGAGTTCATCGCTACCAAAGGGGACCGCAAGCTCACACTCGAGTTGCCCACACTCCTCGCCGGACTCGACGGCCACTCCATCGACAAGCTCCCGGCGGAAGAACTCGCACTCCTGCTCGCCGACTTGCTCGCCCTCTCGATCCCCGACCCACTCACCGAGTCGATCGATCTCTGCCGCCCGCTGCTCCGCCCGCGTCTGATCACCCCGACGGATCTGGAGGGCCCCGCCCGCAGCATGTGCCGACGACCCGCATGGGGCACCCTCTCGTGGGGAGTGAGCATCGGGCTCCGCTCCCGACGCTCCTTCGTCACCAGCCGGATGCTGGATCAGTGGGGGCTTGAGTTTCAGGATCTCATGCTCATCGCCACGGAAAACCTGCGCCCCGCCTTCAGCCCGGATCTGGTCTGCGAGGTCGGCGACATCGACGGCCTCTTCGCCATCATGCACGACCGCGAGCCCGCCGCCTCCGCGCTCCTGCTCCTCGATGAACTCGTGCCCCCGACCGAGGATCTCCCGTTCCACGGCCATGTCTTCTCCACGCCGAGCGAAGCCACGCTCCTCGTCATGCCGGTTCCGGAAGGTGCCGGTGCAGATGCACTCGCATCCCTCGTGCAGGCAACCTTCGCCATCGCGGCCGAACACTCCCCATCGCTCTCCGATCAGGTCTTCTGGCGACGCCGCGACCGGATCACGACCCTGCCGATGACCTGGGTCGAGGAACAGGGCACACGGCGCGTCCACCTCGAAGCCGAGGGCGACATCGGCGAACTCCTCCGCATCCTCGGAGAGATCGACTGACCCCACGCAAACCCGGCCATCCGGTAGTGTGTGCCGGTGCTCCGACAGCGACTCATCTACGGCCCGATCCTCATCGCAGCGCTCATCGGCGCCATCTGGCTCGATGAGTGGATCCAGCACGCCACCAACGGTCGTCTCCCGGGCGCGATCCTCTTCCCCGCACTCCTGACGGTCGGGATTCTGGCCTCCTTCGAGGTCGCGCAGTTCTTCAACCGACGCGGCGTGCAGGTCTCCGGCGTGCTCTGTGCAGGCGCCATGGCCATCGGCTTCTTCGCATCTAGTCTCACCCCTCAGGACACGCCGGGACTCTCGGGCATCGCCATCGTCTGCACCGCCAGTCTCATCGTCCTCGCATCATCGCTCGTCTACTACGCTCGCCACCAGATCGCGACCGGCGTCGCGTCCGCCACCGGCGCCACACTCTTCACCTTCGTGTACATCGGGCTCATGGGCGGCTTCCTCATCGTGCTGCGCAAGGAGCACTCCGCCTGGCTCGTCCTCGGCATCCTGCTCATCACCAAGGCGTACGACATCGGTGCGTACTTCACGGGCCGAGCCATCGGCCGCCACAAGATGATCCCGTGGCTCAGCCCCGGCAAAACCTGGGAGGGCCTCGCGGGAGGCCTGGTCACCTCCACCCTGGTCGGCGCTCTCGCCGCCGAAATCACCACCCAGCTGCCCGGCCCCATCACATTCGGACTCGAACTCTCGTGGTGGCAGGGGGCCATCGCCGGGCTGGTCTTCGGCATCGTCGGGCAACTCGGCGATCTCGCGGCGAGTCTGCTCAAGCGGGATGCCGGCGTCAAAGACTCCTCATCCTCACTGCCCGGTTTCGGTGGTGTGCTCGACATCGTCGATTCGCCCATCCTCGTCGCCCCAGCCGCCTACTGGCTCCTCCGCGCCTTCGGGGCCGGATAACCGATGACTGGTCGATCCGACGATGCGTGCTAGACTTCAACTGAACTGCCCCGGAGACCTGCATGAGCGTGACCGAGAAACTCCTTGCCCTGCACCGCGTCGATCAAAAACTCACCGGACTCAAAAGCCGCCTACGCCAGGCAGAGGCATATCTCCGTCAGCAGGACACCATCCTCTCAGAAATCCAGAAGACCCACGCCTCGCTGACTTCGCAGGTGCGTCAGCTCGAAGCAACCGTCCACAACGACCAGAACGAGATCAACGCTTTCGACGATCGCATCGCCAAGCTCCGCGAGCGTATGCAGACCGCCTCCTCCAGCAAGGAGCACTCCGCCCTGCTGACTGAGATGAACACCATCAAGGCGGACCGCGGGCTCATCGAAACCCGTGCCGTCGAAGCCCTCGAACAACTCGACGCCCTTAAAGCGAAGCTCGCGGAGATCGACGCCCAGCGCCTCGAACGCGAGAAGGTCCGTGGAGTCGCGGCGCAGGACCGCGACAAGCGCCACACCGACATCGCCGAGAAAGTCTCCGAACTCGAAGCCGAGCGTGAGAGAGTCTTGACGGAAGTCCCCCCCTCCGCCATCACCGCGTACAACGAACTGCTCGAACTCGGACTCGACGATGTCATGGCCACCGTTGAGGAACAGGACCGTCGCAACAAGGAGTACTCCTGCGGCGCCTGCTACACCCACCTGCCCGTCGAGCAGCTCAACATCCTCATGAACAGGGGCGACCTCACCAAGTGCCCGACCTGCGGCGTGATCCTCTACCTCGAGCAGGATCTCTTCGACTCCATCACCAGCGATGCCGAGAAGAAGCGCAAGCGCCGGACCATGGAAACGCTCGACTGATCAGCGTTCCGCGCCGGCCAGCACATACCCCGCGTACCGCCTCGCCGCGCCGCTCGCGTGCGGAATCGGCCACACCCAGGTCCGCTCCACCTCAAACCCCTCCACCGGTTCCTCCGCCCCGAGTCCGAGCCGATCGCGCAGCGATCGCAACGCCTCTTCAAGAGCACGCGCCCGCGCTTCGGCAAGGTCGGCCCCGATCGATTCGGCACAGACCATCACACGCCCATCCTCTTCCAGCACGCCATCGAACCACCATGACGGGCGCCCGTCCTCACGGATCGCCATCTCGTCCCGGCGCTCGACTGCCGGCTCCACATGCCGATCGCTCGCCTGCTCCTGCGGCGTCGCCTCGTTCGATGTCTCACGGGACACGCTTGGCCTCGCCTCGGAAGCGGCGCGAACCTCGCCCCCGGTCCCGCTCGAAGAAGCGCAACCACCCCCCAGGACGAAAACACTCAGAACCAGAGATGCCGGAATGAAATACTTGCCACGCACGAACGACCGCCTACGCATCTGGGGTGAACAGGGGCTGCTGATCCTTCACATCACGCACGCGTGAGTTCAGCTCCTCCAACTGTTTGAGGATATCCCCCACATTCCGGAACTGGTAGTACTCGCTCGCAAAACGGACATACGCGATGTCGTCGATGGCATGCAGCTTGTTCGCAACCAGTTCGCCGATCGTCCGTGAGTCCACTTCCCGGTCGTGCAGGCGGTGCAGCTCATCCTCGATCTCATCGACGATCTGGATCTTGACTTCCTCCGAGATCGGGCGTTTGCCGCACGCAGCACGGATCCCGTTCAGCATCTTCTCGCGACTGAAGGAATCACGCTCCCCGCCCCGCTTGATGACCACCAGCCGCCCCGTCTCCTCGATCCGCTCGTAGGTCGTGAACCGCTTCCCGCATTGCAGGCATTCCCGCCGACGCCGGATGACCCGCCCGCCCTCGCTCCCTCGCGAGTCGATCACCTTGTCATCGTTCGTTTGGCAGAAGGGGCAGATCATGAGGGCGGCACACTACTGGTGGAGGTCTTCCGGAATGCCCCAATATATTGACGACTCCCGATCGCAGGGTCAAAGCCAGCCCCTGACCGCTCCCGGACCCACTTCGTTGAGGACCAGCCCGCTTCTGGCTACGCTCCACCGATGTTGACCACCGCCGCGACAGCCACCACGACCACCTCCCCCGACTGAAGGCCGGCGCGCCAACGGACCGATCCTCCAAGCGCCCGGCCTCATCCGGGCGTTTTTTTTCCGCAGCACCGATTCCGCCACCCCCGAGACCACCCCATGCCAGTCATCACCCTGCCCGACGGAAGCACCAAGGAATTCAACCAGCCGGTCAGCCCCTACGAGGTCGCCCGGTCCATCGGTGAGCGGCTCGCGGCACAGTCCGTCGGCGCTCGGATCAACGGCGAACTCTGCGACCTGAACACGCCCATCGAGCGCAACGCCACCGTCTCCATCATCACCACCCGCCCCCGGGACGAGCAGCAGCGAGCCGACCTCCTGATGCTCATGCGACACTCCGCAGCGCATGTCATGGCCGAGGCCATCCAGCGCATCGTCCCCGGCGCCCATCTCGTCTACGGCCCCCCGCTCGCCACCGGCTTCTACTACGACATCGCCTTCCCCCCGGATCGTCCGCTCTCCACCGCCGACTTCGAGGCCATCGAGGCGGAGATCCGGAAAATCCAGCAGGAGGACCGGCGCTTCACCCGCTACGAGATGCGCGTCGGCGAGGGGCTCGCCAAGCTCCGCGAGGAGGGCAACAAGTACAAGCTCGACAACGCCGAGCGGGCCATCGAAACCGGCTCCGAACGCCTCTCGTGGTACGCCACCGGTGAGCCCGGCAAGAACTGGGAAGACCTCTGCCGCGGCCCCCATGTCCCCTCCACCGCACACACCGGCGTGATCAAGATCATGTCCCTCGCCAGCGCCTACTGGCACGGCGACGAGAACTCCGATCGCCTCACCCGCGTCTACGGCACCGCATTCCCCACGCAGCAGGATCTCGACGCATACCTCAACCAGCTCGAAGAGGCACGCCAGCGCGATCACCGCGTGATCGGCAAGCGGCTCGGGCTGTTCCACATCGACGAAATGGTCGGACAGGGGCTGATCCTCTGGACCCCGAAGGGCTCGGTCATCCGCAACGAGTTGCAGAACTTCATCTCGCACGAACTCCGCCGACAGGGCTACCACCAGGTCTACACCCCCCAGATCGGGAAGCTCGATCTCTACCGAACCAGCGGACACTTCCCCTACTACAAAGACTCCCAGTTCACGCCCATTGTTGATCGCGAGGCGCTCGATGCACTCGCCCACGAGGGCTGCTCCTGCGCCGACCTCAGCAACCGGCTCGAAAAGGGCGAGGCCGACGGATACCTGCTCCGCCCGATGAACTGCCCCCATCACATCCGGCTCTTCGACAGCCAGCCGCACTCCTACCGCGATCTGCCGGTCCGCCTCGCGGAGTTCGGCACCGTCTACCGCTGGGAACAGTCCGGCGAACTCAACGGCATGACCCGGGTCCGCTGCTTCACCCAGGACGATGCACACCTCTTCGTCACCGAGGATCAGCTCGCGGCCGAACTCCAGGGCTGCCTCGAACTCGTCAAGATCATCTTCAAGACGCTCGAAATGAGCGACTACCGGGTCCGCGTCGGCCTGCGTGATCCCGATTCATCGAAGTATGTGGGCGAACCCGCCAAGTGGGACAAGGCCGAGGCCGCCTGCCGCGACGCCGCGAAGTCGCTCGGCGTCCCCTTCTCCGAGGAGCCGGGCGAGGCCGCGTTCTACGGCCCCAAGATCGACTTCGTCGTCAAGGATGTCATCGGACGCGAATGGCAGCTCGGCACCGTGCAGGTCGACTACAACCTCCCCGAACGGTTCGACCTCTCCTACATCGGCCCCGACAATCGCCCCCACCGCCCCGTCATGATCCACCGCGCCCCCTTCGGCTCGATGGAACGCTTCATCGGCGTCCTCATCGAGCACTTCGCGGGGGCCTTCCCACTCTGGCTCAGCCCCGAGCAGGTGCGCATCCTCCCCATCAGCGAGAAGAGCAACGACTACGCCCGTGAGATCGCGTCCAAGCTCCGCGCCGATGGACTCCGTGCGAGCATCGACGACTCCGACGAGCGGATCCAGGCCAAGATCAAGATCGCCTCGGAGGAGAAGATCCCCTATCTCGGTGTCGTCGGGCCGCGCGATGCCGAGGCCCGAACCGTCTCCATCCGTGCGCACGGCGTCCAGAAGGACCTCGGGGCGCTCCCCCTCGACGAATTCGCAAGTCTCCTGCTCGACGAATACCAGTCCAAGGGCGAACGCTCCCTCCGCCGGCAGATGGCCCCGACCGGCGCGACCGCGTGATGCGAGCTTTCCACCTACAACGACATGGACGCCGATAATTCTTCGTTCTCGGCCTGTTCCCGACTCATGTCGCCTTGCCTCAAGGCCGATGTGGGGGTACGGTCAAGTGTTCGGACGCCGGTCGGCATCGGCATTCCGAGCGACTCATGGAGTTTCCACTGATCCTGCATGCTGCCATCACGCCGAACGGTTCCCTCGGGGCCGAGATGCGCGCATCGATCTGCCTGCGATCTTCATGACGATCCGGGCTTCCACACCTGAGAGCAACCCCCATGCATCGACGCAGCGTTCGCGTTCGACCGGGGATCGTTTCCTCGTATAACGGAGTGTCCTGCCATTCGTCGCCGCTATTTCAGAGAGTCCGGTCCGGTCCGCAAGCAGCGTGTGAATCACGAGATTCGCCTTACCCCCATCCGCCTCATCGACCACGAGAACAATCAGGTCGGTGTCATCGAGACGCGCGATGCGCTCCGCATGGCGGAAGAAGCAGGGCTTGATCTCGTCGAGATCCAGGCGGATGTCCGTCCGCCTCTCTGCAAGATCATGGACTACGGCAAGTACAAGTACGAGCAGTCCAAGAAGCAAAAAGGCAACACCAGCAAGGGCCAGGAACTCAAGGAAGTCCGCTTGGGCCGCTCCTCGAAGATCGACGATCACGATGTCGAGATCCGTGTGAAGCAGGCCCGCCGCTTCCTCATGGAGGGCAACAAGGTGCTCCTCCGTCAGCGCTTCCGCGGACGCGAAGTCGCTCACAAGGAAATCGGCGTCGACCGCATCAAGGGCATCTGCGAGGAACTCTCCGACATCGCCAAGGTCGAGAGCCCGCCGAAGCACGCCGGTCGCGACATCACCGTCATCCTCGCCCCCGACAAGGGCAAGGTCGATGCCGCCAAGCGCCGCATCGCCAAGGAGCAGCCCAAGGCCCAGCCTCCGGAGCAAAAGCCCGCGGATGCCCCGAAGCCGGAGGCCACTCCCCAGCCCGAAGCCAAGCCCACCGAGCAGCCCAGCGAATCCGTGAGCTGACTCGCAATCGCGCCCCCCTCCCGGGCGTTCTACATCCCGAGCCCACCTCGCTGTGGGTGAAACCAGCCGATCCCGGATCGGAACAACATCGTGTGCCCCGATGGCCGGGGATTTCATGCACCCGCATCCTTGTGGACGATGGTTCACTCGGTCTGGAGGGGAGAGGCCCCGGGATGGCACGAATCGGGCTCATCGCAGACATCCACGCCAATCGAGAGGCCCTCGAGGCCGTTCTCGCGGATGTCCCCGCGGCCCGGGTCGACCGTCTCGTCTGCCTCGGCGACATCGTCGGCTACGGCCCCGACCCTGAGGCATGCGTGGACCTCGTCGAGGATGCCTGCGACATTGTCGTTCTCGGCAACCACGACGAAGCAGTCCTCGTCGACGAAGCATCCGATGCCCTCAACGACCGCGCCCGCGTCGGCATCGCCTTCACGCGCTCGTGCCTCACGCCGTGGCACATGCGCTACCTTCGCCTGCTCCCGTACCGCGCCGACATCGAAGGCCTCGCCATCGGCCACGGCTCCTTCGCACGCGACCGCTTCGACTACCTCTACACCTCCGTCTCCGCGGGCCTCGCCTTCCGAGCCATGGAAGCCCCAACCGGCGCCGTCGGACACACCCACCTCCCCAGCGCCTTCACCTGCCGTCGCGACGATGCCCAGGCCCCCTTCGACATCCGCGTCTTCCCGCTCGTCGGCTCCGTCACTGTGAAGCTCCCCGAGGACCGCTCGGTCATCGTCAACCCGGGCTCCGTCGGGCAGCCACGCGACCGCAATCCCCACGCCTCGTGGGGCATCCTCGATACCGATGTGAAATCCTTCGAGATCCGGCGCGTCCCCTACGACATCGAGGCCGTCTCCTACAAGATCCGCAACCTCGGACTCCCCGCGATGCACGGCGAGCGCCTCAAGCGCGGCGCGTGACGCCCGTCACACCTTCACGCGCTGCCAACCACCCTGCACAAACCTCGCTGTGAACAACAGGAACCGCAGCGCCAGTTCCATCGACAGCCCGATCCACAGCCCCACCAGCGGATGAATCCCGAAGTGCTCCTGCAACGGCGCCGGGTTCGGCAGCGAGTACACCCACTCCGGCGTCACCCCGAACAGCGCGACCACATCGTGCACCGGCACCTCCACACCGCTGAACAACCACGCCAGCGGGAGCCGGATCCCCCATGTGCTCGTCCAGGTCAGCAACATCACCATCTTCGTATCACCCGCGCCGCGCAACGCACCCCGCGTCACGATCGCGATCGCAAACGGGATCTGCACGATCCCGCACAGCACCATCAGGTGCGGCGTCAACTGCAGGTGCAGCGCCTGCGAACTGAACAGACTCACCACGAACCTCGGCGCACCCACGAACGCCAGCCCGAACAGCCCCATGATGCACGAGGCGATCAACGCACACCGGATCACCGCCAGCCGCGCCAGCGCCGGGCTCCGCGCCCCGAGATACTGCCCCGCCAGCGTCGCCGCCGCCGTCGCCATCGCGAACCCCGGCAGGAACGAGAACGCCTCCACACGGATCGCGACGATGTGCGCCCCGTGGAGCAGTTCATTTCCCATCCAGCCCACCATCAGCACCGTCAGGAAGTTCCCGAACCACATACCAGCCGTTTCCAGAAAATTCGGGAAGCCGACCCGGATCAACCGACGGATCGTGTGCCAGTGCGGACGCAGCCACCGGGATCGCAACTGCAACCCGTGCGTGCCGCGCACCAGCACGATGGTCATCCCGATCGCCCCGACATACCACGCCGCCAGCGTCCCGATCGCGATCCCATCGACCCCCATATCGAACGGCGACGGATTCGCAAACACCACCCGCACACCGCTCTCGCCGCTCTCAAGCAGCGTCCGGCGCGTGAAATCGACCCCCGCGAGGAAAATGCTCACCACGATGTTCACGATGTTCACGATCAGCATGATCAACATCGGGCGCAGCGAGTCACCGGCTCCGCGGCAGCAGGAAATCGCGCTGAACATCAGCGTCACCGCCGGAACACCGAACGCCATGTACCTCAGATAATTCACCGCGTGGCCGAACGCCTCCCCCGACGGCTCCAGCCCCGTCAAACGACCGATGAACGGCGCAAAGATGAAGATGAACGCCCCCGCCGCACTGCCGAGGATGCCCGACAGCAGATAGCACTGCCCCGTCGTCGCACGCGCGACCGCTTCCCGTCCCCGCCCCATCGCGCGGCTCACCATCGCCGTCGCGCCGACGCCCAGCGAAATCGCGATCAGACCGATGAACCACTGGAAGTACGAGGCGATCGCGATTGCGCTCGTCGCCGATTCGCTGATCTGCGCCGACAGGGCGGTATCCACCATCCCCACCATCGCGTTCAGGAACGATTCCACCAGCACCGGCCACGAGACGACGAAGATCGCCGCCCACATCGACAGCCCCTTCAGCCGACCCGAACGAATCACGCCGCTCGGATCCACCGCGCGCTTCGTGCGATCGATCTCCGCCACAGCCATCGCCTGCTGGCCGAGATTCGGATCCTGCAAATCGATCTCTTCGACCTTCCGAGCCATCCGACTCGTCTCCTCCTCACATGATCCGACCGGAACCGCCAGCGTAGGCGCGCACCCGCCCCCGATTCTCGCCAGAAATCGGCCTCCACCCGGATTCACTCGCCTAACGCAATTTGATCGTCGCCAGCGCGATCCCCACGAGCAGAATCGAGAGAATCCACAGGCGGGACACGATCTTCTGCTCCTGAAGCCCACCCATCCGCAGATGCCAGTGGTACGGCGCGCACCGGAAGATCCGCTTGCCCCCGGTCGCCTTGAAGTACCCCACCTGCAGCATCACGCTCGCGATCTCGATCACGAACACGCCGCACATGATCAGCACCACGATCTCCTGACGCAGCACCACCGCGATGTACCCGATCAGCCCCCCCAGACACAGCGACCCCGTGTCCCCCATGAACACCGATGCCGGCGAACAGTTGAACCACAGAAATCCGAGCACCGCCCCGACCATCGCCGCCGCCAGAATCGTCAGTTCGCCCGCCGTCGCGACATACGGGATCAGGAGAAACTGCGCATCCGATCGTGTCCCCGCGATGAACGCAAGCACGATCAACCCGATGCCGACGATCGTCGTCACCCCCGACGCCAGCCCGTCCATCCCGTCCGTGATGTTCACAGCGTTCGACATCCCCGCCATCATCAGCACCATCATCACCACATACGCCCACATCGGCAGGTACCACAGCGCCGGGTTCACCGGCCCGGCCGCGGTCATGTAGGTCTTCTGAAACGGCAGGTTCACCACATGCGCGAGACTCTTCTCCTCCGCCGCGAACCCCGCCGAGTACGCGAAATACCCCACGAGCAACCCCACGCCGATCTGAAAGACGAACTTCTCCCACGCGTACAAGCCCTGACGCGATCCGCCCGGACGCGATGCCGCCGTCAGCTTCAGCCAGTCGTCCACACCCCCCACCACCGCGTGCCACAGCAGCACGATCAACGCGAGCTGGATGTACCGGTTCTGGAGATCCCCGAAGATCACCACCGCGCCCAGGATCGACAGCGCGATGAGGACTCCCCCCATCGTCGGCGTGTTCGCTTTGGATGCCATCGCCTCGTTCAGCGCTGCAACATCGAACTGCGCGGCATCACCGATCTTCTTCGCCTTCAGCCAGCGGATCGTCCGCGGCCCGAAACCGATCACCGCCGCGAACGCGGCCGCCCCCGCAAGAAACGCACGGAACGGAAGCTGATCCAGAACCTGCACATACGAGTACAGATCCTGCGCGGTCAGCCAGTCCTTCAGAAGATTGAGTATGAGATCCAGCATCCTGCTCGCGATCCTCAGGCAACACGGTGTATCGAAGAAGACTGATCCGCTTCATCCTCCTCGGATCGCTCCAGCGCCTCCACAATCCGCTCCAGCGCCATCCGCCGCGAGCCCTTCAACAGCACCGCATCCCCCGGTCGCAACCGCCCGGCGATGCTCCGCGCCGATCCCGCATCGAGCCGACTGTACATCGCCACCTCGACCGAAGAATCCTTCTGCGAGACGCGATCGGCGATCAGCAGCGCATGCTCCCCCACCGTGATCAGCACATCCGGAACCTCGCCCGACAGCAACAGATCCGCGATCTCAAGGTGCGCCCGCTCCGCATGCTCCCCCAGTTCGAGCATGTCGCCGAGCACCATCACCCGGCGCTCCGCTCCGGCGGCCATCGGGCCGAACGCCTCGATCGCCGCACGCACGGATTCCGGGCTCGCGTTGTACGCATCGTTGACCACACGGACACCCCGGACCTCCGCCATCTGGAGCCGCATGTCCGCGCTCCGCGCCCCCAGCAGGCCCGCGCGGATCGCATCCTCATCCAGCCCCAGACGCCGCCCGACCGCCACCGCGCCGATCGCATTCAGCGCGTTGTGCCGCCCGGCGAGCGGCAGTTCGTACTCGGTCCGCGCATTGACCTCAAAACGGATCCCGCGCCCCCCCTCGATGCTCTCCACCCGTGTCAGCCGAAGATCCGCATGATCGCTCACGCCGAAGGTGATTACATTCGCGACCGGCTTGAGCAACTCGCCCAGTTCGGGCGCATCGGCCGTCGCGATCGCTACGCCGCCCGAGCGCAGGTACGCGAACAGCGTCGCCTTCTCCCGCGCGATGGCCTCCTTCGACCCGAGGTTCTCGATGTGCGCACGCCCGATCGATGTCAGCACGCCGATGTCCGGCTGCAGCATCCGGGCCAGCGGCTCGATCTC
>REDD01000183.1 GCA_007693725.1 Phycisphaeraceae bacterium
AGCGGGTGAGCAGCACATCGCAGTTGGCGATCATCTCCTCCGCGCTGCCGGTTGTGAAGACTTGTGCCGCGGGCGCAATCTTGGCGATCTCGGCGGCGGCGCGTTTGACGTTCTCGTTTGGGTGGAGCTTGAAGATGAGTGGTCGGCCACGGGCGATCTCGACGGCGCGCCGGATGAACGCCTCGCGGTCCTCGCCGCGGAAGACTTCCCGTAGCGGGGATGTGCACACCAGCACGTAGTTCTTCTGAGGGAATGTGTTCGTGCGGTGCCGCTCGCAGTTGTCGAAGTTTGGGATTCCTGTGACCACGACCTTCTCGGGACGGACCCCCTTTCGGATGAAGAAATCCCGGTACCCCTCACTGGCGACGCAGAACCGCTGGTAGGCGTCGCTCAAACCGGTCGCCGCGGTCCCCGCCAGCCAGAGTGGTAGAAATCGCAGCCGCATGACAAGACGGTACGCGAAGGTTTCGGGGTCCGTGATACCCTCCTGCACCAGAACAATCGGGTTCTTGCGAATGTTCTTCTGAAGGTACACATCCGAACACGTCAGCACCAGATCGTACGGCCCCATCTTGCCCTGATAGTCGATGGCGAGGTCATGCTCCTCAAGGTATCGCCGGCACCGGCTCGCGAGCTTGTGACCGATGATCGTGAACTCCATCAACCGGAGTCTCCGAAACAACTCGTCCAGGCCGTCGCAGTAGTACGGCGTAAATGTCTGCTCGTAGTCGGTAAGATGCATGGAGATCTGGTGCATCTGTGTCGTCTGATTCATCGAGCCGCAGATAAACAGCACGCGCTTTCGCCCGAGCGTCACACATCCATTTGAGCGATCTGCCGGATGGGAGAGCCGCCCTGATGCCGGAGGCTGGTGTGCCGCAGTTTGAGCCCGGGGTGTGGTCATGCGTCCCGGTCCCATCTGGTCACCGCGGCCCCCGCGGCAAAGACCGCCGCCGCGACCCCGGCGGTGATCGCCGCGCACTTCGCCGCGTTCACATTGTCCAGGAAGATCATCGAAGCCCGGAGCCCCTCGTTCACGTAGTACAGCGGCAGAACTCTTGCGACCTTCTGAAGAAAGCCCGGCATCATCTCGACTGGGAAGAAGGTCCCCGAAAGGAACATCATCGGGAACAGGAAGGCGTTGGCGACTGCGACCGCGCTCTCGGCCTCTTTCGCGATGGGCGTGAGCAGCATGCCGATGCCGACGAATGAGAAGACTGCTAGCACGACAAACACCGGGAGCCAGCCGCCGATGTGGAGCCGGACATCGAACACGGCGTATGCCACCAGCAGGATGGACACCGTGGAAACCCCCGCAAGTATGAACTGGTACAGGATGTTCGAGACCAGCCAGTCGACGCGGGTGATCGGCGTGGTGGCGAGTTTCCGCAGGATGCCCTTCTGCCGCAGTTCGGCATTCGTATTCAGCGTCCCCGACAGGCACGATGTCATCACCGCCATCGCGATGATGCCCGGAACGAAGAACTCGATGAAGCGGTGCTTCTTGTTGAGAATCGACTTCTCCGTCATCGTCATGAACGCCGGCGCGCCAGACAGCCGCTGATTGGAGGCCGCGACGATGGCGCTGAGGTATTGCAGCTTTGTCGTGACCGAGGTCGAGCTCGGATCGTAGATGTACGTAAGTTCGATCGAAGCTTGGCCATCCCCATGCTCGATCCTGCGTTCCTGCATCTCCGCGAATCCTCGGGGAATGACCAGGACAAGGTTCAGTTTGTTTTCCCTGGTGTACTGGCCGGCGTCGACATCGGACGGCACAGGGATCGCCCTGAACACCCCATCAACGCCGAGGCTCTTCATCAGTACGGCCGAAGCCGGGGTCTGATCGAGGTCCTGCACAGGAAGGTCGAAGTTGGCGTGCTCAGACTTACCGAAGATCGCGCCGAACACCAGCACCAGAATCACAGGGAAGGCGACCGTGAAGAACATCGCAGACCTCTCACGACCGAGGCTCCTCAGCCGCACCACCAGGCTGGCGACGACGATGCGTGGAGTCATGTGGCGACTCCTTCCGAAAGCGCGCCTTCGTCGCGCAGGCCTTCCGTGAGGCGAAGGTACGCCTCCTCAAGGCTGGGCTTGCGGACGTCTATGACCGGCATCGGCACGCCGGCGCTGTTGATGGCGTTGAGTATGTCCTGAACGTCTTCGGTGTGTGTCACACGCACCGTGATCGTGTTGCGGTCGCTCCGGACTGGCTTGAAGCCCATGTGCCTGATCGTCTCCACAGCGCCCGCATCCGAGGACTTGAGTGTGAGACATATGTTGTTCGCGTGTCGCTCAATGAGTTCATCCGGGGATCCGATCGCGACAAGGCGCCCTTTGGAGATGATGGCCACAGTGTCGGCGAGAAGTTCCGCCTCTTCCATGTAGTGCGTGGTGAGGAATACGGTCTTGCCCTTGCTCCTGAGGTCCGACAAAACGTCCCATACCGCGTGCCTCGCGTGCGGATCGAGCCCTGTGGTCGGCTCGTCGAGAAACACGATCTCGGGGTCGTTCACCAGGGCGATCGCGATGCCGAGCCGCTGCTTCAGGCCCCCGGAGAGATGCTTGAACTGCACACCGCTCTTGTCCTTCAGATTGGTCAGGTCCATCAGGTTGTCAACATCGGCAACTTTACTTTCGAAGAGCTTTGAATAAAACCGGATGCTCTCACTCACCGTGATCCGGTCAAACGAACTGAACGCCTGCGGGAGAACGCCGATTCGGCGAACAATGTCGCGTTTCCTCTTTGTGACATCCATCCCGAGGACTCGCACCCTTCCCGAGCTGGGGGGGCGAATGGTCTCGATGATCTCGACGGTGGTGGTCTTTCCCGCGCCGTTGGGGCCCAGGAACGCGAACACCTCGCCCTTTCTGACAGTGAACGAGACCTCGTTGACCGCGACAAGGTCGTCGTAGCGTTTCGTCAATGCCTCAACCACGATGGCGAGATCATCACTATCAGTCATGGGTTACAGCCTGGCCAGTTCATGGGCGATTGCGCCGACCGTGTTGCGGATCTGCGCCTCAGTGTGGTTGGTGGTGATGAAAAACCTCAAACGAGCAGAGTGCTCGGGCACGACGGGCGGGAGAATGGGTTGGACATTGATGCCGCGGTCGAACAGGGCACGGGCCAGACGGAGGGTCTTGACCGAGTTCCCGATGATCACCGGAATCACGGGCGTGCCGGCGGAAGCGCCGGTGTTGAGCCCTTCCTCCCTGGCCAAGCTCAGGAAGTGCACCGAGAGCTCGTGAAGCCGGGAGACACGGTGCGGCTGGGCCTGGAGCACGGTAAGGGCTGCGAGCGCGGCTGCGGCGTTGGGCGGAGAAACGCCCACGCTGTACACGAACCCCGGGGCGGTATAGGCGAGGTACTCGACCAAGTCGGACGACCCTGCGATGAATCCACCGCAACTGGCCAGCGACTTGGAAAGCGTGCCCATCCACAGATCAACATCGGCTCGATCTGTCCCAAAATGCTCGCCGATCCCCCGGCCCGTCGACCCCATGGTCCCCAGAGAGTGCGCCTCATCGACCAGCATCAGCGCTCTGTGCTTCTTCTTAAGTTCGACGAATCGAGGAAGCTCCGGGTAATCGCCGTCCATGCTGTACACACCCTCGATCGCAATGAGAACGCGCCGATAGCGGTGGCGAACCTCGGACAGGAACGCGTCCAGCGCCAGCCAGTCGTTGTGGGCAAAGACGCGGCGGGTCGCGCCCGAGAGCTGAGCGCCTTGGATGATCGAGTTGTGCGCCAGCGCGTCGTGAACGATCAGATCCTCGGGCCCGAGCAGGTGGCCGATGATGGTGACATTGGTGGCATGGCCGGAGACAAACACGATCGCGGCCGCTGTGCCCAGAAACGCGGCCAAGGCCTGCTCCAGGTCCCGGTGCACACGCTTCTCGCCGGAGACCAGCCGACTCGCGCCTGCGCTGGTGCCGTAGCGGTCGATCGCGGCCTTCGCTGCGGCGACGACCTCCGCGTCGCGGGCCAGACCGATGTAGTCATAGACCGCGAAGTTCACCAGATCATGTTCCCCGATGCGAGCGATCCCCGCGGAAGAGGTTCCGCCCTCATCAACACGGAAGTACGGATTCTCGCCAGCCACGGCCTTCAGGATGCGTTCGTATCGCTTGAGCTCGTTGTATTCGGGGAATCGGACGAAGTCGTAGTGCTCACGCGGGATCCGGCACGCGGGAGCACTGAGCCTTGAATGGCCGTTCAGGTGCTTCCGCACCGCGCTGGCCAGTTCGCCCAGTGTTTGCGTCGGGGTGAACTCAGTCTCGGGCAGGCGGCAAGCGAAGGACTTCTCCAATCTGGCGGCCAGTTCCACGCGCTGCAACGAGTCCAGGCCCAGGGCCGTGAGCGGCGTTTCGGGCGACACGCCGGACATTGCCGCGCCCCCTAAAGTAAGGGCGTGCTGGCAAACGGTGGCAAGAACCGAGGAATCCGGAAAACACTGCGCAAGTTGCTCCATCGAAACGGTCGCACCGGTGGTCTCGGCAGGCGCCCCTCGGGAAGGTGCGCGGTCGTACTCCGCCAGTACCTTGAGTTCGCCGGCCAGAAAGACCGCGCGGCAAGCGCGGCGCTGGACTTTGCCGCTGGAGGTTCTGGGGATCGTGCCGGAGCGCACCAGCACAATCGTGTGCAGCGCGAGACCATGCTCGACGAGCACCGCCTCGCGGATCGCCTCCAGCACCGGCGTGAAGTCTGTCTCTCCGTTCCGCGCGACTTCCTGCACCAAGACGAGGCGCTGGCCTCCATCCTCTCGTGAGTCGTCCACGGCAAAGGCCGCCTCGAAGCCGGGTTTGAGCAGTGAATGGCTTCTGCGGGCTGTGGCCTCAATGTCTTGGGGATGATGGTTCAACCCGCGAACGATGATCAGGTCATCCCAACGGCCGACAATGTAGAGCTCATCCTCGAACACAAAGCCGAGGTCTCCTGTCCGGAGCAACGGACCCTCGCCGGTGTC
>REDD01000277.1 GCA_007693725.1 Phycisphaeraceae bacterium
GGGAACGGATTGCAAATCCGTCATTCGCGGGTTCGAATCCCGCCTCGGCCTTTGCCCCCGGACCCCGTGCGGCGGGGAGATCGCAACCGGCTCATGTGCATGTCACTGAACCGCTTGAGTGAGAGTTTGCGTGCGAGGATGAATGTTGCGGTCGGGCCGGTGGTTCTGTACTCGGTAGGGTGAGCTGTGCGCCCGGATCGGGTGAACGCCCGATGGTGACAGGGTAGATTGCTTGAATCTGCTCCTAGAGAAGCGTCAGGAGGACGGCGTGAAGACGCTTATCGGCATCGGAACCTACGGCATCCCAGAGGCATCCCGCTTGGCTCGGGTCCATCCTCGCACAGCCAGCCGCTGGATGCGCGGGTCGGGCTCCAAACAACACGGGCGTGTCTTCCAGCCGGATCTTCCGGCCGTAGGCAATCGCCACGCGCTCTCGTTTCTCGATCTCATCGATCTGCTCGTCGTCGGTCGTTTTCGAGAGACAGGTGTCTCGCTCCAGAGTGTGCGGCGTGTGTATGACCGTCTGAGCTCGATCTTGAATACGACACATCCCTTCGGACATGTCCGCCTGCTCACGGATGGTCAGACGATTTTCATGGAAAACTTCGATCAACAGGGCGATGAGGATCTTGAGGAGGTTCTGTCGGGGCAAAAGGCAATGCCCGATGTGCTTCGTCCCTATCTGAAGCAGATCGAGTATTCGTCGGATACCAACAAGGCAGTCCGCTGGAATATCGCAGATGGGATTGTGATCGATCCGGATCGTGCATTCGGCAAGCCCATTGTTGCTGAAGAAGGCACGACGACATTCGTTCTCGCGCATGCATACTGGGCGAACGACCGAAATGTTGATCTGGTTTCAGATCTTTATGATGTTTCCACAAGAGCCGTGATCCGAGCCGTCGAATTCGAGACCGAGTTCGATGCACGGCATGCTGCGTGATGCACTTTTTCTTCGACCGAAATATCCCTGTCGCACTTGCGAGGATGCTCGGTTGCTACGACCAAGCACACACTATCATCTACCACGATGATCGGTTTGAAAAAAACACTCTTGATACCAACTGGCTCTCGGATATCGCGACATGGGATCCGATTCCCGTTGTTGTCTCCGGTGACGGACGGATCTTGCGAAACCCTGCGGAACTTCAGGTTCTCCGCGAGCTGCCGTTGACATTTTTTCTTTTCGCTCCCGGCTGGATAAACCTGAAATGGTCAGATCAGGCGTGGAAGGCGGTCAAAGTCTGGCCCGAGATCGTGGCGAGCGCATCGCCGCGTCGTCCAAGTGTGTACCGCGTTCCGGTTTCCGCGAGCAAAGTGGAGTTCGTCTCCCTGACGGGTGACCTCGGTGGGAAGAGCAGGCCACGGTAACCCTCACTCCCCCGCGGCCTTCTTCCCGGCGCGTTCGGAGTTCTCGTCGTCATCGGGCTTGGGCTGGCGATCGCGGGCCGTGTCGGCGTGTGGGTCATCCTCGTCCGATGAATCGGCGATGGCCTCGGACATGTCGGCATTGTCCTTGGAAAGGTCTTCCTGCTGTTTCTTGTCCTTGGGATCGTCCTTGCTCATGGGCGAATGATAGGTATCGACGCACCCGTCAGAGGAGCGGCTCGGCCTGAGGGCGGGCCGTGCCATCGCTCCGACCGTTTGTGTAGCATCTGTCGCGGGCCAATGCAGCGATCGAATCCCCCCGGAATCCCCCGGAATCCCCCGGAATTGCCCCCGGTAATATCCCCGGAAGTGCCCCCAAAAGTGCCCCCGGAAGTGTTCCCGGAAGTGTTCCCGGAGAATGGACCATGACCGAGCCGCCATCTGACCCCCACACTCCGCCACTACAGGATTCACCCCACGAGGAGCGCGGCTTTGTGCGGGAGTTGACCTCAGAGTTGGCCGCGGAGTTGCCGCGTACGCTCGGCAAGATCGCGGTGAATTTTCTCGGCATCATCGGGCTGATCGTTCTCGGGGCCGTCTGCATCGTTCTGAGCCTGATCTTTCAGACCTGGCTGCTCGTGATCTTCGGCGGCGTGCTCATCCTCTCGGGGATCGTGTGGGGTGTCTTTCTGCTGCTGGTGTTCGACTGATGATCGAAGTGTGGTGCGATGGCGGGTGCAGTGGTGGCCCGTTGTTGATTTTGGGTTCCGGGTTCCGGGGGTTCCGGGGGGTGGCGTGGAGACATCGCGGAGCGATTTCTCCACGAAAGGGAGTTTTGCGGGTCATGGGGTGGTGCAGAGCACTGGTGGACGAGCCACCAGTGGCACCCGATGACGACAGGCGGGACGCCTGTGCCACCCGGTGTCATGACATCCTCATGGATCCCGGAAAGTGCCCCCGGAAGTGTTCCGGGGGTTGGTCAAGACAGACCCCGTCGCTCGCGCTCCGGCCTGGTAAAGGCATTTCCGGGGATTCCGGGGGTTCCGGGGGCGGGGGCTATGATGCCCTTGCATGCATTTTCGCGACTACGACACGGGCGGGTTCTACGACGAGATGTTCGCTGGCGCGGGTGAGGCGCGTGCGGGCTCGCGTCTGCTGGTCGAGCGGGTGGAGGCGTTGCTGGATGGGGACCTGCTGCGTCGTCAGCAGGCCGCGGAGATCGCTCTGTACAACATGGGGATCACCTTCAATGTCTACGGCGGCGAGGAGGGCGAGGAGAAGATCTTCCCGTTCGACATCATCCCGCGGATCATCGAGGCGGACGAGTGGGCGCCGATCGAGCGTGGCTTGGCGCAGCGGATCACCGCGCTGAACCTCTTCATCGACGATCTGTACCACGAGCAGAGGATCCTGCGCGACAAGGTGGTGCCGGAGGATCTGGTGAAGTCGTGCCCGGCGTTCCGCGAGCAGTGCATGGGGATCGACCCTCCCGGCGGCATCTGGTGTCACATCACCGGGACGGATCTCGTACGCGACGGCGACGGCGTCTTCCGCGTGCTGGAGGACAACCTGCGTTGTCCGTCGGGCGTGTCGTATGTGATCGAGAACCGTCAGATTCTGAAGCGGACCTTCCCGCATGTGTTCCGCGCCTCGCATGTGCGTCCGGTGGACGACTATCCGATCCGTCTGCGCGAGTCGTTGCAGGAGCTGGCGCCGCACACGGACTCGGCGACGGTGGTGCTGCTGACGCCGGGGCCGTACAACTCGGCGTACTTCGAGCACGCGTTCCTCGCGCAGCAGATGGGGATCGAGCTGGTGGAGGGGAACGATCTGTTCGTGCAGGATTCGGCGGTGTTCATGCGGACGACGCGCGGGCCGCAGCGCGTGGATGTGATCTACCGACGGATCGACGACGACTTTCTGGATCCGCATTCGTTCCGTGAGGACTCGGCGCTGGGCGTGCCGGGGCTGATGGAGGTGTTCCGCGCGGGTCGCATCGCGCTGGCGAACGCGCCGGGGACGGGCGTGGCGGACGACAAGGTGATCTACGCGTTCGTGCCGGAGATCATCCGCTACTACCTCGACGAGGATGCGATCCTGCCGAATGTCGAGACCTTTCTGTGCTGGCGCGAGGCGGACATGGGCTATGTGCTGGCGAACCTCGACAAGCTCGTGGTGAAGCCCGCGAGCGAGTCGGGTGGTTACGGCATGCTGGTCGGGCCGCACTCGACGAAGGAGGAGCAGGCCGAGTTCGCCGATCGGATCAAGGCGAACCCGCGGAACTACATCGCGCAGCCGACGCTGGCGCTGAGCCGTGCGCCGGTGATCGTGGGTGAGCACTTCGAGGGGCGGCATGTCGATCTTCGTCCGTTCATTCTGCACGGCGCGGAGCCGTACATCCTGCCGGGCGGTCTGACGCGCGTCGCGCTCAAGAAGGGTTCGCTGGTGGTGAACTCTTCTCAGGGCGGCGGGAGCAAGGACACCTGGGTGCTGGATCGTGAGCCGGACAATGTGTCGTTCGTGGATGCGAGCGTGATGCCCCCGGTGACGGACCACGAGAGTTGAGAGCATGCTGAGCCGCGTCGCCAACTCGATCTACTGGATGAGCCGCTATCTGGAGCGTGCGGAGAATGTCGCGCGGTTCATCGATGTCAATCTGCACCTGATGCTGGATCTCTCGGTCGAGTCGGCCTCGCAGTGGCGTCCCTTGGTGGTGACGACGGGCGGGGAGGCGCTCTTCCGCGAGCGTTACGGCGACGACGGCGCGACGCAGGAGAATGTGCTGGAGTTCCTGATCTTCGACAAGGACAATCCCAACTCGATCGCCTCGTGCATCCGTTCGGCGCGGGAGAACGCGCGGTCGGTGCGTCAGAGCATCACCTCGGAGATGTGGGAATTGCTCAACCGGATGCACCTGCGCGTGCGGAGCGCGGCGTACCGCGATGCCATGATGGACACGCCGTACGCGTTTCTGGAGGACATCAAGAATTCGAGCCACCTGTTTCTCGGTCTGACCGAGAGCACGATGTCGCACAACGAGGCGTGGCACTGGGCGCGGCTGGGTCGGCTGATCGAGCGTGCGGACCAGACCTCTCGGATCGTGGATGTGAAGTACTACTTCGTGCTGCCGACGCTGGAGTATGTCGGCATGCCGTACGACAACCTGCACTGGGCGGCGCTCTTGAAGTCCGCGACGGCGTACGAGATGTACCGCAAGCGCTACCAGCGGATCGCGCCGAACTGGGTGACGGAGTTCCTGATCCTCGATCGGGAGTTCCCGCGTTCGGTCCGGCACTGCCTGATCCGTGCGGAGGAGTCGCTGCACGCGATCACGGGGTCGCCGATCGGGACCTTCCTGAACCCTGCGGAGCAGTTGCTGGGTCGGCTGCGGTCGGACTTCGACTTCGCCCGGATCGACGAGATCATCGAGCACGGGCTGCACGAGTATCTGGACAAGTTCCAGTCGCGGCTGATCGGCGTCGGCGATGCTATCTTCGAGACATTCATGGCGGTGCAGCCGTCGAGCCAGTCACAGTCACAATCACAGTCCCAATCGGGTTCGATCGGGTCTTCATCCGGAGCGTTACGCCC
>REDD01000113.1 GCA_007693725.1 Phycisphaeraceae bacterium
AAAATCGTGTTCACGACCGAAACAAAGTGGTCAGGGCCGATGGCGCCGTGTGAATCGGGCGGGAACGAGAACTGGTTGTTGTCGCCCCGGCGCGGACCACGGAAGCTCTGAATGATGTTCGGCTCGGACGCGGCACGAGTGCCCTCCGGACGATCCGGAATCTCCGCTTCCGCAGCGGCATCATCCGACTCGAGAAACTCGCCCGGAGTCGGCTGTGGTGCGGGAATCAGATCGACATCCGGCTCGATCGGACCCCCACCCAGTTCCCAGGTCAGACCTGCATAGTTCGTTTCAGTCAGCCTCGCTCGCGGGGCAAGATCCTCGAAATCGAGCACCACCACCTGGTCCGCCGCGACCTTGCGGAAGGTCAGGTCATCGAGCCCGTACCACCCCGCACCCCGCACAGCCCCCCGCGCCTCGAACACGACGCGATCCACACCTTCCAGATCGATCGCAAACCACTCGGGGGCATCCCCGATCCGCTCAAACCAGTCGGTCGTCGCGACCAACTCGCCGTCGAGGTATCCGTGCACACGCACCGCCGGTGCAAAGACGCCGCGCCCCATCCCCTGCCCGAAGATCTGCACACCCTGCAAATCGACAACCTCGGGAAAACCGATACCCATCCGGGTATCGCCCCACTCGTTCATGATGTACCGGACGCCGGAGGAAGTCGGACGCGTTGCCCGACCCGGCGGAACCATCCACTGACCGGGGCGTCCATCGCGCTGCCGGAAGTTGTGAATCGCTTCCCCGCGCTCCGCCTCTCGAGCCTCGACGGCCGCCCAATCCTCTACCCAGCTCTGGGTCATTTGGAGCGTGTACTGCTCCCCCTCGACCGGTCCGTGATTCGTAAGCACCCGTTCGAGTGCCGATTGATCCAAGTCGCCAGGCCCCGCGTCGATCCCGACTGGTGCCGTATGAGCAGTTGCCCCCAGCGACACGACAGCAACCATCGCGATCCAAGTTCGGTTCAATCCAGACACGATGCCTCCACGCTGCTGATGACGCGTACCAGTAGACGGATATCCTGTAGGCGAATTCGCCTCTCCACTAAACCCTAACGCCCAAATCGCCTAGATAGATGCAAAGCTGCCCCTATTTCCCAATATTCGGCCTGGAAACCAGACAGAATCACCTGTTTCTAGGGATATGTCACCCAAACAAAATCCTATCGATCTTGCCCTCCCAGACGCCGTACCATTGCATCCTCCCGGCCACGCCAGGCATGCCACCAGAGGACATCGCAGGAGTTTCACCGTGCCCAAGAACCGACACAAGAAGCCGCGGCGCAGCCCCCAGCCATCGCATCCGACACCCATCCCAACAGCCACCGCAGCATCGCTCCCCTTGCCGCTGTTCATCGCGGGTCTGATCGTCCTCGCGATCGGCCTGCTCGCGACGGGCACGCTCTCGCTCTCCTACCTCCCGAACTTGGATCCCCCCGGCTGCGCCATCAACAGTCCTTGCGAGGCGGCACGCAAATCCGCTTTCTCAAAGGTTCCCGGAATCGGATGGCCGGTGGCGTACCTCGGCTTCGCCTTCGTCGTCGCGATGCTGGTGGCGTGGCTGAGTTCGTACAAAGTCGGCATCGGCAGGGGTCTCGCCTGGATGGCACGCACGGGCGCACTGATCTCACTCGCTTATCTCGGACTCATCATCATCAAACGCTTCCAAGGCGAGAATCTTCTCTGCGCGTGGTGCATCGCCAGCCATCTGGCGAATCTCGGCTTTCTCGGCATCGTGGAATTCACGCGCCGGAGCACCACACCCGCGCCGGCTCTCCGCTCGATGCCCATTGTCGCGACCGCGGCGGTTGGTTTCATCATCGCGACCGCGGGCACAGCGGCCATCCATGTGAAGTCCACCCAGCTCCGAGATGAACGCGACCTCGCCGAAGCCGAGGAAAGCACCCAGCGCCTCGTCGAAGACCAGCAACGCCGCACCGAGGCGCAGCAGCAATCCCCGGATCAGGATGTTCGCATCACTGACTCGGACCTCCCCCGGGGTGTGGGCCCGCTCGACCCGCGCTACAGCACGGAGGTTGCCTTCGACTTCCCCCGCGAAGCACGCCGCACGGATGATGAGGGGTTCACCGGCAGATATCGGCTCGGGGATGCCGATGCGCCGATCCGACTCGTCGTGCTCTCTTCGTACACCTGCGTACACTGCAAATCCATCGAGGAGCAGATCATCCAGATACTGCGCGATCGCGATGATGTCTCGTTCTCGCACAAGCATGTTTCCATGACACGCCCGTGCAACACCTCGGGTGTCGAACCCGGACGCAACAACGACTGCTGGGCCTCCCGTGCTGCGGAAACAGCCGGGATCCTCGGCGGTCCGGAGGGGTTCTGGGCCATGCACATGTGGCTCTTCTCACAGAGCGGCTCTTTCACGGATCAGACCTTCCCCGCACAACTCCGCACGATGGGATTCAATCACACCGAGTTCCTCCGCATCATGCAGAGCGAAGAAACCCTCTCAATCGTCCAGCGCGATGTCACGGAGGCACGCTCGCTCGGCATCGCCGAGACGCCCATGGTCTTCATCAACGGCGTCGAATTCCGCGGCTTCCGCGCTCCCGGCGCACTGCGCCGTGCCGTCGAGAGTCTCGCTCGAACCAACCCGCCACGCGCCTTCGCGACCACAGACCGACCGCCCGGCGCGTTCGAAAAGTATCTCGAAGACTGGCGGCAGGAACCCGTCCGCGTCATCCAGGACAACGACACCTTCGTCGCCCGACGCGGCTCCGAGAATGCTCCTGTCCAGATCCTCGTGTGGATCGACTATCAGGCCGAATCATCTAAGCTGCTCGACGACAAGCTCGCCGCAATCCTCGCCCGGCGCGATGATGTCTCGGTGGTCTACCGTCACTTCCCCGCCAACACCGCCTGCAACAACACCCCCCGCCTGCGCGATGTCAATCCGCTCGCATGCCGACTGGCTCGCGGGATCGAAGCCGCGGGCGTGATCGGCGGATCCGAGGCGTACTGGGGCATGCACGAATTCATCCTCAACTCGCAGCAGGCCTTCACAGCCGACAACATCGATCAACTCCTCGCGGATGAAGCCGAGATGCTCGCCCTCGATCGCAGCACCTTCCTCCAGACGATGGACAGCCCCGCCATCGGCAGAGCGGTCCAGAACGACATCCGCGCCATGACCTCGGCGGGCCTCAGCTCGAGCGTTGTCACCGTCCTCATCAACGGCCGCCAACTCAGCCGCTGGTTCGAGAGAGACATGCCCGTGCTCGAAACCGCCATCCAGGAAGCAGCCGATGAGGTCTCCGCCGGCGTCATTCCATGACCGCCGACCTCGTCGTTTCCACTGACCGCGGCCTCTACTGCCCGCTCGCCGACATCCACATCGACCCCTGGCGCGCTGTCGATCGCGCCATCATCACCCACGCGCACGCCGACCACGCCCGCCCCGGCTCGAAAACCTATCTCTGCACGCCCGAGTCCGAACCAATACTCCGCATCCGCCTCGGCAAAGACATCAACATCCAGACCCTCCCATACAACCAACCACTCCTACACAACGACATCCGCATCATGCTCCACCCCGCCGGGCATGTCCTCGGCTCCGCGCAGGTTCTCCTCGAACCCCTCGGACCACACGCCCGCACCCATCGATCCTGCTGCATTTCCGGCGACTACAAAACCACTCCCGACCCGACCTGCACCCCCTTCGAGCCCGTCCGCTGCGAGCACTTCATCACTGAATCCACCTTCGGCCTCCCCATCTACCGCTGGCCCGACCCACGCATCGTCTTCGACGACATCAACGCGTGGTGGCACAACAACCAGACACGCTCGCTCACCTCGATCATCTACACCTACGCGCTCGGCAAGGCGCAGCGCCTCCTCGCGGGACTCGACCCCGCCATCGGCCCGATCCTCGTCCACGGGGCCATCGATCGCCTTCTACCCCCCTACCGAGACGCCGGCGTTCAACTCCCGCCCACAGAACGGGCCACCGCCGACAACGCCAAGGCATCGCGTGGGCGCGCCATGGTCATCGCCCCGCCATCCGCCGCGGGCTCGCCATGGCTCAAGAAATTCGGCAAGCACTCCGACGCCTTTGCCTCCGGCTGGATGCAGATCCGCGGCACGCGCCGACGCCGCTCCATCGACCGCGGCTTCGTCCTCTCCGACCACGCCGACTGGCCCGGTCTCCTCTCCGCCATCGAAGCCACCGGCGCCTCACGCATCGGCATCACCCACGGCGTCGTCACGCCCCTCGCCCGGTACCTCCGCGAAGAGAAATCCCTCGACGCCTACCCAATCTCCACACGCTTCGAGGGCGAAGTCGATGACACGCCTGAAACTGATCCTGCCACCGATTGAGCATCCGCCGACCCGCCGTCATGCACCGCTTCACCCGCCTTTTCATAGATCTCGACGCCACCACCCGCACCAGCGAGAAGCTCACCGCACTCGAAAACTACTTCCGCTCCGTCCCCCCCGAAGACGGCGTTTGGGCGCTCACACTCCTCGTCGGCAAGCGCCCCCGACGCGCCATCAGCCACACCGAGATGCGCCGCATCGCCTCCGAGCGCTCGGGCATCCCGCTCTGGCTCATCGCCGAGTGCCACGACGCCGCGGGCGACCTCTCCGAAACACTCGCGCTGATCCTGCCCGAGTCCGACCGATGCTCGCTCCGCCCGCTGCATCGTGTCTTTTCCGAGTGGCTCACCCCGCTGCGCAACGCGGATGAGCCCTCGCGTGCATTGCTCCTGAACGAGGCATGGGACGAGCTCGACACCCGCCAGCGCCTCGTCTTCCACAAGCTCATCTCCGGGTCGTTCCGTGTCGGTGTCCAGCGCCGACTCGTCGTCCGTGCCCTCGCGAACATCACCGCCCTCGACCCCGCCATCATCGAGCACCGTCTCAACGCACCGTGGAAACCCACGCCCGACGACTACCGGCGCATCCTCTCGCCGCACGAGCACGATTCCGACCCCGCCGCGCCCTACCCCTTCTTCCTCGCAACACCCATCCGCCCGAGCGCCAACGACCCGATCACCGACGATCTCCGGTGGCTCGAACACCACCTCGCCGATCCCTCGGACTGGCTCGCCGAGTGGAAGTGGGACGGCATCCGCGCTCAACTCATCCACCGTCCATCCCTCACCATGCTCTGGTCACGCGGAGAGGAACACATTACCGATGCCTTCCCCGAACTCCGCGCCCTCGGCGCACTCCTCCCGGACAACACCGTGCTCGACGGCGAGATCGTCGCATGGTCCGATCAGGATCGACCGCTCCCCTTCTCCGATCTCCAGCGCCGACTCAACCGCAAACAACGCGACCTCATGCTCTTCGATGACATCCCCATCCGCTTCCTCGCTTACGACCTGCTCGAACTCGAAGGCCGGGACCTGCGCGAAGCCCCGACCGCCGATCGTCGCGCACGCCTGCAGAACATCTGCGCAAGACTCGCCTCCGAGCAGCACCTCGGCGTCTCGCCCACCATTGATTTCGCATCATGGGAGGATCTCGCCGAGCAGCGCGCCGCATCCCGCGCCCGCGCGGTCGAGGGCATCATGCTCAAGCGCAAGTCCGCCCCATACCGCAGCGGACGAGCCCGCGGCGACTGGTGGAAGTGGAAGATCGACCCCTACACCATCGACGCGGTCCTCATCTACGCCCAGCGCGGCTCCGGCCGTCGCGCCTCACTCTTCACCGACTACACCTTCGCGCTCTGGGACAACGGCGAGCTCGTCCCCTTCACCAAGGCCTACTCCGGCCTCTCCGATGCCGAGATCAGGGAAGTCGACGACTTCATCAGGAAACACACCACCGGACGCCAGGGCCCCATCCGGATGGTCGAGCCCCGCCTTGTTTTCGAGATCGGTTTCGAGGGCTTGCGTGAGTCCGACCGGCACCGCGCCGGCATCGCCCTACGCTTCCCTCGCATGCTCCGCCGACGCACCGACAAATCCCCCGATCAGGCGGACACCCTCGAAACACTCCGCGCTCTCCTCCACCACTCCCGAACCGACTGACCATGCACAAGGCACTCGCAGACTGGTTCGGAAAACGCGGATGGTCGCCATTCGAGTACCAGCGCGAGTGCATCGAGTCCTACCGCGCGGGTCGCTCCGGTCTCGTCCACGCCCCCACCGGCACGGGCAAGACCCTCGCCGTGTGGCTCGGTCCCATCGACGAATACCTCCACGAATCCGGAAACACGCCTCACAACACGCCCGCCAAGCGCGAGTCGGCCGCGCCCATCCGTGTCCTCTGGATCACGCCCCTCCGCGCCCTCGCCACGGACACCGTCGAGTCACTCATCGAACCGGTCCGTGATCTCAACCTCCCTTGGACCATCGAGCAGCGCACCGGCGACACCGCCGCATCCCTCAAAGCCAAACAACGCCGCCAACTCCCCACCGCGCTCGTCACGACCCCCGAGTCGCTCTCACTGATGCTCTCCTACCCCGATGCGCGGTCGCTCCTCTCCACCCTCCGCTGCATCATCATCGATGAGTGGCACGAACTCCTCTCGACGAAGCGCGGCGTCCAGACCGAGCTTGCACTCGCAAGACTCCGAGCATGGAACCCCGGCGTCCGCACATGGGGACTCTCCGCAACACTCGGCAATCTTGACGAAGCACGCGATGTCCTGCTCGGCTCCGGCCCGGCACGAACCGATGCCCCCACCATCACCGCGAAACTCCCGAAGCAGATACACATCGAGACCGTGCTGCCCGAGGATGTCCAACGCTTCCCGTGGGCCGGACACCTCGGCACCAACCTGCTCAACCCCGTCCTCGAAGCCATCGACAACGCGCAGTCCACGCTCCTCTTCACCAATACCCGCTCACAGACCGAGATCTGGTACCGCGCCATCGCGCTCAGCAAGCCCGAGCACATCGCACAAATCGCCCTCCACCACGGTTCGCTCGACCGCGAAGTACGCAACCGCGTCGAAGATCGTCTCCGGGAAGGTTCTCTCCGCTGCGTCGTCTGCACCTCATCCCTCGACCTCGGCGTCGACTTCACACCCGTCGATCAGGTCATCCAGGTCGGTAGCCCGAAGGGCATCGCCCGCCTGCTCCAGCGTGCCGGACGCAGCGGCCACCAACCCGGCGTCACCAGCCGCGTCCTCTGCATCCCGGCCCACGCCTTCGAGCTGATCGAGTTCGCCGCCGCCCGGCGAGCCATGCAGGCCCGCACCGTCGAGACCCGCTCACCCCTCAGCAAGCCCCTCGATGTCCTCACGCAGCACCTTGTCACCGTCGCGGCCGGTGGCGGATTCGAGGCCCGCCAACTCTACGAAGAAGTCCGCACCACCCATGCCTTCCGTGCCCTCTCCATCACCGAGTTCCGCTGGGCGCTCGACTTCACCGTCCGCGGCGGTTCGGCCCTCGGCGCCTATCCACAGTACCACCGCCTCGCGCGCGCACACGATGCGGAACAACCCGGCGAAGAGCGCTACACCATCGCCTCCGACAAACTCGCACGCCACCACCGCCTCGCCATCGGAACCATCATCTCCGACCTCGCCATGACCGTCCGCTCCATGTCCGGCAAGGTCTTCGGCTCCATCGAGGAGTCCTTCATCGCCCGCCTCGCTTCCGGCGATCGCTTCGTCTTCGCGGGAAAAGTCCTCGAACTCGTCCGCGTCAAGGACATGACCGCCTTTGTCCGCCTCGCCACGCGACGCTCCGGAATCGTGCCGCGCTGGCAGGGTGGACGAACCCCCCTCTCCACACTCCTCTCCGACGGTGTCCGCACCCTGCTCGAAGAAGCACGCCTCGGCACATACACCGAGCCCGAACTGGAATGCATCCGCCCCATCCTCGAACTCCAGTCCCGCTGGTCCGTCATCCCCGCACCTGATGAACTGCTCATCGAGCACACGAGCACCCGCCACGGCCGCCACACCTTCCTCTTCCCCTTCGAGGGCAGGCATGTCCACGAGGGGCTCGGCCTCCTTCTTGCACACCGGATCGCCCGAACCCGCGCCGTCTCGCTCAGCATCACCGTGAACGACTATGGCATCGAACTGCGCTCACCCGCGCCGCTCGATGTCTCCGAAGACGAGTGGCGCTCCTTCCTCTCCACCGCCGACCTGCTCCCCGACCTGCTCTCCTGCCTCAACCACTCGGAACTCGCCCGGCGTCGCTTCCGCGACATCGCCCGCATCGCCGGGCTCATCCACCCCGGCTACCCCGGACGCTCCGGCAAGACCAACCGCCACCTCCAGGCATCCAGCGAACTCTTCTTCGATGTCTTCGCCGAATTCGACCCCGCGAACCTGCTCCTCGATCAGGCCCGGCGCGAGGTCCTCGAAGACCAGATGGAGGTCTCCCGACTCCGCTACGCACTCGAAAAGATCACCCGCAGCCGCATCACCCAGATCCCGCCCCCGCACCTGACCCCCCTCGGCTTCCCCCTCTGGGCCGAGAGTCTCCGCACGCAGCATGTCAGCAGCGAGACATGGCGCGACCGCATCGGGCGTATGGTGATGCAGCTCGAACGCACCGCCGATCGGGAGCAACGCAGTGGACGGAACACAACGAGCCATCCTGCACGGAAGCGCACTCTGCACGATCGCGGGTGAATCGCTCACCCTGCTCCCCCAGCGCGCCATCTGGTGGGAAAGCGCCTCGACACTCCTCCTGGCGGACCTCCATCTCGGCAAGGCCGCCGCGTTCCGCACCGCCGGGATCCCCGTGCCGGAAAACACCACCACCCACGACCTCGCCACGCTCTCCGAACTGCTCGACCGCACGCTGGCGAGGCGTCTGGTCATCCTCGGCGACTTCTTCCACGCCCGCTCCGGAAGGTCAGCGCACATCGAATCCACGCTCGACGCCTGGCGATCTCGTCACGGCAATCTCGAAATTCTCCTCATCCGCGGCAATCACGATCACTCCTCCGGCGATCCGCCCGCGCACCTCGACATCAACTGCCTGGCTGAGGGCGCCTCGCTCCCGCCCTTCGCGCTCCACCACCATCCCACCACCGATGCGAGCGGCTATGTCCTCGCCGGACACATCCACCCCGCCATCCGCCTCGATGATCCCGGCACGCGCGCCAGCATCCGCTTCCCCTGCTTCTGGTTCGGCACGAATGGCGCAGTCCTCCCCGCGTTCGGGAGATTCACAGGCATGAAAGTCGTCTCGCCCCGTCGCGACGATGCCGTCTTCGTCATCGCCGAGAATGAAGTTGTCCGCATCGGATATTGATCACTCTTCAAGATCGGAGGGCATCAACTGCAGCGCGACCAGATTCACCCTGCGCGCATCGCGCGCCGGCCCGATCAGGATGCTCGGACGCGTGGGATCCATCGTCGCTCGCGGCACATACGGCTCGCCGAGCAACCGCGCCTCGGGAGATGCCGTCCACGCCGACCGTGACTCTTCCAGCCGCTGATACACCAACCCCCGCGAGGTCGAAAGCAGCACGCCCCAGCCCGCGGCATCGCGCGTCCACACGCCGCTGATCGACTCCGCGGCCAGCGGCACAAGATCACCCGTGTTCGCATCGAACACCGTCATCCGGCGCGTCCCGGGATTGAAGAAGAGCAGACCCGGCGGCTCTTCAGAACCCGCCCCCATCCAACCCCTCACCGGATCCACCGCCTGGTACGCAAGAATCCGTTCCGCCCGAGGCGCGATCCGACGGCGTGCAATGATCGACATCGACGAATCCGCACTCATGCCCTCGCTCGTCGCACGCACGCTCCGCGACCACGCCTGCAACTCCAGCCCGCGATGCGATGCCGCGAAGCAGTAGACCAACCCCCGCTCCCCGCTGGACACCGGGAACCACATCTCCGATCCCGGTTCGCGCACCTCACCCCACGGCGTCTTCAACGCCTGCTCAGCCGTCGTCGCAACAATCCCCTGCTCGACCAAGGTCGCGGTCCCCCCCTCGAACCACTCGACATCCCCACCGCGCCATGACACATTGCCGACGCGACGCTCCCCCATCGGCGTGATGTGCTCGACAAGAAAACCGCTCTCATCGCAGGAGCGCCCGAGCATCGTTCCCGGCGGCAGATCAAACCCCTCGCGCACCAACCGCACCGGCTGACTCGAAATGTCGTACACCTCGACATTCGTCCGCGGACTCGGCGGCGCATCGGGCTCCACCAGCATCGCCGACCACGATGGCGTCTGACCGACCTGCGTCGCGGCAAATCGTCCGTCCGGCGAAATCATCGGCAACACCTGACCATCGAACGGAATCGTTCCCAGCGGTGTGATCGCCGCCCGCAGAATCGCATTCACCGTCCGCGCATCGCGAGCGGGTGTTGCGACCGGCTGAGTCGGCATCGGGCTCGAACTCCGCCCCGTCGCCGTCGGACCCTGCACCGGAGCCGGGCGCGCTGGCGACACCGTCTCCGTCACGCAGCCGGTGCACACCAGCACAAGCGCAGACACGATCGCGATGCCCCGCCAAGCCGCTCGTCGATCCGTATGCATCACGACTCCAGACATCAGAAGATTCTCACCGAACCCGGATCCGACTCTTCCACCGGCTCCGGCGACTGCTCCGGCTGGAACTGCCGCTCCGGACCACGTGGACCCATCGGCATCATCAGATGATCCAACGCCTCGTCATCCGTTTCCACACCCAGTTGCCTACGCAACTCATCCAGCCGCCTCCGGAAACCCTCGTTCACGCGATTCAGATCCTCTTCCGATTGCACAACACGCGGCGTAATGAACGCCACCAACTCCGTCTGCTCAACAGAGCGCTCCGTCGAGCGGAACAAGAGACCGATCAAGGGAATATCGCCGAGCAACGGCACCTTGCGCAGAATGTCCGACTCCTGCGAACGCAGAATGCCCGAGATCACGACCGTCTGACCATCCCGAACGATCAACTGCGTCGTTGTTTCCCGACGATCCACGATGAATTGGTTATTGATCGTCAACCCCGGCTGAATCGACGACAACTCGAGATTCACGCGGATATCAACATTTCCGCCCGGGGTGATCCGCGGGCGTGCGCGCAACTGAATGCCGACGGCTCGATACTCGGTCGACTGCACCAATCCGCCTTCCGGCGTCCGCTGCGAATCTGTAATGAACGGGATGTCCTGGCCGTCGAAGAACTCGGCCTCCTGGTTGTCACTCGTGAAGATCCGCGGCTCGGACAGGATCCGGAGATCCGTATTCTCCGCGAGCGCCTGAAGAACGAGATTGAGATCCGCCGAAGCACTCAGTATCGAAGTATCAAACAACCCCGGCAGCAGATCCATCTTCTCGCCCGTCGCGGAGGTCCCGACCGAGATCGTGTTATCCGTCCGATTCGGCGAGATCGGCGAAGAAGACCAACGCAGCCCCAGCGCCAAAGCATCCACCGCTGAAATCTCCGCAACCACCGCCGAGATCAGCACCTGACGCCCCGGCTGATCCAGATCCCGAATCAATTGTGCTACCGACGCCTTGTACTCCGGCGGCGAAAGAATCATCACGGCGTTCTGACGCCACACCGGCACCACGCGGATCTTCCCCACCAGATTCGATGACCCTCGGCTGTCCGTCGGCACCTGGGAACGCTGCCACCAGAATGTGATGACATCCGGCTGATTGATCGGATCTTGATTCTGCGTGACGATCGTCGTCGCGAACGGCGATGCGCCCGTCGCCGATGCGGAAAGACCTCGCTCCGACCGACGCAACTGCGCAATCGTTCCCTCGCGCGCAAGCACCGTGTTGATCTGCTCCGAGATTTCTTCCGCATCAGCATGCGACAATTCGACGATCTCGGGCAGGCCGATCGTTTGCGGCTGGTCAAGCCCCCGGATGATCTCATCGATCACGAACAAATTGTCCGGACTCTTCGCGATGACCACCAGACGCCCCGCCTCGGGAATCGCCTGAAACGCGAACTGCCCCGCCAACCGACCGACCCCCGACCCGGCCGAGGCGCCGCCGCCACCGCCCTGACCAGTCCCCGCCGCGGCCGAAGGCGTCCCGAACAATCCTTCAAGCAGATCGCGAACCTTGATCGGGTCCGAGTGTTCCAGATCGTAAATCCGCGGCACCACCGCCTCTTCCGACAACGGCTGATCCCAGACCGTCGCGATCAGATTCCGGATCTGCCGAATGATCGCCTCATCCGCGAGCACCGTCACCGAGTTCTGCTGCGTGTTCGCCGTCACGCGAATGTCGCGCGTCGGGCCCGATGCGCCCGTGTCCTGCTGCCGCCCCCCCTGCTGCATGAAACGCGTTCGGGGATCCTGCTGCTGAGCACGAGCCGTGCCCGCGGCCGTCTCCTCGTACAACTCCTTGATGTTCTGGGCCACCTGCGTCGCATCAGCGAAACGCAGTCGGAATGTCTCCGTCGAAAGCGCTGCCGCCGACGGACGATCAATCGATCGGATCAGTCGCTCGACACGCTGAAGCATGCCGATATTGCCGAGCACGACGATCGTGTTCGAAGAATTGTCGAAACCGACCTTTGCGTAATCCGGAAGCCCATCCTTCACAAGCTTGGAAATATCCTCGGCCCGAGTGAAGGACAGCGCGAAGACCTTCTCCGCCATCACCCCCAGATCATTCCGTCCCAGCACCGATTGATCCGCCGCAATCACCGGAACATCCTGCCTCACGATCTCCGCGATGTCCCGGAGGATCACCAGATCCATCGTCTCCACCACCGCGATCCCCTCCTGCTGCAGCGCGAGAAAGACCAGATCAAGTGCTTCGCGCTGCGGGATCGGAGAATCATTCAGGATCGTGATCCGCCGGCTCAGGATGTCCGGACGCGGCACCACAACCTTCCCCGTTGACTCCACGATGAACGGGACCAACTGCTCCACGGTCACATTCCGGAATGCCAGCGTCGTCGTCTGCCCGGACGGCATCCGACGCCCGCGCTCATCGCGTTCGCCACGATCCGCCTGCGCTAGGCACGGCGACCCGAGCAGGAGGCACACGATCATCGTTGTCAATACGCGAGATTGCACTTGGCTCATGGCGTCACGATCCGGTAGCCGATTCGCTCGCTTGGAGGAATCGTGGGGTGGTTCGCTCAAACAAGGGGACATCAAACTCGACCGCGCGCCACTCCAGACGCACGGACCACGGCGCATTGTCGACATTGACCACGCGCACTCCTTCCGCCTCCTCACCGACGGGAATCATCTTCCCGCTGGCGATCCAGACCGCGTTGTTCACGACAGCGATCACGGCAGGACCGGCGTATCGCGTCGGCGCCGGCGGCGGCCCCGGCTCCGGTTCCGGCTCGGGCTCGGGTTCCGGCTCGGCAACCTGCGCGATCTGCTCCGGCGAGGGCGGCACAAAGAACAAAGAACGCCCCTGCACCTGCGCCACACGAGATCGCGTGTCCGCCTCGTACTGCCCCAACCGCTGCTCCTGCTCGGCGCGTGCCCGGTCACCGTCACCGACCCCCTTCTCCAGCCAGGCAAACACAAGATCCTTGCCCGCCATCCCCGAAAGAATCAGCCCGAGCAGCAGCAACGCAAGCGCCAGCCCGCCGAGCACTCCCGGCGTACGCCACGATACAGAAGGTTTGCCTCGCACCTGAGTCATCGGCGCTCCACCTTCCTCGGGATGTACCACACCTCCGGCATCAGCACCGCCTCGACACGACGCTCACCCTCGCGCGGCTCCAGCCGACGAAGGTTCACCGAAGAAATCGCCGTGATCTCCGGCGCCATCTCCAGCGCCGCCAGAACCTGGATCACCTTCTCCGGCTCGGTCGTGAAACGAACCGTGAACACCTGGCGCTGCGGCTCCGAATCCCGATCCACCTGTTCGATCTTCCCCACGATCTCGCGCTCCAACGGCTCACGCCGAGGCGAATCGATCGTGTACCCCGTCACGCCGTACTCGGCGAAAATCCTGTCCAGAAGGTTGTACACCGGACCCGAATCGACCTCGATCCGCAACGCCGCATCCCCATACCGCGTGACGCCAAGAGCGATCCGTCGCTGAGCTTCTTCAAGCCGCTCCTCCAACTGCTGCAAACGCTTCAACTCGTCCATTTCACGATTCGCACGAACCACCTCTCGCTGATATGTCTCCAGCGTCGGCTCGACGATCAGGAAGTACGCACCGATCACGACAACAGCGAAGATCCCCCACTTCGCCGCACGCGGCAGCGCCTTCCACCTCGCAACGATCGGCGAAACCCGCTCAGCCATCAGCGCCCCCCTTGCTGAGAAATTTCCTGCAGCCGCTGACGCAGTTGCGCAATCTCATCCTGCAAACGCGACTTCACCGCAGAATCCAGATCATCACGACCGGATGCTCGGAACCGAGCGCCGAATTCGCGCATCGTCTCCGCGCGATCCATCTTCGCGATCGCATCCGCACTGATCGGCTCCGGCACTGGCTCCGCCTGCTCGGCACGCGAACCACCCTGGAAAGTCGGCTCGCGCGAGGTCCCCGTGCCCGCCGCGCCGCCTCGCCCGGTCGTCCCGCCCCGCCCGGCGGGTGTTTGTGACACCGCCCCGGCCTCCATCGCGGCACGGACCATCTCCGCGCCCTCCTCGCCGTACAACCGCACCGCGAGCGTCTCCGTACGGAAATCCTCAAGATTCGTGGGTGTCGCGAAGGGCTGCACCACGATCAGCGACAGATCGAACTCCGTCCCCCGCGCTGTGATCTCTCGCCGACCCGGCTCCACACGGAACACGCCCGACTCGGTCAACCGGCTGATGAAGTCGTTCGCCTGCGCCGAGGACTGCGCCACGCCGCGCAGCGTGATCCGATCACCACCGGAAATCGAGATGTTCTCGGCCTGGACACCCACCGGCATCGTCCCGGCGATGTCGGACAACATCTTCATGACCGGCCAGCGCTTCGACGAAAGCTCGTCGTACATCACCCCCCGAAGACGAACCATCCGCTCCGCCGCACCCGGATCTTCCATCCCCTGCTCCTGCGGCATGGATTGAGCCACCTTCTCCGCCAGCACCGACGCTCGCGCCCACACCGCCAGCACCGGCACCGCGAAGCACAGCAACAGACCGACGATCAGCGCTGCAACCGCGATGCGCCGATCCGCCAGCGCCACCGCGACGCGCTGCGCCGGGTTCAGACGCGGCTTCGGTGCCTCGTCCAGCAACGCAAAGAGATTCCCCGTCGGCGTGCGACCAGTCACCGCGAGCGCCGCCCCGATCAGCGGCCCGTAGCGCGCCAGCCAACCCCGATCGCTCAAACTCCCACCGGTCGTCCGCGCCGCCAGCCGTGCGAGCGAACTCTCATCCAGCGCGAGGCGCGGTCCCGACGGACCGCCGCTCCACTCGAGATCCGTCGCCTGCAAACCGCTCTCGGCAAGCGTCCGCTGCACCACACCTTCCCACGCGCTCGCATCGCCCGGTGTCTCACGCACCGCACGCACGAACGGACGATGGTCACGCATCGCCCCGATGCTGATCGCCCCCTGCTCCGGATCCGCGATCACCGCCAGCGCATCCGAGGCATTCGGATCAAGCAGCCACATCAGCGCGACCGCCTCCGAGGCCACACCGTCCCGACCCGCGAGCAACAGCTTCTGCGTCGGCCGCTCGCCGATCCATCCGCAGATCAACCCCGCGTGATGATCGCTCCCCGACCGCTCCGGCAAGAGTCCGTACCCGCGCCGATACTCCGCGATGTTCGACGGCAACTGCGCCTCGGCGATCAACTCCAGCGCACCGAGACGCTCCTCATCCGTCCCCGACGGCAACTCGACCACCCGCGTGATCGCGCTCGAACCCGGCATGAGGTACACGACCCGTTCCGGCTTGTGGCGATCGATCAGACTCCGAACCGCCTCGGCACTGAACGCGCTCACCTGCTCGCTCGAAGCGATCCGCAACGATCCTTCCATCACCGCGCTCAACGCATACCACGCGTCCCCGACACGACGGAACACGAGCACTCGACGCGCTCGCGCCCCAGAGGATCGACCGGATGGTGTGGGTAGTCTGCTCATCGAACCGTGCAATCATAAATAACCACGGGAAGCCGCGGCCGGGCGATCACCGCCACAACATCAACCTCGATACCGGTCGAGACATCGCGCCCTCGCGCACTCACGACAAAGGTATTGCTCTCGACCGCGAACAGGCGGCTGTACTGCGCCACCTGGACCGGCCCCATGATATCCAACAGATCAAGTACGCTCGTGAAACCCTCCGGACGCGTGTTCCGTGCGAAAACAAGCTGATCGGCAAACCCCACCGGCAACCCGGCGATGTACTGGAGCGTCTCCATACCCACCGTATTGATGTTCAATCGCCCCGGCACCGGTGGGCCATTCGGGTCATGAAGCGTGCATTCCTCAAGAATCTTCCGGATCTGATCCTCCGTCAGCGCAGGAACCGATTGCGCCGGAGCCCCCAGATTCGGCACCGAGGAGGCCAGGTTCGGCAGCGGCCTCGCAATCAGATCCTCCAGCCGCGCGTTGTCCTGCGAGGCGAAGTCCAGAATCACGCGCGCCTGCAAAGGATTGATGCCGGTGATCCGATTCACGAGCTGCGCCTCGCTCGCATCCAGCAGATACAGCCGCTCCTGCCCCGTCGGTGTCGGGCTCTGATCGATCGAGGCCGCCGTCAGATACGCCCCCCACCCCTGATCCAGGATCCCGTTCGCGCTGTCCGGAGGCCACGACAAGTCCCCATCGTCCTCGTTCGGATCCAGACGGCTATTCATGTTCCAGTCCTCGCCGCGCACCTGCTCCGGACGAACCCCCCGCACCAGCTCCAGCTCCGCCAGCGTCCGCATCGGACCGTTCCTCGGCTCGTACGGCGACGGCAACGCAAGGTAGTACCCCGCCTCCGCACCGAACTCACGCGGCACATCATCCGGATCAATCCAGTCCAGAATCGCGTCCGCGACATCCTCCGTCATGCCCGGCAGCAGCATCAGATCGTCGAACTGCATCCGATTCACATTCAGACGCGAGTGCGCATCCATCACGCCCGGACGCTCGTTCCCGCGATCATCCGTGTGCCGAATGTCGTACTCGGCCCCATCCAGAGTCCCCGCGCTCACCTCATCCATCGCGGCGAACAAGTCCCACGCCGTCACGCTCCCCCCCTGCTGCGTCTGGAACTCCAGCACCGCGATCGTCGCTTCCACACCCGCACGCGCTGCCCACTCCGCGCGCACCCGCGCAAGCGCCTCACGCCCCGCGGACGCCTGACGCAACGCGGTCGATTGCAGCGACAGCAACACCAGCGTCGCGATCGCGATCGCGACCACGACGAACACCGTCGCGAACCCGCGCACGCGCCGATCATTCCGACCATGCCTCATCGCAGCCCCCCGTCCGCAAGCGAATCCAGCATCGGGACATACGGCACAGGCGGCCGGTGAATCGCCACCGTCCGACGCGCAAACTCCACCACAGACCCGTCATCCGAAACCGCGCTCACCGTAATGCGCACCGCGTACGGATACCCACCCACATCCGATTCCCACGACGGCTGCCAGCCCGAACCATCGAACGCCTCGATCGACAGCGACCGAATCCCCTCCACAACCGGGAACACGATGCCGCCGCCGTCGGGCACGCGATCCGGAACCGGATCCACACGCCGATACAGCACCGCGCCCGCTCGACCGCGACGACCCGCCGCATCAACGACCCGATACTGCACCTCGAACTCCCCCCCCTCAGGCCGATCGCCGATCGGACGAACCGTCTCCACCGAACGCGAGAACATCAGCATCTCGTCCCGCGACTGCCCATCCACGGAACGATCCGCGATCGCCAGCCGCGCGAAGAACAAGTCGCCATCCCGCACAATGTTCTTCACATCCTGCGCGATCCGCATCGCCGCCGCATCCGCCCGCAGCAACGCCTCCTGACGCGTCTGCGACATCCGCTGCGCTCGCAGCGCCATCGAAAGACTCGTCGCGACCGCCGCCGAAACCCCCGCGATGATCACACCCGCCACGATCAACTCCACAAGCGTGAAGCCGCGACGCCTCGATCCCCTCCCCCCGCCACGCTGTTTCAGGAATCCGCGCACCATCACCGCACCCGCTCAATCGTCTGTTGTGGCTTGCGATCAGGATCGGGATCCTCACCCGCCGGCTGCGAAATCAGCGTCTGCACCCGCGCCAGAACCCCGTTATCACGCTGCCGGCGAATGATCGCCTCCACGATGTACGGCCGCGAACCCTCACCCGGACGCACCGTCACCTCGTACGAGAAATCCGCAAACGGTGCCTCATACCGACCCCGCGCATCGAACGCGCTCCCGAATCGCTCCGGACCCATCGCCAGCACCAGATTCAACTGCTCATCCGCGAGCATCGCCGCCTTGTGCAGCTCAGCACCGAGCCGCTGCGATGCCAGCGCGCGCCCCGCCAGACCGATGATCACAGCCAGCCCTGTGCCCAGCAGCACACCGGCCACGATCCCGTCCACAAGCGCAAACCCACGCCGGCTCACCACGGCACATCGCTCCTTCCCAGCGCATCCAGATCCACCGAACGCAACACCCCCTCGTCACTCCGCCCGCCCGAAACATCCACCAGCCGCGGCTCCGCGCTGTAAGGCAGCAACTCCAGCAACCAACGCGGCTCGTTCGAAGTGCCCGTCGCCAGCAGGATCTCCACATGCGCCCGCGCAACCCCCGGAACGAACTCGACGCGCCACGAGCGCTCATTCTCCGGACGCCGACCGTCGAACCGTGCATCCACCACACGCACCGCAGACAAACCGACCGTCCGAGCCAGCCGATCGGTCCCCCACCTCGGAGCGCCGCGCTGCTGAAGATTCCGGCGCTCACCGAGCACCCGCAGCGCCTCCAGACGCAGCTCGCCCTTCTCCTGCTCGTACACCAGCGCCATGTGGTGCGATCCGTAACCCGTCCGCTGCGCGATGACCGACAGCAGCCCCGCCGCATCCCGCGCCTCGACCAACGCACGCCGGTCATCCGTCACCAGCAGCCGCGGAGCCGCCACCGCCGCCAACACCGCGACCACGACGATCGCGACGATCAGCTCGACCAGCGTGAAACCACGCGAGATCCGGGTTGGAGCGCTCACAGCCATTACGGCGCCGGCACCACAATGTCCGCGTCCGATCCCTCGCCGCCGGGACGCCCGTCCGCACCGTACGAAACGATGCTGAAGGAGGCGCCACCGCGCCCGGGAATCTCCAGCACATACGGATTCCCCCACGGATCGATCAGATCGCGCTGCGTATTCACATACGGCTCGCGCCACCTCGTCTCATCCGCCCCCGACGGACGCTGCCAAAGAATGTCCAGCGTCGCGCCCGCCGGCGGCATGCCGTTGTCCACGATGTACAGATCCATCGCAGTCTTCAGCGTCGAGGCGCCGCTCCGCGCTGCCGACACATTCGCATCGCCGATGCGGCTCAGAATCCGCGGCGCAATCACCGCCGCCAGAATCCCGATGATCGTCACGATCACGATCACCTCAATCAGCGTGAACCCACGCGCCCAACGCCTTGTCCCTTTTCTACGATCCATGACCGATCCTTTCAGAACGAGCCGCACGGCCCGATATTGCACCTTCTCGCCTAGAAGCCGATCGCCTCCTGCATCTCCAGCAGCGGCAGCAGAATCGCCAGCAGTACAAAGCCCACCAGCAACGCCAGAATCACGATCAGAAACGGCGGCAGCACGCTCGTAAACAGCTTGATCGCCTGCTCCGTCTGCTCCTCGAACGCATCCGACGCCTGCATCAACAACTCGTCCAACTTCCCCGTCCGCTCGCCCATCGCGACAAGCTGCACAAGCAGCGGCGGAAACATCCCCGACCGATCCAGCGGCTCCGCGATCGTGTGACCACCGCTCACCTCCTCGATCACCTCATCCACCGTCGCCTCCAACGCCTTATTCCCCAGCGTCGACTTGGTGATCCGGAGCGAGTTCAGCACCGGCAGCCCCGCGCCGACCAGCGTCCCGAGCGTCCGCGTGAACCGCGCCACCGCGACATTCCGAACCAGATTTCCCAACACCGGCGTCCGCACGATCGCATTATCCACGCGCATCCGCACCGACGGATCCCGGTACGCACGCCGACACGAAACGATCGCCACGCCAACACCGATCAGCACCGCCCACCACCAGTGCGTGAAGAACTCCGCGATCCACTGCACGATCTGCGTCGGCAGCGGCAGCGTCGCGATCTGCCCCTCCACCGCCTGCAACACACGCGGCACGATCACCGTCACCACCAGAATCACCGCCACCACCACCAACAACAGAATGATCAGCGGATAGATCAACGCCCCCACCAGCGCACGCCGCAGCTTCACGCTCCGCTCCAGAAGAATCCCCGCGTGCGCCAGCACCTCGCCCAGCCGCCCCGACACCTCCCCCGCATGCACCAAGCTCACCACCAGATCGTCGAACGGCTTCCCCACCTGCTTCATCGCCTCCGCGAGCGAAGCCCCCTGCTCCACCTGCTCGATCACCACCGTCAGCATCTCGCGCTGCGATTCGCTCCGCCCCGACCCGCGAATCGTCTTCAGTGCCGGAATCACCGGCAGCCCCGCGTTCACCGCCGTCCCAAGCTCGCGCACGAACGAGGCCAGCTCCGTCTTCGACATCGTCCGCTTGCCGCCGAACGAAAACCCCGCAGCAGTGCCCCCCCGGCTCTCCTTCTCGCTCAACTCCTCGATGCGGACCGGCGTCTCGCCCTTCCCCATGATCGCGCGCAACGCAGAGCCCCGATCATTCGCTTCGATCGTCTGCGCTGCACCCGCACTGGTCTGGTAGCGATAGGTCGGCATGATTCTTCGCTGTCAAACACCACCAACTAGCTGTCGTCCGCATCCTGCGTCGCACGCAGAACCTCTTCCACCGATGTCTCTCCCGCCGCCGCCTTCAACAAGCCATCGCGTCGCATCGTGATGTGGCTCGTCGGCGCAAGACGCAGCAACTCCTGCGCCCCCACCTGCTTGCTGATCCCCTCGCGCAGCGCACTCGTGATCGACAGAATCTCATAAAAACCGACCCGCCCCCGATACCCCGTCGAGCCCTCCTCCGGATCCGGCTTCGGCCGCGTGCACACCCCATCCGGAAACAATGCCAACTCCTCCGCCGTCAGCCGATGACGAATCGTCTCATCCACCGGACCGCGCTCGCAGTGCTCCGGATCGATCCGCCGTCCCAGACGCTGCGCGATGATCCCCTCCAGCACCGACGAGAGCAAGAACGGCTCGACGCCCATGTCGATCAGGCGCCCCACCGCCGATGCCGCATCATTCGTGTGCAGCGTCGAGAACAACAGGTGGCCCGTCAGCGCCGAGCGCACCGCGATGTCCGCCGTCTCGCGGTCGCGGATCTCGCCCACCATGATCACATCCGGATCCTGACGAAGAATCGACCGCAGCCCCGACGCGAACGAAAGCCCACGCTTCGGATTCACCGGAATCTGATTCACACCCGTCAGCTCATACTCCACCGGATCTTCGATCGTGATGATCTTCTTCGTCGGCGAATACAGCTTCGTCAGCGCCGCGTACAGCGTCGTCGTCTTGCCCGAGCCCGTCGGACCCGTCACCAGCACCATGCCGTGCGGCAGCTCGATCAGCCGATCCATCGTCTTCCGGTGCTGCTCGTGCATACCCAGCGAACCGAGATCCAGCGAGATCGACTCCTTGTCCAGAATACGCATCACCACCGACTCGCCGTAGATCGTCGGCACCGTCGAAACGCGGATGTCCACCTTCCGCGCCTCGAACCG
>REDD01000266.1 GCA_007693725.1 Phycisphaeraceae bacterium
GCCCGTACGCCGCTTTAGCAAAGCGGTGCCTTCAGCCGCTCGGCCACCCGACCAAATAGACTGGCATCATATTTGCCCATCATCGCTCCGGCGTCAACCTGCCCCCCAGCATTCCGGTCAATTCAGAGCAAATTCCGCCATCCGCGGGTGTCGGACCCGCACGGCTTGGCATGCTCGCTTCAGAGCGCTCATGCGCTCGGGGTGCTCCCTCATGACGAGATCCCAGTCAAAGCCGTTGACGGTCTGCTCCACAATACGGTAGATCGTGAGCTGCACACCAGCGAGATTGACCCGGATCTCCGGCGTCTTCTCGAGCAGCGCGACGAGCGACCCGAGCTGTTCGATCAGTGAGAGTGGATCATCTGATTCCGCGGCGGCCTTGGCCAGACGAATCAGCATTGTCTCGTACTCGTAGGCGATCCGGCTTTCAGAAAGGGGGATCGATTGCTTGCGAGCTTCCTGAATAATGGACTCGATCTCAGCGGGGTCGGGTTCTTCCATCTGCATTGCCGCGATCATCGAGTTGTGCACAACGAATTCCGCAGGAAATGTGAGTGCCCGCGGCGGCGCGATCTGAAGACTCGAAAGAAATCTCATGAGCGGGGTTAGTCGCCGATGGATGCCTGTGTATGTCTGGGTCAGGCGCTCCATCGTATCGGCCAGGATCCGATCCACGATCCTGCGCTGTTCATCGGCGAACAGCGAGCCGAGCGAGTAGGAAGATGTCCCGAACGCCCGGTCCATGATCCCCAAGAGCGATCCGAAGTCCGCCCGGTCGAACGCGGATGTCAGGGATTCAACCAATTCGGAATACTGCTCATCGCCCGCGAAATGACGCGCGCCCCCGTTGATGATGTGATCACCCAGATGGAGCACCGCGAAACTGATGTCATCCGAATCCGTAGTGATTTTCGAGGTCAGGCAGACTCTTCCGATGCACAATTGTGCACGCCCCGCTTCGAATCGACGGCAGTCGAGCAGGCTGGCGTTGTAGCAATACACCGATTCCGCGTGTGCATCATCATCAAACAATGTCGACACGGCGTAGTGCGCGCCGACGCGGGCAAGGTCCACGACCGCCGGGCGCACCATCTCATCGTAAATCTGACGCCCGGATCGTCTGTGTGGAGGGTTAGACCAGGCGTTCTCCAGACGGCGCAAGAAGGCCTCCTCGAGATCATCCTTGGTGAAAATCTGCGCCAACTGGATCGCTCGTGCGGCGTATTGAAGCACCTGAACGGTTTCGAGTCCGCCAAGATCGTCAAAGAACCACCCGCAGGATGTGTACATCAGCATCGCGTGGCGCTGCATCTCTATTGCCCGCAAAGCGAGCACGCGCTGATCCGCATTCAGCGGCCCCGCAGCATGATCCGACAGAAATGCATCAAGTCTTCCCGGGCTCCGATCAAGGATGACATGAATGTAGTCATCGCGTGCTCGCCAGGGATCCCGAAACCACTCCGCGGCCCGCTCCTCAAAGATGTCGGCGAGTGCATCGCGTAGAAAATCGAGTGCGCTGCGCAGCGGGGCCCGCCACGCCTGATTCCAGCCCGGATTCCCGCCAGTCGAACAGCCGCAATCGGATCTCCACCGTTCGATGCCGTGCACGCACGACCATGACGAATTCTCGTGGATCTCTACCTCGTGTTCGGGCGGGTGCAGCGACAGAAACTCGGAATAGTTGGTCAGTGTGACATCCTCGCGCTGCTCAAAGGAGTGCAGTGCGAATGCCAGCGCCATCTCGCCGTACTTGTGATGATGTCCGTAGGTCTCGCCATCGGTGGCGATGTGCGCGAGCCGCGCTCCCTGTCGGCCGTTTGTCAGCGTATCGGAGATGCGGTGCGCGAAGACCTCGCCGTTGTTCAGCAGTTGCTCGAACGCGACGCCCTGCGAGACCGGACCGTCGTAGAAGAACAAGTTGATCGATCGGCCGGACGGCAGGCGACACAGGTATGCCCTTGTGGGGTCGATGCCCGCAGTTGAGGATTCCGTCCACGCAGCATCTCCGATCTTTCGGTAACGCTTTACCTGGCGAGGTGCGAGGATTGTGAATGCGATTCCGCATTCCGCGAGTGCTTCGAGACTGTGGATGCACGCGGCGGTTTCCGCAAGCCACATGCCTTCCGGCTTTCTTCCGAAGCGATGCTCGAAGTCGCGTATGCCCCAGCGAACCTGAGTCAGTTGGTCCCTCACACTCGCGAGCGGCATGATCAGGTGGCTGTACGCCTGCGCAATCGCCGAACCATGTCCGGAGAATCGCTCGATGCTCAGCCGGTCGGCCTCAAGAATCGATTGGTAAACATCCGGCGCCTTCTCTTCCATCCAGGAAAGCAGCGTCGGCCCGAAGTTGAACGACATCTTGGAATAGTTGTTGCTGATACCCAGCAACCACCCCTCGTGATCGAGCAATCGCGCGCTGCCGTTCGGGCCGTAGCACTCTTCGGTGATCCGCTCGTTCCAATCGTGGTACGGGTGCGCCGAATCCTGCTGCTCGATTGCCTCAAGCCACGGGTTCTCGCGCGGTGGTTGATAAAAATGACCGTGGATACAGGCGTAGCGATCCGTCGCCATGTGTGCTCCTCAAAACCTGATCCGCCCGAATGCACATCCATCGGCATTGACCGGAGCGGAATCTACTGATCGGCCGGATTGTATCGGAAGGCAACGAGCCCCAGCGGTGGAATCGTGATTTCCGCACGGGCCTGGAATCTTCCCCACACTTCCTCGCGGGCCATGATCCCGCCGAGGTTGCCGGTTCCGCTTCCCCCGAATTCCTCCGCATCAGTATTCAGGATCTCGGTCCAGCGTCCCGCTTTCGGCAGTCCGATGGCATACCCGTCCCGAACAACCGGTGTGTAGTTCGCTGCGATACACACCATTTCGTCTTCGCCGAGTCCCCTGCGGAGAAAGACGAGCATGCTCGACTCCCAGTCATCGGAATTCACCCACTCAAACCCACCCGGATGACAATCGCGGCTGTGCAGCGCCGGCTCGTCGCGATACATCCGGTTCAACTGCCGTACGAGCTTCTGCAATCCCGAATGCGGCCACCATTCCAGCAGATGCCAGTCGATGCTCGCCTCGTGATCCCATTCCTTGGTCTGCCCGATCTCGCAGCCCATGAAGAGCAGCTTTTTACCCGGGTTCGTCCACTGATTCGCCAGCAACAGCCGAAGATTCGCAAACCGCTGCCACTCATCTCCCGGCATCTGATACGCCAGACTGCTCTTTCCATGGACCACTTCATCGTGCGAGAGCGGCATCATGAAATTCTCGGAGAACTGATACATCCCGCGGAATGTCAATTCGTTGTGGTGGAACTTCCGGTGGACGGGATCCAGTTGCATGTAGTGCAGCGTGTCATGCATCCATCCCATGTCCCACTTGTAGTCGAATCCGAGCCCGCCCATGTCCACGGGGCGCGACACCATCGGCCAGGATGTCGACTCCTCGGCCACCGTGATTGTGCCCGGGAAATCTCGATGCGTTGCGACATTCAGTTGCTGAAGGAAGTGAATCGCATCGATGTTCTCTCGGCCGCCGTGCCGATTCGGGATCCACTCACCGTCCTGGCGTGAGTAATCCAGGTACAGCATCGATGCCACGGCATCCACCCGAAGCCCGTCCGCATGAAATCGATCCAGCCACAAAAACGCGGACGACAGCAGGAATGACCGTATCTCGTGTCTGCCGTAGTTGAAGATGAGGGATTTCCAGTCCGGGTGGAACCCCAACCTCGGATCCGCGTGCTCGAAGAGATGCGTGCCGTCGAAATACCCGAGACCATGCTCATCCGATGGAAAGTGCGACGGCACCCAGTCGAGGATGACGCCGATGCCCGCCTGATGGAGCATGTCGACCAGGTACATGAAGTCTTCGGGTGTCCCGTAGCGTGAAGTTGGTGCGAAGTAACCGACCGTCTGATACCCCCACGACCGATACAGCGGATGCTCCATCACCGGCAGGAGTTCAACATGCGTGAAGCCGAGCGATTTGCAGTACTCGGCCAGTCGCGGAGCGAGCTCGCGATACCCCAGCCAGCGGTCCGGAGTGTCGGGAGAGCGAATCCACGATCCAAGGTGCAGTTCATACACCGAGATCGGCTGGTCGAACCCTTGCCGCGCGACGCGGCTCGCCATCCAATCCCGGTCCGCCCAATCGTGGCAGTGCCGATGCACTACGGATGCCGTCTTGGGCGGCACCTCCTGGCGCAGTCCGAAGGGATCAGTCTTATCGACGACATATCCCCGCTCTCGGGAATGGATCCGGTACTTGTACAAGGTGCCCGGCGCTATCCCCGGCACGAACCCCTCCCAGACCCCCGAAGCCCCCCGGGCTGTCAGCGGATGCCGCGCCCCGTTCCAGTGGTTGAAGTCGCCGATGACCGAAACCCGCTCGGCATTCGGGGCCCAGACCGCGAAGTGCGTCCCGACGAGCCCATCCCGCTCGATGTACTGAGCCCCCATCTTCTCGTACAGGCGGCAGTGGGTGCCCTCATGAAACAGGTAGAGATCGTGGTCGGTCAGCGGGCTCAGCCCCTCCGCCTGCACTGTTTGTTGCGTCGCTCGCCCCATGATGCTCCCAGCAGGGTTTCCGAACCGAACTCCATCACGCCCGCCCCGGGCCAAGACCGATTGTAGAGCCGGATCCCCGGTACCGGGCATCGCCCTTCCGAGAGGGTATGATGGTCCCCCCGTAGCCGCCCTAGCTCAATTGGCAGAGCGCGTGATTTGTAATCTCGAGGTTACCGGTTCGACTCCGGTGGGCGGCTTTCGGACGACATCCGGTCGTCTCCGTGTGATCCCGATTCGTGGAAACTCTCGTCGGATCGGCTACACTGCCCACCCGACCCCGGGCGCGTACCCAAGTGGCCAAAGGGGACAGACTGTAAATCTGTTGGCGTATGCCTTCGAAGGTTCGAATCCTTCCGCGCCCACTTG
>REDD01000133.1 GCA_007693725.1 Phycisphaeraceae bacterium
GTTCGGGAGACCGAATGAGCGTTGGGCGGCATCGAGCGTTCAGAGGGCATCTTTGATGGAGCAATGGGATGACTACGAGCACGCAATCTGAACACCTTGCGTATGCCGACTTGAAGCAGCTCGAACGGCTGAGGGGTGGGCTGTTGGTGCTGATCTTGGCGTGTCTCTTTGGGATGGGCGGTGTCATGCTCTCGGGCATCGGGGAGTTGGGCCTCTCGGCATCGGGGCTGTGTGGGAGCGTACATCCGTGGGCGACGGGGCTGTGTTGGTTTGGGTTTGGTATTACGGCATTGATGTCGATGCGTCTGATTGCTTGGGGTGGTCTGTACGCGAATCGGAATATGTTGACGTCCAGAGTGCAGTTTGTAAGCGTATTTTTCTTTCTTGCGATTGCGTCAATAATATTTGTGTCGGCGCTGGAGTCTGTGAGTCTTCTGTTCGGCGGTTCGGATGGAATCTCGGAAGATCAAAGTGTCACGGGTGTAGGATCCATGGCTTTTTTGTTTGCGCCGTTCATGTCGATGATGTACTGTTGTGTGGTTGTGACTCTGATTGGACCGAGGGCCGGGCTACGCCTTCCTGAATGGTCCGCCATGGCCGCGATGTGGAGTAGTGTCGCAGGCTTTGCTGCGGCATGGTTCGTGCCGAAGTACATTTCCATCGAGTCTGGGGTCGGGGTATTCATGCTGGGCAGTGGGTTCGCGTTCGGTTTTGCTGTGTGTTTCGCTGAACAGATGAGACAGCGGGTTGAATCGTTGCTTGCGGCGTTGCGCGAGGGCGGTTGCTCCCAGGCCGAGCGGGATGCGATCGCCGCACGATTTCCTATCTTTGTTGCGAAGCGCGCCGACTCGGCCGGGAAGGGGGCGAACTGATGTCCGGTGCATCGGAGATGGCGATGGGTGTTTTCGAGACGGATCATCGGTGTACGCACTGCGGGTACAACCTGCGCGGGCTGCCGCGGGGTGGGCGGTGTCCGGAGTGCGGGACGGTGGCGCGGATGTCGCGCTCTGCGACCTACGGCCATACGCCGATGGTGGAGGTGTCGAAGCGGTATCTGCACTGGTTGTCGGTCGGTCTGTTCATGATGGGATGCACCTTCGGGCTGCCGATCGCAATGGTTTTGCTTAGCTTTCTGTTCGGGATACGCGCCGGTGCGTTCTACGCGGTTTCGTTGATCGGCCTCTTGTTTTGGCCTGTCGGAGTTTTACTGTCGCTGATGCCGCGTCCGCTGAAGCAGAACGCGGGGGCGGGATTGTTCGGACGCGAGTGGCTGGTGCTGCGCGGATTGGTGGTGGTGACGCAGGTTGGCGCTTACGGCATTTTCGTGGTCATCAGCGCCATCGTGGGCATGACGGGGAGCGAGATACTCACGGCCGTCGGTAGCGTGTTCTTCGTACTCTGGGTGATAGGGATGTCGGCGTTGTGTGTGTACCTGGCCGAACTTGCGTGGTGGGGCGAGGACGATCAGGGGCAGAGCTGGTTTCACAACTGCGCGTGGGGGATCGGCATCGGCTCGTTGGGAAGTCTGGTGTGCGCAGGTCTGTACATTCCCACCGAGTCGATCGTGCTGTTGGTGTTCGGGACGCCGTTTGTTCTGGTGATGCTGCTGAGCGTGCTGGGGATGGTGATCAAGATTTTCTCGCTGGCCTCGACGGTGCGCTGGGCGATCCGGAACGCCGAGTCGGCGCAGGCGCGGGATGCGCGGATCGCGGAGAAGCAGCGCCGGGAAGAGGAGCAGGCGCGCCGGGAGCGCGGCGAGGCGGGCGTGGCGGTGACGCCGGAGCAGGAGCGGATCGCGCGCGAGGTGCTCGCCCGTGAGGAGGAGGCACGCGAGCACCGGTCGCCCGGCTCGGGCGCCGGATCGCATCCGCATGCCCGTCAGGGGATTGTGATCGACCGCACGAACGATGACGCCATCTACTCGCTGGAGGATGACGACGAGGAAGGCACAGGAAAATCGGGGAGCAAGTGAGCGATCACTAACAGAATTCCGGTCTGTGATGACGGATCGGGGTGGCGTTCCGGGGTCGGATGTGCTTTGCTAGAGGGATTGTCGCACGCGGCGGGATGGCGTGTGTGGGGTTGCTTTCCTAGAAGCAGGAGCAGGATGCATGGGTACTCCCTCGGCGAGTGTGCAGGGTCGTGTGAAAGAGTCGGTCGAGTCGGGGAGTGGTGTGCAGCGCGATGTGTTGCGGTGCGGCGTGGTGGGCGTCGGGCGGATGGGGCAGCACCATGCCCGGAAGTATGCGCAGCTCGCGGGGGTGGAGTTGGTGGGGGTGGTGGACGAGAGCGAGGAGCGTCGGCTGGACGCCGCGGAACGCCACGGGTGCGAGGCGTTCGAGAGCGAAGCGGCGTTGATCGAGGCGGGGGTGGATGCGGTGAGCATCGCGGTGCCGACGACCTACCATTTGAAATGCGCGATGCCGCTGCTGGAGGCGGGGGTGGCGTGTCTGATCGAGAAGCCGCTGGCGAACGATGTTGCCGAGGCGCAGCGTCTGCGGGATCTGGCGGTGAAGACGGGTGCGGTGCTGATGGTGGGGCACATCGAGCGGTTCAACCCGGCGGTGCGGGCGCTGGATCGGGCGGCCCGGGACGAGTCGGGGGCCGGGGGCGTGCAGATGCTGAAGCCGCGGTTTCTGGAGGTGCATCGGGTGAGCCCGATGACCTTCCGCTCGGTGGATGTGTCGGTGGTGATGGACATGATGATCCACGATCTGGATGTGGTGCTGTGGATGATGGGCGGGGTGGAGCCGGTGGAGGTGCAGGCGTCGGGGATTCCGGTCCTGACGGAGCACGAGGATGTGTGCAATGCGCGCCTGACCTTCGACCTGCCCTACGGCAAGTGCGTGGCGAACATCACCTGCTCGCGCCTGGCGATGAAGACGGAGCGGAAGATCCGGATCATCGGCGAGCAGGCGTATGTGAGCATCGACTACGCGAAAAAAAGCGGCGTGCTGATCCGTCGGACGGCGAATCAGATCCAGATGGACGAGATCCGCGAGGCGCTTCGCAAAGGCACCGACCTGTCGGACCTGGACTACTCGGATCTGCTGGCGATCGAGCAGCTTGAGATCGACGATGCGGACCAGCTTGAGCTGGAGATCACGACCTTCCTCGAAGCGGTCCGGAGCGGGACGAAGCCGCAGATCGATGCGGAGGCGGGCTTCGCGGCGGTGCGGACGGCTCAGCGGATCATGGAGTCGGCACGAGCGGACTGGGGCGGCGTGGAGCGGTAGGGAGCCCGCGGAACAGGCCCGCTATACTCCTCCCCCCTGTCCCCGGGGCCGATCGAGCCCGGCGGGGGGCGTTGGACCAGTGATGGAGGCGTGCCGTGGCCGAGAAGACGATTCGGTGCCGTTTGATCACCCGTGAATCCCGGGTGCTGGATGCGTGGGTGTCGTACTGCGCGGTCCCCCTGTGGGACGGCTCGGCGGGGTTCATGCCCAACGCGGCGCCGTTCGTGGCGAAGGTCGGGATGGGTGAGCTGCGCGTGGATCTGCCCAGCGGCGGGTCGAAGTCGTGGTTCATCGACGGCGGCTTCATGCAGACGGTGAACAACGAGGTGACGGTGCTGACGCCGAATGCGCTGCCCGTCGAGGCGTTGGATGCCGAGGAGTGCCGCGCTGAGTTGGCCGAGGCGAACGCGCGGAAGTCCGAGGATGCGAAGCAGATGGACCGGATCACCGATGATCGCAAGCGTGCTCGGATGAAGCTGACGCTTGCTCAGCGTCGTTGAGGGTAAGGCGGGGAAACCGGTGTCGGACAGACTTCGATGGGCGGTGATGGGGACGGGGCTGATCGCGGGGATCCTGCCGCGGATCAACGAGGCGGATGGGTGTGTGGTCGCGGGGGTGGCGTCGAGGGATCGGGATCGGGCCCGTGCATTCAGCGAGAAGCACGGCGTGGATCCTGCGGGGGCTTGCACTTACGAGGAACTGGTCGAGCGGGACGACATCGATGCGGTGTATGTCGCGATCCCGAACCATCTGCATGTCGAGTGGTGTGAGCGGCTGCTGGAGGCGGGGAAGCATGTGCTGTGCGAGAAGCCGTTGGCGCTGAGCGCTGCGGAGGCGGAGCGGGCGTGCGATGCCGCGGAGCGGGCGGGGCGTGTGCTGGCCGAGGGGTTCATGTTCATGCACCACGCGCAGACGGATCGGCTGGCGGAGATCGCGCGTGCGGGTGAGACGCCGGGGAGCATCATCGGGAACCTGCTGATGATCGAGGCGGATCGGTGCGCTGATCTGCGCCACGGTCCGACGGTGAACACGCGGTTCAGCCACGCGATGCAGGGCGGGGCGATGTCGGACTTGGGGTGCTATCCGCTGGCGATCGCCTCGTGGATCACGGGGCGGCACGCTGTGTCGGGTCGGGGTGTGGCGCGGATCACTAAGCCGCTGGCGGGGGAGACCAGGGGTGTGGACGGGTCGATGGCCTTCGCTGTCGAGTTGGAGGGCGGCGTGCTGGTGTCGGGGGTGTGCTCGATCGAGAGCGATGAGCCCCGGGCCGTGTTCCGCTTGATCGGGACCTGGGGCGAGGTTTCGACCGGGTGGGCGTGGTCACCGGATCCGGAGCGGGCGGAGGTCCGCTGGCGGCGGTACGCAGCGCATCCCCAAGGTGAGGGGGAGGGCGTGATCGCGGTGGAGCACGCGGGGGACAAGATCGTGAACCAGTTCGCGCGGTTCGCGGCGGCGGTGCGCGGGGAGATGCCGCCAGCGCCGGATCACGGGTGGATGATCGGGCACGCGCGGACGATGGAGCTGGTGTACGAGAGCGCTGGGATGGCGTGGTGAGCGGCCTCAGGCGATCTTGACCATCTCCTGAAACTCGATGTAGCGCTGGGCGACCTCTTCCTTGGTGAGTTCCGCGAGGCGGCCGAGGGAGAAGGACTCGATGGTGAAGGACGCGATGACCGTGCCGTGGGCCAGGGCCTGCTGGATGGAGGCGCGGGAGACATTGAGGTCTTTGGAGTGCGCGGCGGCGAGGTAGCCCATCATGCCGCCGGCGAATGAGTCGCCCGCGCCGGTGGGGTCGACGACGGTCTCGACGGGGTAGGCGGGGAGCATGGCGACGCCCTCATCGTGAACGAGGATGCAGCCGTGCTCACCCTTTTTGATGACGACGAACATCGGTCCCATCTTGTCGATGATCTCGCGTCCGGCGGAGATGGGGTTGCGGATGCCGGTGAGGAGGTGGGCTTCCTCATCGTTAATGATGAGTCCGTCGATGTCTCCCATGAGTTCGGCGAGGGCCTGACGCTCGTTCTCGATCCAGAGGTTCATGGTGTCGGCGACGGAGAAGATGCGCTCGGGGAAGGCGTGGAGGAATTCGCGCTGGACGCTGGGGTGCGAGTTGCCCAGGAAGATGAACTTGGAGTCGCTGTACTTTGCGGGGGCTTTGGGGGGGTGTTCGGCGAGGACGCCGAGCTCGGTGAAGGTGGTTTCGCGGGCGTTCCAGTTGTCGAAGTACTTGCCTCCCCAGGCGAAGGTGCGGGAGCCCTGGCGGATCTCGAGGCCCTCGATGTCGATGTTGGGGAAGCGGGCGAGGAGGTTGTGGTAGTCCTCGTGGAAGTCTTCGCCCGCGGCGGCGACGAGGCGGACCTTGGTGAAGAACGAGGCGGAGGCGGCGAAGTAGACGCTGGAGCCGCCGAGGACTTTCTCGACGCGGCTGGTGGGGGTTTCGATGCTGTCGATGCCGACGGTGCCGGTGACGATGAGTGGCATGGGGTTCTCCATGGCGAAGGGCCTGCTGGAAGTGGTCCGGAACCGTGATTGTAGCCGGTTTGGGGGATACACCACGCGGAACGAGCGGCTGCTACGCTTGGCGCTATGCATGCAGGATCCGGAAAAGAAGTGATCACTCGATTTGCTCCATCGCCGAGCGGTCATCTGCACATCGGCGGGGCGCGGACGGCGCTGTTCAATTGGGCGTTTGCGCGCCGGATGGGCGGACGCTTTCTGTTGCGCATCGAGGACACGGATCAGGCGCGATCGAGCGAGGCCTCGGAGCGGGCGATCCTGCACGATCTGGCGTGGCTGGGGATCGGCTGGGACGAGGGTCCGGAGTGGCGGGCGGGCGATGCCTCGTTCGGTGGGGATCCGCGGGGCGTGGGGCCGTTCCGTCAGTCCGAGCGGCTCGGGATGTACCGGGAGCACATCGACCGGCTGCTGGAGCAGGGGTCGGCGTACGCGGCGTTCGAGTCGCCGGAGGAGCTCGATGCGGCGCGGAAGGCGGCGATCGCGCGGAAGGAGACCTACCGGTACGACCGGGCGGCGCTGGAGATGCCCGCGGAGGAGCGGGCGGCGCGGGTGCGGGCGGGTGAGCCGCATGTGGTGCGGCTGCGGGTGCCGGAGGGCGCGGGGGTGAGCGTTCGGGATGAGGTGCTGGGGGAGGTGTCGTTCAAGCCGGGCGAGGTGGACGACTTTGTGCTGGTGAAGCGGGACGGGTATCCGACCTACCACTTCGCGGTGGTGGTGGATGATGCGCTGATGGGTGTGACGCATGTGCTGCGCGGGCAGGAGCATCTGGCGAACACGCCGCGCCATGTGCTGTTGCAGCAGGCGCTGGGGTTTGCGATGCCGGTGTACGCGCACATGCCGCTGATCTTCAACGACAAGGGCGCGAAGATGAGCAAGCGCGAGCGGGACCAGACCGCGCGCGAGGCGGTGAAGAGCGCGGGGATCGCATCGTCTCCGGTCGGGGGGATCTCGGATGAGGTCTTCGGCGGATGGCTCGCGGACAAGACGCGGCAACTGGATTCCGAAGCGCTCGAAGCGATCGCGGGGCATCTCGGGCTGCATCTGCCGGAGGTAAGCGTCGAGGATTTCCGCAGCGCGGGGTATTTCCCGGAGGTGATCACGAACTTCATCGCGCTGCTGGGATACACGCCGAGCAAGCACAAGGACGGGGGCGACCGGGAGAAGTTCGACTTGGAATTTCTGTGCAGAGACTTCGGGATCGACCGGCTGGGGAAGTCGAATGCGCGGTTCGATCGGGTGAAGCTGGCATCGTTCAACGCGGATGCGATCGGGCAGTTGGATGATGCGGCGTTCGCGGAGCGGTGGGGGGCGTGGCTGGCGGCGTACGACCCGGCGACGCTGGAGGCGTTGGGAGCGGAGCGGCTGGTGGTCGGCGCGCGGGCGGTGAAGCCGCGGTGCAAGGTGCTGAGCGAGGCATCGGCGGCGATCGGGTTCGCGCTGATGCGGGATGATGCGGTGGAGTTCGACGAGAAGGCGGTGGGGAAGGTGCTGGCGAAGGGGGAGCCGACAGGGCTGAGCGTGCTGGAGGAGGTGCGGGGTGTGCTGGCGGGGGTGGAGTCCTGGGAGGCGGGGTCGATCGAGGCGGTGTGCGGGGCGTTCGCGGAATCGAAGGGCTTGGGGATGGGGAAGGTGGCCCAGCCGCTGCGTGTGGCGGTGACGGGCGGGACGGTGAGCCCGGGGCTGGGGGATACGCTGGCGCTGGTGGGGAAGGCGTCGGTGCTGGCGCGGATCGATCGGTGTCTGCGTGTGTGCCGCGTAGGATGAAGGTCATTGTGCATACTCGATTTCTGGAGTTCATCCGTTGAGCGATCCGCATACCGAGACAAGCCGTGAGGCCGATGCTCCCGCTGAGGCATCACGCCACTTCATCCGCCAGATCATCGATGCGGACCAGGCGAGCGGGAAGTGGGGCGGTCGCGTGCACACGCGGTTCCCGCCGGAGCCGAACGGCTTTCTGCACATCGGGCACGCCAAGAGCATCTGCCTGAACTTCGGGCTGGCGAAGGAGTTCGGCGGGGCGTGCAATCTGCGCTTCGACGACACGAACCCGGTGAAGGAGGAGCAGCGGTATGTGGACTCGATCATCGAGGACATCCGCTGGCTGGGATTTCGCTGGGAGGGGGAGGTGCGGTTCGCCTCGGACTACTTCGACTTCATGTACGAGTGCGCGGAGCGGCTGGTGCAGGACGGCAAGGCGTATGTGTGCGATCAGACGCCGGAGGAGATGCGAAAGGCGCGCGGCACGCTGACGGAGCCGGGGACGCCCTCCCCGGGGCGGAATCGCAGTCCTGACGAGAATCTTGACTTGTTGCGCCGGATGCGGGCGGGCGAGTTTCCCGACGGCAGCCGGACGCTGCGCGCGAAGATCGACATGGCCTCGCCGAACATCGTGATGCGCGATCCGGTGATGTACCGGATCCTGCACGCGACGCATCACCGGACCGGCGATGCGTGGCCGATCTACCCGATGTACGACTTTGCGCACTGCCTGGAAGACTCGATGGAGCGGATCACCCACTCGATCTGCACGCTGGAGTTCGAGAACAACCGACCGCTGTACGACTGGTTTCTGGACAATCTCGGGGTGCATCATCCGCAGCAGATCGAGTTTGCTCGGCTCATTCTGAACTACACGGTGATGAGCAAGCGGAAGTTTCTGGAGCTGGTGCGCGACGGGCATGTCATGGGCTGGGACGATCCGCGGATGCCAACGATCTCGGGGCTCCGGAGGCGCGGGTACACGCCCGAGTCGATCCGCGCGTTCTCGGAGGAGGTCGGCGTCTCGAAGTACAACAGCACCATCGATGTCGTGCGGCTGGAGAACGCGATCCGGGATGATCTCAACAAGCGTGCGCCGCGCCGGATGGCGGTGCTGAATCCGGTGAAGGTCGTGATCGAGAATTATCCGGAGGGCGAGGTCGAGTATCTGGATGCCGTGAACAACCCGGAGGATGCGTCGTGCGGGGTGCGGGGCGTGCCGTTTGCGCGGGAGATCTACATCGAGCGGGACGATTTCATGGAGGATCCGCCGAAGAAGTTTTTCCGTCTGGCGCCGGGCGCGGAGGTGCGGCTCCGTGCGGCGTACTGGATCACCTGCACCGGTGTCGTGAAGAACGATGCGGGGGAGATCGTGGAGTTGCGGGCGACTTACGACCCGCAGACGCGCGGCGGCGACAATCCGCCGCCGGATGCCGAGGGCAAGGTGCGCAAGGTCAAGGGGACGCTGCACTGGGTGAGCGCGCAGCACGCGGTGGATGCCGAGGTGCGCATGTTCGACCGTTTGTTCACCGCCGAGAACCCCGACAAGCGCCCCAAAGATGCGCCCGAAGATCCCCCGGAAGATTGGGACTACAAGCAGAATCTCAATCCCGAATCGCTCGTGACGCTGCGCGGCTGCAAGCTGGAGCCGATGCTGGCGGAGCGGGGCGCGGATGAGCCGGAGTGGTCGGACGGGATCCGTCGATTTCAGTTCGAGCGGCTGGGGTACTTCTGCATCGATGCGGACTCGAAGCCGGGAGCGCCGGTCTTCAACCGCACCGTGACGCTCAAGGATTCATGGTCGCGGGCGGGCGGGAAGTAGCCCGCCGGTCGATCAGCCCGGACGAGATGGCTGGTAGATGGCGATGCAGCCGGGCGCTTCGGTGACAGCGCACGAGACGAGGTGCACGCCCTCCGGGAGTGATTTCGCCACCGTGTCTCCGATGTGCTGAGCCACAAGCTCCGCGGTGGGGTTGATGGTGTCGAATGGTGGGACTTCGTTGAGGTTGCGGTTGTGGAAGGGGGCGACGGTCTCGCGCAGGGCGTGCTCGACGGCGTGGAAGTCGCAGACGAGGCCGTCCTGATCGAGCGTGTGAGCGCCGATGCGGAGGGTGACGAGCCATGTGTGGCCGTGGAGTGGCTCGCGTTCGCCCTTGATGACGATGGCGTGTGCGGCACAGAAAGAGGTTTCGACGCTGAGTTGGAACATGGTCCGAATATATACGCGGGTTTCGTTGCGGAAAGCGGGTAGGGTCGGTGAACGCGACGAAAACGCTCAATCGGGGTGGTTGCGAGGCCGATAGCCCTGAGAAGCCGGATCGGAATTTCCGGCATGCAGGGGTGCGCGCATGCAGCCGCTTGACATCAGGCGAATCCGGCCGGGGGATGTGCTCCAGAAGGGGCTGTACACGCGCCATGGCATCAAGCTGCTCGGCGCGGGGGCGCGGGTTTCCGAGGGATTGCTGCGGGCGTTGCGGGAGATGCCCGCCTCGGACCTGTTCTTCGCGGACTCGATCGAAGAACTCCAGCGTGCGCGGATGCTTTCGCCCGCGAAGGGGGTTGAGGTCGGGCAGCGGACCAATCGTGATCTTGTGACGGTGGGCGGGTTCGTCGTTGCTGAGGAGGGGGACGAGATCGATCCGCTGCATTCGCAGGTGTTCGATCTGGGTGCGTACACGGGGCTGGGGGAGCGTGAGACCGCGCGGGCACGGGCTCAGCGGATCAAGCTGGCGGATCGCATCGTCTCGGAGCACGAGCGGAAATGGGCGGAGCTGGCGTTGCGGATTCCATCGGGTGTCTCTCCGATCCGTCTGGCGGATCAGGATGAGCCGGGCTGGGGTGATGAGGCGTGGGTCTGCCGCGTGCGTGCCGAGGGGACGGAGCGTTTCCGCGATGTCCTGACGCGGGTCGTTGCCGGCGTGGCGACCGAGGTCGACGAGGCGAACGCGATCATCGATGATCTGATGGAGCGTGTGCAGCGGTGTCCATCGCAGTTTCCCCAGCTAGCGGTGCTGGGACTCCGCACGCATGATGATCTCGCCGAGCACGCCTACACCACCGCGGTGCTGAGCATCGCGATCGCGTGTCGCTTGCGCTGGACTCATGAAGAGGCGCGGATCGCGGGGCTGACGGGGTTGCTCTGCGATGTCGGCATGGGGTTGATACCGCAGGAGCTTCGGACGACGGATCGTCCATTGAACGATGCGGAGATCAACCGGATCTGGCGGCACCCGGCGATGTCGGTGGTGCTGCTCGACGGGATGCGGGATCTGCCCGAGATTGTTCGATTCGCGGCGTACCAGCACCACGAGCGTGAGAACGGGACGGGGTATCCGAACTACCGCAAGGGGGCGCGGATCACGGACTTCGCGAAGGTGGCGTCGGTGGCCGACGCGTACTGTGCGGGGACGCTGCCGCGTACCGAGCGGAAGCCGAGACGGCCGTACGATGCGCTGGCCGAGCTGATCATGCTCGGTGCGCAGGGGATGTACGACCGTCGGATCATCCGGGCGCTCGCGGAGGCGGTGGGGCTGTACCCGATCGGCTCGTTCGTGCGTCTGTCGAGCGGTGATGTGGCGCAGGTGATGGGCGTGCGGGCGGGGACGCTGGATCGGCCGCAGGTGCGGGTGGTGCAGCCGATCAGCGGGGGCGGTCTGTTGGGGCAGGTGATCGATCTGTCTCGGCTGGCGCCTGGGGATCTGAGCATCATTCAGGCGACCGAGGGACCGGGTTCGGGCTACAGCGCACGCGTGGCGTAGTCGCGGGGGCGTTGCCCGTATGATCGGGCCATGTCGAGTGTGCAGGATCGTTCGGTGCTGATGGTGTCTGTGAGCGGCTGCCGCGGAATCGTGGGCGGTTCGCTGACGCCGGGGGTTGTGGCGCGTTATGTGGGGCATTTCGGTGCGGAGGTGCGTGCCGGGGTGCGGGGGCGTCGCGCCCGGGTGGTGCTCGGGCGGGATGGGCGTCGAGGCGGGGGGGCGATCGCGGAGGTGGCGCGGGGGGCGCTGGCGATGGCGGGGTGCGATGTCACGGATCTCGGGATCGCGATGACGCCGACGGTGGGGCTGATGGTCCGCTCGATGGGCGCGGATGCCGGGCTGGTGCTGACGGCCTCGCACAATCCGGGCGAGTGGAACGGGGTGAAGCCGATCACGGGTCGGGGCGGCGCGCCGACGCCGGAGGAGGCGGCCTCGCTGGTCGAGCGCTTCCGCGCGGGCGAGCCGGAATGGGTGGATGCGGGGCAGATCGGCGGATGGAGCCGCGAGGAGCACGGGGTCGCTCGCCATGTCGAGACGGTGCTGGGGGCGTTGGATGAGGTCTGCCCGGTGCATCAGATCCAGGACCGCAGGTTCCGCGTGGTGGTGGATTCGGTGAACGCATCGGGCACGGCGTTCGCTGGGGCGCTGCTGGCACGCCTGGGCTGTGATGTGGTGCAGTTGAACGCGGACGCCTCGGGCGTGTTCCCGCACAATCCGGAGCCGCTCGCGGAGAATCTGACCGGTCTGTGCGATGCGGTGCGCGAGCATCGGGCGGAGATCGGCTTCGCGCAGGATCCGGATGGCGATCGACTCGCGCTCGTGGATGGCGGCGGCCGGTTCATCGGCGAGGAGTACACGCTGGTGCTCGCGGCGTGGAGTCTGCTGCAATCGCTCGGTGAGCGGGCGAAGGGTGCGACAGTGGCGGCGAATCTGAGCACGAGCCGGATGATCGATGATGTGTGCGCGCGGTACGGGGCGAAGGTTGTGCGGACGCCCGTCGGCGAGGCGCATGTGGTCGCGGGGATGCGCTCGCACGGGTCGGTGCTCGGCGGCGAGGGTAATGGGGGGGTGATCTGGGATCAGGTGGTGCCGATCCGTGATTCGCTCAGCGCGATGGGGCTGGTTCTGGGGTTGTCGGCGCAGATGGGGAAGGGCATCGCGGAGTTGGTCGAGATGGTGCCGCGGTACGCGATCGTGAAGCGGAAGCTCGCGCAGCCCGCGGGAGGCGTGGAGCGGTTTCTCGACGCGATGCGCGGAGCTTTTCCGGGTGCCGCGGAGGATGTGCAGGACGGCCTGCGGCTGGACTTCGACACGCCGGATGGCGCGGCGTGGATCCATGCACGGCCCAGCAACACCGAGCCGATCTTCCGGCTCATCGCCGAAGCGCCGACGGAGGCGGGAGCGAATGCGATTCTGGATCGCGCCGAGGCGTCGGTACAATGAGTGGTATTGTGCGGGAGGGCGGTGACAGCGGTGTGTTGATCTCGATCAAGGCGGTGCCCGGCGCAAAGCGGGATGAAGTGTCGGGGTTGCTGGGAGATCGGCTCAAGATCCGTGTGAGCGCGCCGCCGGAGGGAGGCAAGGCGAATACGGCGATCTGCCGCTTGATCGCGAAGGAGTTGGGTGTGCGAGTTCAGCAGGTGGAGATCGTGTCCGGGCACACGAATCCGGAGAAGGTGGTGCGGGTGACGGGGATGACGCCGGGCGAGGTTGCCGAGCGGTTCGGGATCTGAAACGAAGCAGCGAGGAGGATGTCATGCGAGTGGTTGCGTACAGCGTTCGGAAGTACGAAGAGAGCGTGCTCGAAGAGGCCAACCGTGAGGCGGGGCACGACATCGAGATGCTTGAGGCATCGCTGAATGAGACGACGGCCGCGCTCGCGGCGGATGCTCCGGCGGTGGCCCTGTTCTCGCTGGATGATGCGAACGCGCAGGTGATCCGGACCCTCGCGGAGGGCGGCACGCGCCTCTTGGCGCTGCGTTCGGCGGGGTTCAATCATGTCGACCTCGAAGCGGCGGCCGAGGCGGGCATCACGGTCGCGCGGGTTCCGGCGTACTCACCCTACGCGGTGGCGGAGCACGCCGTGGCGCTGATCCTGACGCTGAACCGCAAGACGCATCGCGCGATCACACGGACGCGCGAGCAGAACTTCTCGCTCGACGGGCTGATGGGCTTCGATCTGCACGGCAAGACCGTGGGCGTGATCGGGACCGGAAAGATCGGGCGGGTCTTCTGCCGGATCATGCTCGGTTTCGGCTGCCGCGTGCTGGCGTTCGACATCGTGCAGAGTGACGAGGCGAAGAAAATGGGCGTGGAATATGTGAACCTCGACCGCGTTTACACGGAGAGCGACATCATCTCGCTGAATTGTCCGCTCAACCCGAAGACGCATCACCTGATCAACGACGATGCGATCGGGAAGATGAAGCGGGGCGTGATGCTCATCAATACCAGCCGCGGCGGCGTGATCGACACCAAGGCGGCGATCCGAGGGCTGAAGTCGCGCCACATCGGATCGATGGGTCTGGATGTCTACGAGGAGGAGGGGGACATCTTCTTCCGCGATCTCTCCGAGCAGGTGATTCAGGATGATGTCTTTGCGCGGCTCTCGACTTTCCCGAATGTCGTGATCACAGCGCACCAGGCGTTCTTCACCAAGGAAGCGATCACCAACATCGCCGACACGACCATCGAGAACATCAGCGCGTTCGACCGAGGCGGGGCGGAGGCCATCGCGTCGGACAACATCGTGCGCGCGGAAGAGCATGTGGCGAAGGCGTGAGCCGAAGCGTTACGCCGGGGACGGGACCACACCCGGGCCGATCTCGTCGTCCGGCTTGGACTTCTTCTCGGGTGCCTTTGATGCGGCGTCCTTGTGCTTGCGGGCCTCGAGCGCGAGCAAGTCGCTGACGGAGGGCTTGTTGAGTGCCTCGCCGCGCATGAGCGTGTCGACTTCCTCGGCGGTGAGGGTTTCGTGCTTCAGCAGTGCTTCGGCAACGGCGACAACCTTGTCCCAGTTCTCGTTGAGAATCCGTTCCGCATCGCTGTACGCATCTTCGGCGTAGCGACGGATCTCCTGATCGATGACCTCGGCGGTGCCATCGGAGTAGTCGCGTTCACGCATCATGGCCTCGCGAGTGTCGGAACCGGCGTAGCGGACAAAGCCGAGACGGTCGCTCATGCCCCATTCGAGCACCATGGCGCGTGCCATCATGGTGAGCTGCTGGATGTCCTGCGCTGCGCCTGAGGTGATGTCGCTGGTCTTGCGTTCCTCGGCGATGCGTCCGCCGCAGACGACACGCATGGTCGATTGCAGCCACTTGAGCCCGTAGCCGTAGCGATCGCGCTCGGGCAGTGAGAAGGTCGCGCCGCCGAAGTTGCCGCGGGGAATGATCGTGACCTTGTGCAGCGGGTCGACATCGGGCAGCATCGCCTGGAGCACGGCGTGGCCCGCCTCGTGGTACGCCGTGGCGATGCGTTCCTTTTCCTCGATCTTGCGGCTCTTGCGAGAGCGCCCGAAGCGGATCTTGTCGCGAGCTTCTTCCAGGTCGTCGTGTTCGACGAATTCCTTCTCTTCGAGCGTCGCGATGATGGCCGCCTCGTTGACGAGCGCTGCGAGTTCCGCGCCGGAGAACATCGGCGTGCCGCGGGCGATCTTTTCGAGATCGACATCCGGCCCGATCTTGATCTTGCGGGTGTGGACACGCAGGATTTCGAGTCGCCCCTTGAGGTCCGGCAGCGAGACGATGACCTGACGATCGAAGCGTCCTGGGCGTGTCAGTGCGGGGTCGAGGACATCGGAGCGGTTGGTCGCCGCGATGACGATGACCTGATCGGACGACTCGAAGCCGTCCATCTCGACGAGGATGGCGTTGAGCGTCTGCTCGCGTTCGTCATGGCCGCCGGAGGAGAAGCCGCCACCGCGTCGTCTGCCGACGGCATCGATCTCGTCGAGGAAGATGATGCACGGCGCGGATTCCTTGGCCTGCTTGAAGAGGTCGCGGACACGCGAGGCGCCGACGCCGACGAACATCTCGACGAAGTCCGAGCCGGAGATCGAGAAGAACGGCACATCCGCCTCGCCCGCGATGGCCTTGGCGAGCAGCGTCTTGCCGCAGCCGGGGTCGCCGACGAGGAGCACGCCGCGGGGGATGCGTCCGCCGAGACGCATGAACTTCTTGGGGTTCTTGAGGAATTCGACGATCTCGAAGACCTCGTCCTTGGCCTCGTCGATGCCGGCGACATCGTTGAAGGTGATGCCGGTGGTCTCCTTGGCGAGCACGCGGTGGCGCGACTTGCCGAAGTTGCCGAGGACGCCCCCGCCGCCTCCGGCCTGACGCATCATGCGGAAGATGAAGAACCAGATGATCGCGAAGAGGAGGATCCAGATGAGCAGGCCGGACATGAGCAACTGACGCCACCAGGGCGGTGCGGAGCGATCGAAGAAGTCGCTGCCCGTGATCGCATCGACCTTGCTGAGCCAGAACTCGCGTCCGGGGCCGGTGGTGATCGTCACGCGGATGGGTGTCGACGGCGGCACGCGTCCGGAGCTTTGCTGCTCCTCGGGCGAGAGCTTCTTCGGATCGGCGGTGATCGCCTCGTAGCCGACGACGATGTTCTCCAGCACGCCTTCCTGCACATAGGCCTCGAAGCTCGCGAAGGTGGTGTCGGTGCGGCGCGGCTGACCCGCCTGGAGAACGATCAGGAACAACAGCACAAGCCCGAGCAGCATGAAGAGCCCGAAGGCGCGATTGACGCGCGGCGGCTGGCCCGGCGCCCCCGGCTTCTGCCCGCCGGAAGAGGGATCGGGCCGACCGGGGCCCTTGCCGGTGCCGGGATCCTTCTGATTCGGGTTCTGATGATCCTTATCTGCCATGCAGTCGTGTTCCTACCCCGTGCGGATCGGTGGTCGTGGATGGTACGGGCGGAGTTCTCCTCCCAGTGCATCGAACGATAGGCGGAAGGCCATTACCAGGCCGATCGGAGTTCCCCGACCAGATCTCGGGCCATCTGGTGTACCGCGGCGGCCTGGCCCGATTCCAGCCGCTCCTGAGCCCCGCGACCGGGGACGAAGGATTCCGCCGCCCGGAAGTTCCGACGCGAGACGAGCACCCGGCCGCTGCGGGCATCCTTCCATTCGAAGGTCACGGTGATCTCGAAGGCCAGTTCCTGCACGAGCCCGGAATCGGGGGCGGTGCGCAGCCGGCGCATGTCCGTGTTGGTGATGGTCCCCGTGAGGAGCGTGTCGGCACGCTCTGCGGATACGACGCGGTAGGGCGTGGTCCGATGGATCTCCTTGACGATGGCATCGGTCAGGGTCACTTCGAGGCCGTGGGTGAAGGTCGTGTTGTCGAAGATCGGTATCGCGACCGTCTCGATGTCCGTCCGGAAGGCCGAGTCGAAGGCGTATCCGCTGCGGGGGTCGTTCGCGCAGGAGGAGAGGAGGGCGCTGCCGAGGATCGCGAGTCCGAGGACAACGCACCGCCGGGTGTGGCCATCTCCCCGATTCATGACTCGTCCTCCTCCCGGGCGTCCGCATCGACGGGTTCGACCATCTCTGAAGCGCCGCCCTCGAAGCGGACGGCATCGGCGTCGCGCACGCGTTGGCGGGCGGCATCGTCGACGGTCCAGCCGCGCTCCTCCATGATGTCCATGGCCCGCTGGGCCGCGAGTGTCTGCGGATGGCTGCGGATGAGTCGGCGGAGCGTGTACCGCATGGACGGCCACTCGTTCTGCGTCTGGTACCAGAGCGCTGATTCGAGCATCTGCGAGGCGACGGACTCGTCGATGCGGGCGATGAGTCCCTCGTTGATCCCGGTGCGCTCGGCCTCGCCGGGATAGCGCTGGGCGAAGTTGCGGATGCGCACGCGAGCATCGCGGAGCCCCGACGCGTCGTACTGCGGCCCCTTGAAGCGAGCGACATCGGAGTAGATCAGCCGCTTCTCCGCCTTCAGGCGATTCGGGCCGTTCGGGAAGTTCTCCAGGTAGAGTTCGTACGCCTCGCTCGCGAGCGACATCTCGCGTCTGCGGTAGTAGAAGTCCGCGAGTTCGATGGCGGCGCGCTCGGCGAGCTGGCTACCGGGCATGCGCTCCTGCACCCGGATCATCAGTTCCACCGCGGTGTCCGAGGCATCGAGAATGCGCATGCCGAAGAGCCGACGCCGGAGACCATCGAAGTAACGGAGTGCGATGTTGAGTTCGCGCTCGATGGCGGTCGCGAAGTGCTCGCTCTGCGGGTACTGGCGGATGAGGCGCTCGTAGTCGTAGAGCGCTTTGTATTCCGAGTTCCGCGCGACGAGGGCATCGCCCCGGATGAGCAGTGCTTCGGGGAACCACGGATTGCCCAGCCCGTCGTTGGCCTCGATCCACTCGTTGATGAGCCGGAACGCGCGATTGGGATCGTCCGCCGCGAGCGCGCGCCGGGCATCGGCGATGACAGCGCCATCGCCCGTGAGGGGGGCGCTCTCGGAGCGTTCCCAGGCGCGGATGCCCTCGGGGGTGGCGCCGCTGAGGGTGAACTCGCTGGATTGTCCGGACGCCGAGGGAGCGAAGAGGAGCACGAACCCGACCAAAACAGCACCCGTACAGGTGTGGCGTGTGAAGATGCGGGGTTTCAGATGCCGATCCATGGCCCGTTAGCATAGCGGCCCCCAGTGGAGAGGCGGATCGCAGAAGGGATCCCTCGGTTGCGTGTCGTGCTTGTGTACAACCCGCTCGCGGGCAAGGGGCGCGCATCGCGCTGGGCGCGGTTGCTCTCGGAGGCACTCGGGGCCGATGGCGATGAGTGCGTCGCGGTGGATGTCGGGCCGGAGGGCGATGGCTCCCGCCTCGAAGCCGAGCTCCAGGACGCCCGGGCGCTGGTCGCCATCGGCGGGGACGGCACCGTCCAGGCCCACGCGCCGATCGCCGCCCGAACGGGCGTCCCGATCTACCAGTTCCCCCTCGGCACCGAAAACCTCTTCGCCCGCGAGTTCGGCATGAACCGGCGGTACGCAACGCTCCGTGCAACGCTCGACCGCGGCGAGACCCTCCGCGTCGATCTGGCCCGCTGCAACGGCGATCCCTTCCTGCTGATGTGCTCGGTCGGACCGGATGCCAACATCGTCCACCGGCTCGCCAGCCAACGCACAGGGCCGATTTCCCACACCTCGTACGCGCGTCATGTTTTGGGCGAACTCTTGCGCCCGGCGTTCAAGACACTTCACATCAATGCCGACGGCGAGCAGGTCATCTCGGGACGCGCCGGGCTCGTCGTTGTGGCCAACTCGCGTCAGTACGCGCTCCGCATCGATCCCGCGAAGGATGCGAGCATGACCGATGGAGCGCTCGATCTGGTTTTCTTCCCCGTCTCGACGCGCATCGGGCTGATCAAGTGGCTCATGCTTTCGCGTCTGCGCCGTCAGCGATCGTTCAGCGGATCCCTGTACATGCGGGCGCACACCGTCTCGATCCGCGACGCCGGCACACCGGTGCCCTTCCAGTTGGATGGCGAAGCGATGCGGACACGCCAGCAGGGGGGCGCGGCGTTGTGCGCGGAGGAGATCCGCCTCGAGATCGAGCCGGGTGTCGTCCCCGTCCTGGTCCCCGCGAAGTAGTGACGGATCCAATTGTTGCTCAGCCGCGCCGGGGATTCCGGTCCGAGCGGCGCACCGTGCCCGGTACGGAGCGGTCGCGAAAACTCGGCGTGCCGGTTTGTGGGGTTGAGCCACCCTCCACGGCATGCGGCGTCTCCGGCGCGGGATGATGGTCGGAAGAGCCCGGCTCCGGCTCAAGATGCTGCATGGTCGATTCGGTGGCCGGGGGTTCCGGGTGATGCGTGGCGCCCTCGCTCTGGTCGAGCACCCGCGCAAAGACGAGCCGTCCCGCCGAGGTCTGCACCGTGCCCGTGACGACGAGGTCGACCGTTTCGTCGATGTGATGCTCGCCGTGCTCGACGACCACCATCGTGCCGTCGTCGAGATAGCCGACGCCCTGCCCGGCGTGCTCGCCTTGCTTGACGATGTGGACGCTGACGGTTTCGCCCGCGAGCAGATTCGGCTTCAGTGCGTTGGCAAGATCGTTGAGATTCAGCACCGGCACCGAATGCACGCTCGCCGCCTGCGCGAGACCGAAGTCCGTCGTGACGATTGTGGCCGAGAGTTCTTTCGCAAAGTCGATGACGCCCTGATCGACCGATCCGGTCAGTTCCGAAGTCTCTTCGACGACAACATCGACATGGGGCGAGCGTTGCAGTCGCCCGAGCAATTCGAGCCCGCGTCGGCCTCGGTTGCGCTTCATTCGTTCTGCGGAGTCGCTCAGCCGTTGCAGCTCGCTCACCACGAATTGCGGAACAATCACCTGCGACTGGATCACGCCCGTCGGCGCGACATCGAGGATCCGGCCGTCGATCAACGCGGAGGTATCCAGCACGAACGGGCGCATGCCCCGGTATTGCTTCGAGAACTCGACATACGGGATCACGAGCCGGAAGTCGTCCTGTGTCTGGAGCACCGTGGTGATGCCGAGGTAGCACATCCCGATCCCGAGCATGACCTTGACCGCGAGGATGAGCCGCTGGCGTTCTTCCGGATTGGTCTGCGTGAGCTGGTAGGTCTCGACAAAGAGGTCAATCACCCACGACAGCAGCAGCGTCACCAGCAGCCCCGCGAAGACGCCGAACATGATCGCCGAGAGCGTGGTCAGCTTCCGGCGGGGCGTCAGGATGTCCATGATGATGATCGATCCCGCGAACGCCGCCACGCCGAGCACGATCACCCACCAGTACGAGTAGAAGCCCAGCCCCCCGGTATCGGTGACCGAGTCGCGGAGGATCGCCAGCCCGGCGATCACCGAGAGCATGATCAGAAACGCGGCCCGGAAAACGATGATGAGGGTGCCGCGCTGGCGCGCGATGGCCTCAAAACGGTCTCCGGCGGCGGTGCGTTCACCCATCGGGGGATGATAGCGGTGCCCCACGGGGGAACGGGTCCACCCACCGACCCGACCGCTGCTCGCTGTCCATCGGTGAGGGCGGGGGGTACACTGGCACTCCCGTCTCTCCGGTTGGCGGCCGGGCCCGGTGCAAGGTCGCCCCGTGAATCTGGTCAGGGCTTGACGGCAGCAGCCATAAACGGATGGCGGTCGGTGCTGCCGGTGTCCTGGTCGCCAACCGCGGAGATGGGAGACATCGACATCGCAGTTGGGGAGAAACTCCCCATCGGATGGCGTTCCGCGCCGAGACCGCTCCCGGCCTCGCTAAGATCGCACCATGTCCTACACCGTGCTCGCAAGACGCTATCGCTCCCGCGACTTCGATGAACTCGTGGGCCAGCAGACCATCGCCCGGACCCTCCGGAACGCCATCGAGCAGCAGCGGGTGGCCCACGCCTACCTGTTCGTGGGGACGCGCGGGGTCGGCAAGACCTCCCTCGCCCGCATCTTCGCCAAGGCCCTCAACGGCGGGTCCGCGGAGATCGACGAGGCCATCATGTCCGGGCAGGACACCGATGTCATCGAAATCGATGCCGCCTCCAACCGTGGCGTGGATGAGGCCCGCGAACTCATCGCCAACAGCATCTACCGCCCCCTCCGGGGCAACTACAAGATCTACATCATCGACGAGGTCCACATGCTCACGCGCGAGGCGTTCAACGCCCTGCTCAAGACCATGGAGGAGCCGCCGGAGCATGTGAAGTTCATCCTCTGCACCACCGATCCGCACAAGGTGCCGCCGACCATTCAGTCGCGGTGCCAGCGCTTCGACTTCCGCAACATCGCCTCGGGCGAGATCGCCGAGCATCTCCGGATCGTCACCGAGCGTGAGAAGATCAGGGCCGAGCCGGATCTGCTGCACGCGGTCGCCCGTCTCGGGAACGGCTCGATGCGCGATGCGCTCTCGATTCTCGATCGGTTGATGGCGGCGTGTCCCGCCGGGGAGAGCATGACCGTCGGCCTGCTCGAACAGGTGCTCGGTCTTCCCGAGAGCGAACGCATCGCGACTCTGGTCGATGCACTGGCCGAGGGCGATGCCGGGCGTGCCCTCGAGACGACGAACGACCTGCTCACGGTCGGCACGGAGATGGATGCGCTGCTCGACGCGCTCGCCTCGCGTTTCCGCGACCTCATGGTCATGGCCGCGTGCGGTCCCGAGACCATGCTCGTCGAGATCAGCGGTCAGGCACGCGAGTCGGCGGTCCGTCAGTCCAAGCACTTCGACGAGGGCGCGCTCTCGCACATGATCGCGCTCGTCGAGTCCGTTCGACGCAACGCGCGATCCAGCAGCACCCCCCGCGCCCTTCTGGATGCCCTCATCGTGCGTCTCGCCA
>REDD01000109.1 GCA_007693725.1 Phycisphaeraceae bacterium
TCGATGTTCAGCAGCGAGGCGTCGAGGAGCGGTTCGGCATCGAGCAGGGCGCGGAGTGTGCCGCTGACTTCGGGGTGTTCGGCGAGTTCCGCGGGGATGAGGGTGTAGAGGCGTTCGCCAGCGAGGTGGCGCGGGAGGGTGAGTGCGCCGAAGTGGATGGAGGTGATGGGTGCGTGCAGGCGCGCTTCCTCGTCGATGCGCGGCTCGATGGTGAGGCCGACGATGTGGCGGTCGTTGCCCGAGCGGAGGCGCGCTCCGGCGATGATGCGATCTTCGCGGAAGGCGACCGCGAGCGAGCCGGGGTCGAAGGGCGAGGGCAGGTCTCGGTTGGCGAGCCAGAGCGGGAGGCGCAGGTTGAGCCATGCGTTGGCCTCGTCCGCGGTGATGTCGATGGTCCACGCATCGGGGTTGGGGTGGTCGTGGGTCAGCGTGTTGTTGAGCCGTTTCTCGACGGATTCGGCGCGATGGATCGCGACGGGATCATCCGGCGCGACGGTGACCCACCAGACGGGCTCGGCGCGGGCACGCCAGAGGACCGCGAGCGCGATGGCGGTGACCAGCGCGACGATGAGCAGCAGGATGGCGAAGAGCGTGTGCAGCGCCTGATCCGCGCTGGCGAGCGGCGGCGTGCGCGTCGGGGGGCTCGGTGTCGTTGATTGTGCGGGGGCGTCGGGGCTGGGCTGGGTGTCGGTCATCGCGTTCGGCGCAGGTCATCGCGACGGATCGAAACGCCGGATGAGCACGGTGTCGTTCTGGCCGCCGAAGCCGAAGCCGTTGGACATGGCGATTTCGACGCCGCCGGAGTCGCGGAGATCGCGGGCGGTGTTGGGGACATAGTCGAGATCGCAGACGGGGTCGGGATGATTGAGGTTGATGGTGGGGGGGACGAATCCGGTTCGGATGGCCTGGACGCAGGTGATGAGTTCGACCGCACCGGCGGCCTGAATGAGGTGGCCGAGCATGGACTTGACGGAGGAGAAGGGGATGCGCGGGGCCTGATCGGCGAAGACGCCGCGGACGGCGCGGGTCTCGATGGAGTCGTTTTCCTTGGTTCCGGTGCCGTGGGCGGAGATGTATTGGACCGGGGGACGGCCGAGTGCATCGGGCTTGTGCGGGTCGATGCCGGCGTGCATGAGTGCTTCGCGCATGGATTCGACCGCGCCGAGTCCGTCGGGCTGGATGTCGGTGATGCGGTAGGCGTCCGCAGAGGAGCCGTAGCCGACGACCTCGCAGAGGGGTGTGGCTCCGCGTGCGCGGGCGTGGTCGAGCCGTTCGAGGATGAGGATGCCCGCGCCCTCGCCCATGACGAAGCCGTCGCGCGTGGAGTCGAAGGGGCGCGAGGCGGTCGCGGGATCGTCGCGTCGCGTGGACATGGCAGTGAGGCGGATGAAGCCGGTCATGCCCAGCGGATGGAGCATGGTGTGGCTGCCGCCGACGATCATGAGGTCGGCATCGCCTCTTCGGAGCATGCAGTACGCCTCGCCGACGGCCTGGGTCGAGGCGGCGCACGCGGTCATGCAGTTGAAGGCGGGGCCGCGAACTCCGAACGCCTCGGCGAGGTGGGCGATGGCGAGGTTGGGTTCCTGCTCGACCTCGTATTCGGGGTCGAAGTGTTCGCGTGTGCTGTGTGCCCAGGCGACGCTGTCAGAGGTGCGTGATTCGGCTCGCCAGGAGTCGATGCAGGCGCGGGCGTAGTTCTCGAAGTCGAGCGTGCCCTCCCCGGAGCCGAGATAGATGCCGACGCGTTTGCGGTTGAGATCGGGGAATCCGGCGTGGGTCTGTCCGGGGCGCGAGACATCGCCCAGCCCGGCCTGTTTCCACGCCTGGGCCGCGGCGGCGAGGGCGAATTTGACATGAAGGTGGGATTTGGTGTGGAGGTCTGTGTCGGCGAGGAAGTGCGCAAGATCGAAGGAGCGGACTTCAGCGCCGAAGTTGGTGGCGAAGGACTGCGCCGGGAAGCGCGTGAGCGGAGCGATGGCCGAGGCGCCGCTGAGGAGCTTTGACCAGACAGACTCGACATCGTTTCCGAGCGGTGTGACCCAGCCGGTGCCGGTGATCACGACGCGCCGGTTGTCGGCTCCGGGCGCGACCATGAATTACTCGTCTTCCTCATCCTCGTAGTCGTCGTCATCCTCGTCGTGCTGGTGGCCGCGGATCGAATCGATGCGGTCGGGATTGAGCACACGAACGAGTCCGTCGCGGAGGCGCCGGCGGTGGAAATTGATGATGAGCCCGAGGTCGAGGTCCGCCGCACGGAGCTGGGCACGGAGGGAGTCACGGTCGAAGCCGGTGACATCGCGATCCTCGGCGAGGACCTGCACGACGAATCGCTCATCGACATAGAACGAGACGGCGTGCTCGCCGACCTTCTCGCCGTCGTACTCGACGGGGAAGGTGTGGCGGAGGCCGAAGTCGACCTCGTGCTTGCGGAGTTCGTGGGCGAGTGCGTTCTCGTAGACGGAGCGATCGAAGCCGGGCCCGAGTGTCTTGTGGATTTCGATGGCGCACCCGATGACGGTTCGGCTGACTTCGGCGAGCGAAGGGTCGAGTTCGTCGTCTTTGAGCGTGGGCTTGCGGTTGTAACTCACTTTGTTGCTCCTGTTGTTGGTAGGAACCGAAGTTGCATCGGACGCGTGCCGATGCCGAGAACTGTTTTCGTGGAGTCGCCAGCATAGGGCGAACGGCATTTCGTGGTCGATGATTCCTTTGGATTATTCCGGTGTCGTGAGGAGGACGGCGGCGTTCTGCCCGCCCAGCGCGGTGGTGCAGACGAGGATCCGACGCAGGCGTGCATCGCGCGTCGGGGCGGGTCCGGCGTCGAGATCGTCGGGGCAGCGTCCGGCGTGGAGGCGAGCGGGGAGCGTCTGGTGGCGGAGACAGAGTGCCGCGACGGAGAGGGCCAGCCCCCCTGCGCCCGCGTAGGTGCTGCCCAGATTCGGCGTCAGCGTGATGAGGGGGATGTTGGGGAGGCGGTCGGCGAAGACCTCACGGAGTGCCGCGGCTTCGGCATCATCGACCTCCGTCGCGCCCTGCGCACCGGGGACGATGGCATCGACCTCTCCCGGCGCGACCTCGGCATCTTCCAGGGCACGCTCGATGGCGTTGGTCAGGCCCTCGCTGCGCGCCCGTGCATCGCCGCGGATGGAGGACTGGCCCGCGCCGAAGCCGAGGATCTCGGCGTAGGGGCGGGCGTTGCGTGACCGCGCGGCCTCGCGCTCTTCGAGCAGCAGGATGCCCCCGCCCTCTCCGGGGATGGAGCCGGGCGCATCGGGATCGAAGGGGCGCACAAACGAGGTGGGATCGGCATCCGGATCGGTGCGTGCGAGCCGCTTCGCGCATTCGAGCCGGTTGTAGCCCAGCGGGCTGATCTTGCTCTCAGCGCTGCCGGAGAAGCACAGTTCGGCATCGGAACGCTCGATGACGGCGCGGGACTCGCCGACGGAGAGCAGACCGCTGGCCTCGGCGCAGGTGATGGTGTTGGAGGGGCCTTCGGCGCCGTGCACGATGGTGACATGGCACGCCAGCATGTTGGGGAGGTACTTGAGCAGCCAGAGCGGCGTGAGGTTGTTGATGCCCTCGGCGCCCCACTTGTCGTAGTCGAAGGCGCCGGCATCGTTGGTGGCGGTGACGAAGGCGGCGGAGAGTTCGGGGATCTCGGCTGCGATCAGGCCAGCGCCGATGGAGCAGCCGATGCGTGCGCCCTCGTAGGTGGGGGTCTGGCCGTCCTCGCAGAAGCCGCGCGTGAGGATGTTGGCGTCGAGGGTGGCGGCACGGGCGGCCGCGACGGCGATCTCGATGTCCCGGGCCATGACCTTGGTCGCCTTGCGGTAGGTCTTGGGGACGAAATCGCGGACGGAGAAGCCGGCGGGGATCTCCGCACCCAGTCGGCAGAGCATCCCCCCCGCATCGAAGGCGCGGACGGGGGCCATGCCCGAGCGGCCCTCGAGAAGGGCGGTCCAGAGTGGATCGATCCCGACGCCGAAGCAGGAGACGGGGCCGAGTCCGGAAATGACGACGCGTCGACGCATAGGGGCGATTGTACCCGTCTGGTGCGTCATCCCAACCGCCGATGTGCGGAATGCGGTTTCGGGGTGCGTGCAGCCGGAGCGGGAGGCATCGCTAGACTCCGGTATGGGAAATACAGCGATGCGTGCTTGGATGGTCGGGTTGGTGCTGAGCGGAGCGATGGGCGTCGGTTCGGCGGTGATGGCCCAGGATGCGGGCTCCGGGCCTCAGCCGGTGGCGGAGAGGCCGATACCGGCACGGGACGACCCGAATCGGTGGGATCCGCGGAACATGCCACTGGCGGTTGAGTACCCGATTGCAGGGACGCGCCTGACGATGCGCCCGCCCTTCTACTACGAGCCGATGACGGATTCGCCGGGGTTCAAGCACGAGTCGAAGAACATCCTGATCACCATCACCGAATTGCCGACCGTCCTGACGCAGGCGACCGAGGGATGGATGAGTCCGGAGATGATTCAGCGTCGTGGGATGGTCGAGACGGGACGCGAGAACCTGATCGTGAATCGTCTGCCGGGGCTGCTGGTGCGCGGGACATGGGATGGCGACATGTCCGACCGACGCGGGATTCTGTTCGCGGCGTTCGGGGTCGGGGAGGAATTCGTGCTGGTGCAGGCAAGGTACGAGGCAGAGCACGCCGAGGAAGCGCGTCAGGCGGTGCTCTGGCTGCTGACGGGCAGCGTCTGGGATCGCTCGGTGCGTCTGAATCCGATTGCGCCGCTGCCCTTCCGTTTCGATATTCCCGATGGCTGGGAAGTCGCGCGCCGCCAGAGTGCGCAGATTGCCGTACTCCCGACAGGCGAGGGTCATAACCTTGAGCGTCCCGAGTCTGCGCGCATCGAGGCGTTCGGGCAACCGATGTATCAGCGACTGACGGATTTCGAGGATTACACCGAGCGGACCGTCCGCCTGAACACTTCGCTGAGCGACATCGTCATCGAGAACACCGAAGTGATCGCGCAGGACGACCTCACCGCCTGCATGGTCAGCGGCACGGCGGTCTTCAACAGGACCGAAGAGCCGGTCCGTTTCGTCATGGTCGGTATGTACGAGGAGCTGCGCCGATTCGTCATCACCACCTGGGTGCACGAGGACGATGCGGACGAGGCCCTGCCCGTGCTCGACGAGGTGGTCACCTCGCTCCGACGCCTCCGCCAGTCCGAGATGCAGCCCATCCGCGCGGTCAATGCCGGGGAGTGATCCCCGCGACGCGCGTCGGGCAGCGCTTGGGATAGACTCGGCGCGTGGCCAGACGCCTCGAAGACATCCAGCGGGTCATCCCGAAGATCGGGCTCGAGGTCCATGTCGAGCTGGCGACGCGGAGCAAGATGTTCACGCGGGTCGGCAACCCCGCCTGCCCCGAGTTTGAGGACAGCGAGCCCAACACCCTCATCGATCCTGTGGTGCTCGCGCTCCCGGGGGCGCTGCCGGTCCCCAACCGGGCCGCGGTCGAGATGTCCGTCCGCGTCGGGCTGGCGCTGGGATGCCAGATCGCGACGCTCACCAAGTGGGACCGCAAGTCCTACTTCTACCCGGACCTGCCCAAGGCGTACCAGATCAGTCAGTACGACTTGCCGGTCTGCGGCGACGGGGCCATCGACATCCCGGTGCACGATCCGAAGTCCGATGAGGTTCGCACGAAGCGCGTCGGCATCATCCGGGCGCACCTCGAAGAGGATGCCGGCAAGCTGCTCCACGAGTGGCCCGGCGGCGGACGCATCGACTTCTCCATCGTCGATCTCAACCGGGCCGGGACGCCGCTGCTGGAGATCGTCACCGCGCCGGACTTCGACAACGCCGACGATGTCGTGGCCTTCGCGCAGGCGCTGCGGAACCTCTGCCGTGCGCTGGGCGTGACCGAGGGGGTCATGCAGAAGGGGCACATGCGTTTCGAGCCGAACATCAACGCGACGCTCGAACTCCCGGGCGGGCACACCGTCGTCACACCCATCGTCGAGATCAAGAACCTCAACTCCTTCCGCGCCCTCCGCGCGAGCATCGAGCACGAACTCCGCGAGCAGCCGCAGCGGTGGGTCGAGGATGGGCGCGAGATGGGCCCCGGGGCCAAGACCACCCGCGGCTGGGACGACCAGCGCGAGGTCACCCTTCTCCAGCGCGAGAAGGAAGATGCCCACGACTACCGCTACTTCCCCGATCCCGACCTGCTGCCCGTCGAGGTCGATCGTGCGTGGGTCGAGTCGATCCGCAGCGCGATGCCGGAGCTGCCCCACGAGCGAGCGGCCCGCTACCGGCGCGACTACGGCCTGGCGTGGAAGGAGACCGCCGCTCTGACGGAGGAGCCGGGGGTGGGCGAGCTGCTCGACGAGGCGATCCAGTCCTGCATCGAGCGGGACATCGAGCGTGATCGCGGGGCGCGCCTCGGTGCGAACCTCGTGCTCCAGTGCCTCTTCCGCCTTGCGAACGAGCGATCCGTCGCGCCGGGGGCGATGGGTATCGATGCCGAGCGTCTCGGCGGGGTGATCGTGCTGCGTGCTTCGGATCGGATCAGCGCCAACGCCGCGGAACGCCTGCTCGAAATGCTGATCGAGGAGCCGTTGACCGATCCCGAGGTGCTCGCCGAGCGCGAGGGCTTGCTCCAGGTCCGCGACGACAGCGCGCTGGAGGCGTGGGTCGAGGAGGTGCTGGCCGATCCCGCGATGGCCGCCTCCGCATCTGATGTCCGCAACGGCAAGACCGCGGCGGTGGGGCGGTTGATCGGCGCGGTCATGCAGAAATCACAGGGACGCGCCGATGCCGCCCGCGTCCGTGAGATGCTGCTCGAGCGTCTTCACGGGTAGAACGCGTGTCCGGGCTTCCTGCCGGGGATTCCGGGGGTTCCGGGGGTCCGGGGATCATTCCGGGGGAGGGGATTACTTCTTGGCGTAGTAGTCGATGTTGATCTGGACATACTTGCTCCAGGCCTCGGGGAGATCTTCCTCAGGGTAGATGGCTTGGACGGGGCACTCGTCGACGCACAGGCCGCAGTCGATGCAGGTGTCCGGATCGATGTAGAGCTGCTCGTGATCTTCGAAATCCCCCTCATCGCGGGTGGGGTGTATGCAGTCGACGGGGCAGACCTCGACGCAGGAGATGTCCTTGGTGCCGATGCAGGTTTCGCCGATGACATGGGTCATTGTGCGTGGGCCTTTCGGGAACGGCCTCGCTCGTGGCGGCGGGCCGTGTGGAGTCGAATCGGTCCGGCGCGAGGCCGGGGTACAACGAATGCACTCTATCGGCCGGACCCGCCCCGGTGAAGCAACGCGGGTCGGTGCGGGCGTGGTGGGGTTGCGGCGGGGCATTGTTCGTAAGGAGTTCGGTGCCCATGACTCGGCGGTGAGGGGCAAAAATGAGAACGGGGCGAGCACTGTGCTCGCCCCGCCGCGTGTCGTGGAACGAAAAACCTGGGTGAGAATCGGCCGAACCGTTCTTGGGAGAGGCGCCCTCGAGACGCGCCGTTGTCCCATCGGTCGGGCCGGGTCTTTCCCCGGATGCCGACCGGTCACATGGTCGGCATCGTCATCATGGAGGTGGTCCTCCGGCGGGTCGTGCGCTTCTTGGCACGCCGCTTGGTTGCACGCTTCTTGGTCGTGCGCTTCTTTGCACGCCGCTTGGTGGCGCGCTTCTTGGTCGTGCGCTTCTTTGCACGCTTCTTCGTCGTGCGCTTCTTTGCACGCCGCTTGGTGGCGCGCTTCTTGGTGGTGCGCTTCTTCGTCGCACGCTTTGTACGACGCTTCGTTGCACGCTTCTTGGTGGTGCGCTTCTTCGTTGCGCGCTTCTTGGTCGCACGCTTCTTGGAGGCGCGTTTCTTCGTCGCGCGCTTCTTGGTGGCACGCTTCTTTGCAGTCCTCTTGGCCATGACTGTTTCCTCTTTCAGTTCGGAGCTCGAGGAACAGATGTGACGCCACGACACGCTGTCGTAACAGACAGTATCGCTATCGGTGATGCCGGGTCAACATCTTGAGCCAAGTTATGGGGTTGGCCCAATCCCTCGGGTGTCTCGCGCTCTCGCTCGGGTCAGCGACCCTGCGACGGCCGGATCACCACGCTCTGCTCCTCTTCCTCTTCCAGAGCGAGCGTCGCTTCGGGTACTTCCGGCACTTCGGGCGGAATCGGCGCGATCAACGCCGTGATCGACGACCGGTTCACCCGGTTGTACTGGTCCAGCGCCTTGCGGTCTGACACCGAGACCGGCACCCGCGCCCGCACGATCCCCAGGCCCGGGTTGTACCAGAACGCGCTCGATCGCTCGTCCACCACCCACCGCATCGGAGGGTGCTCCAGGTACAGCTCCCGCCCCGTCGCCACTTCCAGCCACGCCCGATGCGGGTCCAGAAGTGCGTTCTGCGGCAGCATCGTCGGGAACCACGACGGATCGATCGTCAGCGGCCAGCCGCGCTCGTTGGTCGGTGTATTTTCCGAGAGCGAGCGGATCCGGATCTCGCGCGAGATGATGTCCACCGCGCGACGCGTCTCCGTGATCGCCCGCTCCTGCGCCTCCATCGCCTTCTGGCCCCACCAGTACGACAGCATCGCTCCGGAAGCGAGGACGAGCACCAGAATGACTCGGAGACTGCGCATGTCATCATCGCCCCCACAGCGCGAGGGCCCGCATCCTAAAGCGTCCATTTCACCCACCGGGATGAGCGAATTCCCCGCTTCTGATGCAGAATCCCGTTTTCTCCATCGGAACACGCCCCGCGACGCACGCCCGAACTTGCTCTACAGTCGCCACCACGATCAGGAAGGACCGAGAACCATGACCGACATCACCACCAGCACGCTCGCCTGCGGGACGGTGCTCATCACCGAACGCCTCGCCGGCGTCCGCTCCGTTGGTCTGTCATGGCTCATCCCCGCCGGCTCCGCACGCGACCCCGATGCACGCATCGGCCTCAGCGCCCTCCACGCCGAACTCATCCTCCGCGGTGCGGCGGACCTCGACTCGCACGACCAGGCCGACGCCTTCGACCGCCTCGGCGTCTCCCGCTCCACCTCCGTCGAGACGCACGCCACCACCATCCGCGCCACCATGCTCGGCGCGCGCGTCGATGATGCGCTCCCCCTGATTACGGGGATGGTCCGTGCGCCCCGGTTCGACGCCGAGCAGTTCGAGCCCACGCGCGAGTTCTGCCTCAGCGCTGTCGAAGGTCTCGCCGACAACCCGCAGGAGCGCGTCATGGTGCTGCTCCGACGCCATCACGCGCCGCCGCCCCTCAACCGCGCCAGCGTCGGCACCCTCGAGGGGCTCCGCGCCGTCACCCCCGACGAGATCGCCCCCGCATGGAGCGAGCGCGCCGCGCCCTACGGCTCCATCATCGCGCTCGCGGGCGATGTCGATCACCAGCGCATCCGCGATCGCTTCGAGACGCTGCTCGACGGCTGGCAGGGACGCGCACAGTCCGTCATGCCGACCGGCGATCCGTCCCGCGGCATCCACCACGAGGCCGACGACACCGACCAGACCCACATCGCGCTCGCCATCGATGCCCCCAGCGAGAGCGAGCAGGACGCGTGGTACGAACGCCTCCTCATCGCCGTCATGTCCGGCGGCATGAGCGGACGGCTCTTCACCGAGATCCGCGAGAAACGATCGCTCGTCTACTCCGTCTGGGCCTCGTACGGCGCGGATCGGGACTACGGCCGGACCATCGCCTACGCCGGCACCACCCCCGAGCGGGCCGGCGAGACCCTCCGCGTCCTCAGGGAGCAGTTCGCCCGCCTCGCCACCCAAGAGGGCGCGATCACCGCGGATGAACTCCGTCGCGCGAAGGTCGGCTTCAAGTCCAAGCTCGTCTTCTCCGGCGAGTCCAGCGGGGCCCGCGCCGCCGCCCTTGCCACCGACCACCGCAAGCTCGGCCATGCCCGCTCCCTCGACGAACTCGAAGCGGGCATCGACAGCGTCACGCTCGAAGCCCTGAACGACTACGCCGCCCGTCGCTCGCTCGATTCCATGACCGTCGTGAGCATCGGGAAGGGCGATGGGCCGGGGGGTTCCGAAGGAGCGGGGTGATCGATGAGCGGGTGAAGCGTTTTACTTCTGCAGTCCACCCGTTCCAGTGGCGTCTTATCGATGATAGGATAAACCCGAAGTGAAGCGTTTTACCCTTGCTTCGGTTCGCTCTTGAGGGCAAGATATCCTACCCGATGCTGGGGGCACAGCATCGGGCGCTCCGACGCGCTGTCGGGGCATGAGAGAGAACCGGCGCGGCGTCACGGTTGAGCGTGCATCGGCGTGCGAGAGAAGGGAAGCGTCATGAACAAAGTTCGTCTGCTTGTGGCGTGCGCCGGCGTTGCATCGCTGGGCGCCGTCGCGCTGTCAGCACCATCCAACACAACGCTGCCGTCGGGCTGGTCGTGGTTGCCGGTCGGCTCAGGTATGTATGACACGGGCACGCAGGGCACGCCGCGCGGCGGCACCGATGGTCAGCAGGCCCCGCCCTACACCGACACTTCATTCGGCATCATGAACGAATCCGGCACCCCCTGGTTCACCGGCACCGATCTGTCCGCGCAGCAGTACATCCAGCGTCAGATCTTTGGGAACCTCGGCACAGCGGGCGCGAGCGGGCGCTACTTCAACAACGGCTACGGCGGCACCAATCCGGGAGACAATTTCCCAAGCTTCGCCGCCGAGAGTCGTTCGGTCACACTCAATCACTGGAACAATCCCTTCCCCGATGCCGGTGGCGTCGCGACACTCGGACAGGTCGTCTATGTCCCTGTCTCCGCCACGCTCTATCTCGGCTCGGGCTGGGGCGGCGATGAGATGCTGCTCACCGTCATCGGCGGCAACTCCGGCGGAACCAGCCAGTTCTTCGTCGATGCCACGCTGACTTCCTCGTTCAACACCAGCGCGTTCGGTGGAATCGGTTCTTCCGGCAATGAGATCCGCGTCAACGCCGTCACCGAGGTCAACGATGCCGGCAGCGGCAACACATACGATGTGAGTTGGGGTTACGGCGTCACATTCACTGGCATCAACCAGTTCCGCGTCGGAGCGCTCGATGGTGTCTTCATCGAAGGCAACTATGTCACCGATCCCGGACAAGGCATCGACTCGAACTCAGTCGGCTACGGCTTCACAAACATGTATAATGTCCTCGCTGCGCTCGTCCAGGACGGCAGCGCCTTCAACATCGACTTCAATTCGACCGCCGAGCTCATCAACCTCGTGCGCGACTTCGGCAACGCGGATGTCCGCGCGAGCATGGGCCCCGGCATGGAGGGCACCGCCCGTCTCGTCGTCGAATGGCAGGCATTCCAGGCGATCCCCGCTCCGGGCGCCGGTGCGCTGCTGGCTCTGGGCATGATCGTCGGCACGCGTCGGCGTCGCTGATTCGGTCGGACGCACCGTACTCCGACTTGGTACTCCAAGTTTCTTCCCCCCCGCCCGGTGCTTCTCCCAAGCACCGGCCGGTTTTCTTTCCGCCAAGCCGCATCGATCGGTCGGCTACCATGCGCCCATGACCGATTCCAGCCCGTTCTACATCACGACCCCGATTTACTATGTCAACGACAAGCCCCATGTCGGCCACTGCTACACCACGCTCGTCGCCGACGCCGTCGCACGCTTCATGCGGGCCGCCGGGCGGGATGTCTTCTTCCTCACCGGCACCGATGAGCACGCCGAGAAGGTCGTCACCTCCGCCGCCGAACGCTCGCTGACGCCCATCCAGTGGGCCGACCGCAACGCCGCCGAGTTCCAGAAGGCCTTCGCCTTCCTCCAGTGCAGCAACGACGACTTCATCCGCACCACCGAGGACCGCCACACCCAACGCGTCCGCGACTACATCCAGCAACTGCTCGACTCCGACGACATCTACCTCGGCGAGTACGAGGGCTGGTACGACCCCTCGCAGGAGGAATATCTCACCGAGACCACCGCCCGCGAGCACGACTACAAGAGCCCCGTCACCGGGCGCGAGCTCATCAAGCGCACCGAGAAGAACTACTTCTTCCGCCTCAGCAAGTACCAGGACCGCCTCCGCAAGCACATCGAGCAACACCCCGAGTGCGTCCAGCCCGAAGCGCGCCGCAACGAGGTGCTCGGACGCCTCCGCGAGCCATTGCAGGATGTCCCCGTCAGCCGCGGCAGCGGCGATGCTTCCGGCAGTTCCGGGGCTTCCGGGGGCGGGGGTACTTCCGGGGGTTCCGGGGGAGCTTCCGGGGGGGGGTGGGGGATTTTGATGCCGGGTGACGAGTCGCATCGGGTGTATGTGTGGATCGATGCGTTGTTCAACTATCTCTCGACGGTGGATACGCCGGAGCGACAGCGGTACTGGCCCGCGCAGGTGCATCTGATCGCCAAGGATATTTTGTGGTTCCACGCGGTGATCTGGCCGTGCATGTTGATGGCACTGGGGAAGCCGTTGCCCGCGACGGTGTACTCGCACTCGTTCTGGATCCGCGAGGGCCGGAAGATGTCCAAGTCGCTGGGCAATTTTCTGGACCTGCCGACGATCGAGGCGTACTGCCGCCCGTTCGCGGACGGCGGGTTCGGGATCGACGCGTTCCGATGGTATCTGCTGACGCAGGGTCCGCTGGGGGCGACGGATGCGGACTTCGCCCACGACAAGTTCGTCGAGGTGTACAACGCGGATCTTGCCAACGGCATCGGCAACGCCGCCTCGCGCGTCTCCAACATGATCGCGAAGTATTTCGAGGGGTTGTGTCCCGTGGCGCAGGGCGTGTCGGATGTCGATGCCGCGCTCGGGAAGACCGCGCAGTCGTGCGTCGAGCGTGCCTTCGAGCGCGCGACACTGACCCACGCCGACCCCGCCTCCGGCTTCCGCGCGGGCGTGGACATCTCGAACGCCGTCGATGAGTACATCGCGCTGACCGCGCCCTTCAAGCTGGCGAAGGATCCCGCGAACATGCAGACCGTTGGCACGATCCTGTATCAGTGCGCCGAAGCCCTGCGCATCGCGGCGATCCTCATGAGCCCCGCCATGCCGAGCGCCATGGCGGACCTGCTCGGTCGTCTCGGTCAGGACGCCCCGGACGACAAGGGCCGCTTCGCCGAGCCGCTCGAAGAACTCTGCAAGTGGGGCCGGCTCCAGGCGGGCACGCGCATCGTCAAGGGCGAGGCGCTCTTCCCCCGCTGGGATGCGGATCGACCCGTGCCGACGCCGTGATCCTCACCGATGGAGACAGGCATGCGTAGACACAAATCGAGTGATCTTGGTGACTATTTCGCATTCCGGAGCATGATCACTCCGTTCATGATCCGCGTGCTGTATGTTCTCGGAAGTCTCTTGATTCTCGGCATCGGCATCTATGAGATCGGCAATCAGATCCGTCGATTGCACACCAGTCCGGATGTCGCGGTCGTGAGTCTGCTCCTTATTCTCCCATCCATACCCATCGCGCTCGTCCTGTTCCGCATGGCGTGTGAGTTTCTGATCCTCTTCTTCCGCATCCACGAGTCCCTCGAAGCGGTCCGGCGCAACACCGAAGCTTCCACAAACGGCTGATTTTCCGCATCCCACGACTCGCTTCGGCTAAGGTGTGGCATGGACAGCCAGCATCGTCTCCCTTCCGACACCGACAACGGGATGCTCCTGATCATCTCCGGCCCCTCCGGCGTCGGGAAGACCACCATCACGCGCGCCATCGAGCGATCCATCCCCGACGCCGTCTTCTCCGTCTCCGCCACCACACGCCAACGCACCGAGGCCGATGTCGAGGGCATCGACTACCACTTCCTGAGCGAGGATCAGTTCGTCCGACGCATCGAGGCCGACGAATTCCTCGAGCACGCCGTCTACGCCGGGAACCGCTACGGCACGCTCCGCGCCCCCGTCGAAGCCCAGCTCGAACGCGGCCGCCTCGTCATCCTCGAGATCGATGTCGAGGGCGCGAAGAATGTCAAAGCCCAGCTCCCCGACGCCTTCGCCATCTTCATCATGCCCCCCAGCGAGGAGGCCCTGCTCGAACGCCTCCGCGCCCGCAAGCGCGAGGACGAGTCCGTCATCCAGCGACGCTTCGAGATCGCCCGGCGCGAGATCGCCGAGGCCCGCGCCTGCAACGCCTACGACGCCTTCATCGTCAACGACACACTCGACCACTCCATCGCCGAAGCGCTCGACCTCGTCCGGGCACAACGCGCTGCCAGAGCCCGATCCGCCGATCAGGCGTAGGCCGCTTCGCCAACCTCCAGCCCGTGCGCCTCGGCCACCGGCTGGTTCAGCAGCACGCCCCGGTCCATGTTGATCGCCATCCGGAAGCCCGCGCTCTTCTCGGCCAGCGCCTTGTGGCCGTGGCGAGCCAGCTTCTCCGTCCAGGGCAGGGTCGCGTTCGTCAGCGCGAAGGTCGAGGTCCGCGCCACCGCGCCGGGCATGTTCCCGACGCAGTAGTGCACCACATCGTCCACAATGTAGGTCGGCTTGGTGTGCGTCGTCACGCGGCTCGTCTCCGCGCAGCCGCCCTGGTCGATCGCCACATCCACGATCACCGCACCCGGCTTCATCAATTTCAGATCCTCGCGCCGGATCAGCTTCGGTGCCGCGGCACCCGGAATCAGCACCGCGCCGATCACGATGTCCGCCCACGCCAGATACCGGCGCATGTCCTGCGGATCGGCGAAGATCGTGATCATCTGGCGCGGCATCACATCCGACAGATACTGAATCCGGTCCAGACTCTTCTCCAGAATCACCACCCGCGCCCCCATGCCGTAGGCGATCGTCGCCGCGTGCGTCCCCACGACGCCGCCGCCGATCACCAGCACATTCCCCGGCTCCACGCCCGGCACGCCGCCCAGCAGCACGCCCCGCCCGCCGAACGGTTTTTCGAGGAATTTCGCGCCCTCCTGCGTCGCCAGCCGCCCGGCGATCTGGGACATCGGCGTGAGCAGCGGCAGCGAGATCTGCCCGTTGTGATCGATCGCTTCCAGCGTCTCGTACGCCACCGCGACGATCTTCCGCTCCAGACACGCCAGCGTGAGTTCCTTGTCCGCCGCGAAGTGGAAGTAGGTGAAGACCGTCTGCCCCTCCTGCATGAGCGGGTATTCCTGCGCCTGCGGCTCCTTGACCTTGACGATCATGTCCGCGCGCTTCCAGACGCTCGGCGCATCCGGCGCGATCTCCGCGCCCGCGTTCGTGTAGTCCTCATCGCTGAACCCCGCGCCGACCCCCGCCTCCTTCTGGACGATCAGCGTGTGCCCCTGCTTCACGAGCAGCTCCACGCCGCCCGGACGCATGCCGACGCGATACTCGTCCGTCTTCACTTCGCTGGGAACACCGATGATCATCACACACACTCCGAGGTCGCCTGCGCGGCGAGGGGATGTTTGGGTTGCCGCGCGCGGAGCCACCAATGCGCGGGGGGCCGTACACGGTATCCGGGATCGGGGGTCCGGTGGAGGAGCGGCGGGCTTGGTGAAACGGTTTACCTGGCCGACGCAGGCGGATCCCCCGGTCGGTTCAGGCGAGGCGCCCGAATCCCAAGCGCCGGAGTTCGGCACGGGTGCGGAGGCGGTCGCGGAGCATCTTGATAAAGGCCAGTCCCAAGCGTGCTGAGAGAACATGGCCGAGGATCGTGGTCCGCTTCAGGCGGACGGGTTCGCCATCGTGCATGACATAACCCTGGAAATTGTGTCTGTTTGCTTGAAGATCTCTGCGGAAGAGTTCGAGGTACTCCTCCGGCGACTCGGGAAACGCGACTGGGCGCTGCCTTCTGTCTGCAAATCGAGCGCGGTGAATATCGAGAAGTGCATCCGCCATCGCACCTGGGATCGCGAGGTTGATCTGGTTCGCACCGAGATCGATATAGACCAGAAAGTTCGTGGTGACGATCGATCGGTTTGAGTCGATTCTGGAGGTGTATGCAGTTTCAGTCACTGGCGGGGCGCTCTTCGGAACGACGGCCGAACGGGAGACGGCGTTCGTGCACACCGTGAACCGATCGGGCATTCGCATGACGCGTAGGAACGATCGGTCACCCTTGTTCATCTCAAAGCGGATCCAAAGGAAGTGCTCGAAGCCCAGATCCAAGACTGGTTCTGAAAGTTTCCAGAGCGTCTTGATGTACTTTTCAGGGATATCCGACTCTTCGATGATTTCTAGGGGGGCTTCGAAATAATCGTGGTTGAAGGGTGGGGGGAAGAGAATTGTCTTCCATGGCAGGAAGAGGACATTGATGACAAGCCACAGAACGAAGAAGCTCGCCGCCGAATCCGGATTATTTGGGAGCATCAACAGTGCCAGGACGGGGGGAGCCCAGAAGAAGAGCAGTGCTAGGAAATACTTGACCACATGAACAAGATACCGAGGGCTCGACCGGCGGCATACTGCCTGCGGACACCCGGAACCCCCAATGCTGGATGAAACGGTTTACCCCGCACAACCAACAAGGCAGTGGTCGAGCCGCGGATCTTGTACCTTCGCAACCCCCCCCCGGAACCCCGGACCCCAACCCCCGGAACCCGCCCCCGGAGCCCGCTCATGGAGATCCTCATCGAAATCGGCGCCGCCCTCATCCTCGGCTGGCTCGCCGCCATCGGGATCATCGTCCTGCTCGGCTCGTTCCTCGGCGTCACCGTCGAGGGTTGGGGGGCCCTCCTCTGGAAGCCCGCCGTCCTCTCCGTCGTGACCGTCATCGGATTCGTCGTGGCGTACCTCATCCCGCTCCCGCTCCCGTTCCTCCTCAGCAGTTTCCTCATTCCAGGCGTCTTCGCCGGGTTCGTCCTCGTCGCCCTCTTCGAGATGGATTTCGTGGAGGACTGGCAGTCGATCGGCCTCTTCCTCGCTCTCTACCTCGGAATCCAGTTTCTCGCGCCCATGCTCCTGTTCATGCTGATCGACCCCTTCTGACCCGCCCGGTTCCCATCCCCTCCCCGCTGGCCCGACCCCCGCGGCCCCGCTATCCTCTCCACCCCCGCCCGTGCGGGGATCGACGGCGGCGAGACCGGCCTCGGTGGGCCACTCCCCCGACCTCCAAATCCAAGTTCCGCTCGTTACGAAAGAAGGGTCGCATGGCCAGCGAAGGCGTGATTACCCAGGTCATCGGGTCCACATTCGACGCTCAGTTCCCCGAGGATCAGCTCCCCGACAACTACAACGCCATCGAGATCCGCGCCGAACACCGCGGACGCACGATCCATCTCACCGGCGAAGTCCAGAAGCACCTCGGCGGCGGACGCGTCCGCTGCGTCGCCCTCGGTTCCACCGACGGACTCACGCGCAACATGAAGTGCACCGACACCGGCGGACCCGTCACCGTCCCCGTCGGCGAAGCCGTTCTCGGTCGAGTCTTCAACCTCCTCGGCGACCCCATCGACGAGCGCGGCGAGGTCAACGCCACCAAGCGCCGACCCATCCACGCCAAGCCCCCCGAGTTCTCCTCGCTCAACCCCCGAACCGAGATGCTCGTCACGGGCATCAAGGTCGTCGACCTCCTCTGCCCCTTCGTCCGAGGCGGCAAGATCGGCCTCTTCGGCGGTGCAGGCGTCGGCAAGACCGTCATCATCCAGGAGATGATCGCACGCGTCGCCCGCGAGTTCGGCGGTTACTCCGTGTTCTGCGGCGTCGGCGAACGCACCCGCGAAGGCAACGACCTCTGGCTCGAAATGCAGGAGGCCGAGTACACCGACGAGAACGGCAACAAGGCCCATGTCATCGACAAGGTCGCCATGGTCTTCGGCCAGATGAACGAGCCCCCGGGCGCTCGTCTCCGCGTCGCCCTCTCCGGCCTCACCATGGCCGAGGAGTTCCGCGATGCCTCCGGCAAGGAAACCATGATGTTCGTCGACAACATCTTCCGCTTCACCCAGGCCGGCTCCGAGGTCTCCGCGCTCCTCGGACGCATGCCCAGCGCCGTGGGCTACCAGCCCACCCTCTCGACCGAGATGGGCGAACTCCAGGAACGCATCACCTCGACGGACAAGGGCGCCATCACCTCCGTGCAGGCCATCTATGTCCCCGCCGACGACCTGACCGACCCCGCGCCGGCCACCGCCTTCGCACACCTCGACGCCTTCGTCGTGCTGGCCCGCGGCATCGCCGAGAAGGGCATCTTCCCCGCCGTCGATCCCCTCGGCTCCACCTCGACCATCCTCGACGAGAGCGTCCTCGGCGAACGCCACTACCGCATCGCCTCCTCCGTCCAGCGCATCCTCCAGCGCTACAAGGACCTCCAGGACATCATCGCCATCCTCGGCGTCGATGAACTCTCCGAAGAGGACAAGCTCATCGTCTCCCGCGCACGCAAGATCGAGCGATTCTTCTCGCAGCCCTTCTATGTCGCCGAGGTCTTCACCGGATACCCCGGCGTCTACACCTCCCTCGAAGACACGCTCGACTCCTTCGAGCGCCTCGTCAACGGCGAAGGCGACGATCTCCCCGAATCCGCCTTCATGTATGTCGGCACGCTCGACGATGCCAAGGCCAAGGCCGAGAAGCAAGCCGCGATGGCTTAAAGCCACACCACAATTCCTCATGCACACCCGACGCCCCCGCACCACGCGGGGGCGTTTTTTTGTTCTGGAATCCGAGGTACTTCGTGTGCCTCTATCCCCCTCATCGTGCTGTGCCACCAGTTCAACCGGATCCGCTTCTGGCGGAGACGGGTGACTGGTGCATGCTCCAGTGCAGGGTCACGCGCCGGAAGCAACCTACCATCCCAACACCACACCCCGCACCCCGGACCCCCGGAATCCCCATGACCACAACCGCCGAAACACCCGTCAACACCAAGACCGCCCCACGCCGCGCCGTGCATTACCACTGCTTCAACTGCCTCAAGGCCGACCTCGACCGCCTCCAGCGCGCCCACGATGCCGCCACACTCACCACCACCGGCAACTGGACCCCCGCTCAGAACCTCTGGCACTGCGCGAAGTTCATGGAGTGCTCGCTCGACGGCTTCCCCTCCGCCGCTCCCGCTCCGGTGCGATGGATCGCCGCGCTGCTCTTCAAGCGCAACGCCGTCAAGACGGACAAGCCCGTCCCCGCCGGATTCAAGCTGCCGAAGGAGGCCGCCTACCTCCTCCCGCCCGAGGACATCACCTTCGACGATGCCATGTCCTACCTCCGCAACACCATCGCCCGCGTCGATGCCGGCGAACGCTTCACACACCCCAGCCCCCTCCTCGGCCACCTCACCCACGACGAGTGGACCACCCTCCACCTCAAGCACTGCATGCTCCACCTCTCGTTCCTGCACACCGGCGAGGCGTGATCCCCGCCCAATACGAGCGTGGAGCGTTCTTCCGGGGGGCGACATGGTCCGTCCCTTGTGCCACCAGTTCAACCGGATCCGCCTCTGGCGGAGACGGGTGACTGGTGCTTTTCTCGATCACACGGTTTGCCGCTTCGCGGCCAAACCGTGCCACCCCTGATTTCCAATTTCCAACCACCCACCGACACCAAGGGTGCCACGGTTTGTCAGCGCAACGCGCAGCGTGTCGCTGCAAACCGTGCCGTCGGATGACCCCGCACCCTCCCCACTCGAAGTTCCACCCAAACGAGCGTGGCCCGTCAGCGACCGGACACGGCCATACGAACCCTTTGGCCATACCGACTCTCCCACGCCTCGCAGCGCTCCCCGATCTCGATCGCCAGATCGAGCAGATCCGTGTATCCGCGAAGCTCCTTGCGCTCCTCGCTCGCGGCACGCAGCCGTTCGCTGTAAGCGCCCGGTATGGCCATCGCCCGCGCGAGCTCGATGTTGCCGGCCTGTTCCATCAACGAGGTCTCCGTGCCGTGCATCATTCCAAGCGTTGCATATATCCCGCAAGTCGTCAGCGTGTCCCGAATGATGTCCTCGACCACCCGCACAGGCACGCCGGTCATGCGCGAGAAACTCCCATCGGCTTCTCTGTTGCCAGTCAACCGCGTCAGGAACAAAATCGCCCGATCGTTTTGCATCCGCAACATGACAACCTCGTCCATGCGCCGTTGAAGCAAATGAAGCGAGATCGTCATCGGTTCCACGCCGCACACTTCCCAGTGGCTTTGCAGCACCCGGTAGATTCCGGATCGCACCACACGCGGATCAAACCGAGGTGTCATGTCCCGCACAAGCATGTATTTGGCGAATTGCCGACTATCCTCCCGAACAGCATGCTCGAAGCGCCATTCCTCATAGTCCGATGTGTACACAAAGTGCGGCCGAACATACCGGTCCGACAGGAAATATACCCATGTATCCATATCGCCGATCAGCGGAACATGGACATAAATCTCTGTGTTTGCGCCTTGGCGTGGGCCGTCGGTCTGCGGGACACTCGCATCACCGATGCGAGACCACTCCGTTTCACTCAATGCTTGCAGGAATTCCGACATCAGCGGCGATACATCAGCGTTCCACGCCGCACGGGCCTCCACAAGGACCGGATCCATAAAACCGGATGAGGTCGAGAAACCGACGATAAACCGAGGAGTAATCCGGTGTGAGGTGATCAGCAGGTCGACGGCGTCCGCATCCGGCTGCGGGGCGGTTTCCGGGGCGGGTTCTAGGGTGTGCTCGGCGGCCGGCTTGTCGCCCGCCCAGACACCCGCACCGCTCAGCGCGACACAGACGCCCATCGTCATCACACCCCGCATCAACCGTGTCATCGATTCTGTCATGGCGGCCCTCCGAACAAGAATGCGCGATCGCGATACTGCTGTAAATGTATTCCGAAAATGTGTTTCAGGAATTCACGACCCCCCTCATGCTCGTTTTTTGCGGCATTTCAGGGCTTCAGCGCTTCCGGGTGCGGGGGATCACGGTCTTCCGCTGTGTGCCACGGACTGCTTGCCAGTCCGTGTCTTCCGCAACCCACGATCCCGATGCACCACGCCTTGTCAGCGATGAGTCCTTCCGGGGGGCTGAACGAGCCGCGAGCGTCAGCGACCGGGCCCGCATCCCCGAATCACCCCACCGCCTTCCCACCTGCAAACTCGTCCACTACGAGCGTGGAGCGTCAGCGACATGCCTCACCGCACACTGACCCCGCACCCTCACACACTGTTGCAATCACCCGTTCAAGCCCGCTCGTGTGCCTTTCCCCCCTCCGTACCACCAGTTGCACACGGGCACGTGCCAATCTATCATCCAAACTGGATCGTGAGTCGTCATGAAAATTCTGCTGTCATTCCAAACCAAAGCTGGAACCTTCTACATCGGTCAGTCGAATGACGGACGGTTCCATCCCATCTATGACGACGAGAGTCTTGGGAGCTACGCTCAAATTTGGCAAGCTACTGAAGATCTAGCCATGAATGCAACGTTCTCTGTGTGTCATTCACAGACGGGAACCTTGCTCGACACTTCAACGCTCGGCATTCCAGAAGACCCGTCGGAGTGGGAGCGCGTCGGTTCACAGCGCTGATAGGGCTTGAAGCGGGTGCCATGGAGACACCGCCGAAGTGCAACGCAGGTGGTTTCTCCATGATCCGCAACCCCCCTTCGTGGAGAAATCGCTCCGCGATGTCTCCACGCCACCCTACGCCCCCTGCTCCGCGGCCACCTGATCCACGCGACTCGCCAGCTCCTCATCACGCTCCGTCACGCTCTTCGGATACGCGATCCGCCCGTGATAAATCGCCGACAGCA
>REDD01000244.1 GCA_007693725.1 Phycisphaeraceae bacterium
TGGCCGCTGGGGTGTACTTCCGGGGGCTGTTCCGAGAAGTGTACAGGACACCGGCGCAGCAACTGCGCCTCGCCGGCGTCACGCCCCGCGGATTCTCGGACACCCGGTTCTGGGTGTCCACGCCATCGATGAGGTGCGTCGTGTGCGGCCCATCGCCTCGTCACAATCGTCAGTCTCGTGCCGGTTGGGGCCGGTGTTTCCACCGGGTCTTTCGAGCGTAAATTCACTTTCCTGCGGGATCCGTCGATACCTGAACACGCCCACTGACCCCCTGGGAGATTGTCTGTGAAGACTCGGAGCGAACTCTCGGCGAAGGAAGTTGAAGTGCTCCAGCAGACGCTCATGCGTCGACTGGGTGACACTTCTGTACCCACACTACCGCAGGTCGCGCTGAAGGTCATCGAGCTCGTTTCAAATCCTGATTCCACGATCAAGCAGTTCGCCGAGGTCATCCGCACGGATCAGGCCCTGACGGGTCGGCTTCTGAGGATGGCGAACTCCGCCAGCTACGCTCAACGCCGGAAGGTCACGAACATCGAGCGGGCGATGGTGCTGATGGGCATCGACCGCATCAAGGCGGTCGCTCTCGGGTTCCATCTCAGCAAGGCCGCCGCGAGCGACAAGAGCGATCTCAACAGCTCCCACATCTGGGCACAGTCGCTCTTCCGCGGCTGGCTGGCACTGCGGATCGCGGAAAAGGTCAACCGTGAGATCGCCGCCGAGGCGTTCATCGTGAACCTCATGGCCGATGCCGGCCTCCCGATGATGCCCAAACTCCTCGGAGAGGCGTACAGAAACGCGGTGCCGTCGGGGACGCCGCCGGCAAAGCGTTATCTGAACGAAAACACCGCCCTGCCTTTCACGCATGTGGATGTCACCGCAGCGATGGCACGCATCTGGAACCTGCCGGACATCCTGAGAATTGCGATGAGTCAGCACCACACACCCCCTCAGGGCGTGTCGCTCTCCGATGCCCAGTCCTCGCTCCAGGCCATCACTTATTTCTGCAATCTGATTCCCTTGGATGCGCAGCTCAATGCGCAAGTCGATGATCGGCTGGTACGCCACGCCGAACGGCTCTTCAAGATCAGCGATGCCGACCTCAACGAACTCGTGATACACGCTGCACAGGATCTCGAGGCCTGCCGAGCCCTCTTCACGGATGTCATCGACGAGTCGGTGAACATCGACTACATCGTCGAGGCCGCGAATCGGCAGCTTGGGTGCGAAGGCAGCGAGGAACACTCCGCTGCGGCCTTCCGCAAGTGCCTGTCCTTCTGTGCCGGTGAGTTCCAGTACCAGATCGAGAGCGCCGACAACAACTCCGTCGTCGTCTATATCGCTGACGCCGAGGGCAATCGCATTCTCTCCGAGCAGATCAACCCGACCAATCTGACCGAAGCCCGCATCCGCGAGACCCTGATGCTCGACAACGCGCCCAGCGATCGGGCGGACGAGATCCTCAAGGGCATCCACTCGCTCGCCGCCTGACCGACGCGATATCGTCACTCCGTGCCGACCATCCGCGATCAGGCCATCGTGCTCCGTACCTGGGATTTCTCCGAGACCTCCCAGACCGTTGCGCTCTTCTGCCGCGAGCACGGCTCGCTCCGCGGGCTCGCCAAAGGGTCACTCCGGGACAAGGCCCCCTATTCGGGCGGGTTCGAGCCGCTCACCGCCGGCGAGGTCATCGCCATCGTCAAGCCCACCACCGAGCTCGCCACCATCACCGAGTGGGATCTCCAGCGCATCTATCGCGCCCCCCGCACGGACCTCCGGGCCCACTACGCCGCGCTCTACCTGATCGACCTTGTCCACAATTTCATCACCGACGCCGACCCCCACCCGCGCGTCTTCGACATGCTCGACGGCGCGCTGGTCGCGGCGGAGGCGGGGGATGGGGTCGCCGCGGGGCTGCTGGCGCTCCAGTGGACGCTGCTGGACGAGGCCGGGTACCGTCCAAGATTGGATCTGGATGTCAAGACCGGGCAGCGGCTCTCCGGAAAGCGGCTCGGGTTCGATCCGGAGCGTGGGGGGCTCACCGGCGATTCCGGCCCGGAATGGCGGGTTCGCCCCGAAACAGGGGAGGTGTTGAGTGTCCTCGAAGCGACCTCAAGCCCCCTCGAAGTGGTGAAGGGCATGGAGATGGTGAGCGTCGAAAGAGCGGGTCGTTTGCTGGCGGCGTATTTCAGGCACCTGCTCCAGCGTGATTTGCCGACGCGGGCGCTGGCGTTCCCCTCACTTGGGGGGCGGATTGAGGATTCCCCGAAAGGGGCTCGCGTTCTTCCCTAATGACTACTAACATCAAGGGGTGCCGCCGGCGTTCGGCGGCGGTGTCGGCGAGGACCGACTGGCGGAGATCGCCTCCGGGATGGTGGAATGCGGATCGATGAATGCAGATGAGTCACAACCGATGAACGCCGCGAGGAGCCCCGTTCCGGTGACCGGCAGCGAGCACGACCGCGTTCACGGCGTGGATATCCGTGTGGACCGGATCGGCGAGGGCGAGCCGCTGGTGATCCTGAACGGGCTTCTGGGGCTGAACGAGCACTGGTTCCCCTGTTTGGGGCCGCTGGCATCGCGGGCGGAGTGTTTCCTGTTGCAGCCGCCTCTGGTTGAGATGCGCGGCAAGGGTACGACGGTGGAGGGGGTGGTTCACCTGATCGCGGGGGTGCTGGATTCGCTGATTGATCGTCCGGCGGTGCTTGTGGGGAACTCGCTGGGCGGGCACATCGCGCTGCGGCTGGCGTTGATGGATCTTGGGCTGGTGCGGGGTCTTGTTCTGATGGGGTCTTCGGGGCTGTTCGAGCGCGGCTTCGAGAAGGGGGCCCAGCACTCTCCTTCTCGGGAGTGGCTGGACAAGAAGATCGGGGACCTGTTCGCGGATCGCTCGAAGATGCTGCCGGGGATGGTGGAGATGGCGCACGCGGAGTTGTCGCGTCGTTCGGCAGCGCGGGCGTTCGTGCGGCTGGGTCGGAGCGCGAAGAACGATCATCTCGGGGCGTTGCTGCCGTACATCGAGGCGCCGACGCGGTTGATCTGGGGTCGTCAGGACATCGTGACGCCGCCGGAGGTGGCGGAGCAGTTTCTGAATCTGCTTCCGAATGCCGAGTTGTCGTGGATCGAGAACTGCGGTCATGCGCCGCAGATCGAGTGTCCGGATGATGTGGCGCGTGAGATCGCATCGTTTCTCGATGTGCTTGCGGATTCGGAGACGGCGGAGCGGAGTCAGAGCGGTCAGGGAGCGGCGTAGTCATGCAGAGGAGATCGCGCAGGCCATCTCGATGGACAGCGCTGGTCGGCACTTCGCTCCGAGCGCTTCTGGCCCGACGGATTGGCGTGCTTTCCGATCACAAGCGGTGGGCGAATGAGACGCGGTCCATCCAGCATCACCAGCTCCGACAGTTGCTGACCAAGGCGCTGGCCACGGAGTATGGGCGCGAGCATCGCTTCGAGCGGATGATCGCGCAGCGGACGGATGCGGACCTGCTGCGTGCGTTCCGCGAGGGCGTGCGGCCCGCGGACTACGAGGCGTTCCGCGCGATGATGACCCGGATGCGCGAGCACGCCGAGCCGGATGTCACCTGGCCGGGCGTCGTGCGGGATTGGGCGGAGACGAGCGGGACGACGGGCGGGCAGAAGTACATCCCGGTGTCGCGTGAGATGATGAAGTCGAACTATCGCGCAGCGCTGGACATCTTCGGGCACGCCTCGCGGATGGGCGTTTCGCTGTCGCGGTTGTTCGGCGGGCGGATTCTGTTTCTGGGCGGGAGTACGAGTCTTGAGACGAACGAGCACGGCATCCGGACCGGGGATCTTTCGGGGTTGGTGACGCCGTTGATCCGGTGGCCGCTGAGCGAGGTGTATTCGCCGGGTCCGGACATCGCGCTGATGTCTCACTGGCCGAGCAAGATCGATGCGATGGCGGCGTTGAGCGTCGATCAGGATCTGCGGGGGGTTTCGGGGATGGCGTCGTGGTCGCTGGTGTTGTTCGAGAAGGCGCTGGAGCTTGCCCGGGAGCGGGATGCCTCGATCAAGTGTCTGCGCGATCTGTGGCCGAATCTGGAGCTTTTTATTCACGGCGGTGTGAAGTACACGCCCTTCGATCGGCGGGTGCGGAGCGTGTGGTCGGGCTCGGCGGAGATTGATCTGCCGCACCGGCTGGAGGTGTACCCGGCGAGCGAGGGCTTCATCGCGATGCAGGACACCGCGGGCGATCCCGGGCTGCGGCTGAATACGGACATCGGGATCTTCTACGAGTTCATCCCGCTGGAGCGGATCGACGATCCGAATCCTGAGGCATTCACCTGCGATGCGGTGGAGCGTGGGCAGCGGTATGTGGTGTGCATGACGACCTGTGCGGGTCTGTGGCGGTATGTGATCGGCGATGTGGTGGAGTTCGACACGATTCCTCCGGACGGTCCGGCGCGTCTGCGGATCGTGGGGCGTCATCGTCACTTCATCAACGCGTTCGGCGAGAACCTGATCGTCGAGGAGATCGAGTCGGCGGTGGTCGCGGCGTGCGAGGCGACGGGTGTGACGGTGGGGGAGTTCACGGCATCGCCGGTGTATCCGGGCGAGGGGCGCGCGGCGGGGTTGGAACTGGTGGTGGAGTGGGATGCTCCGGAGGTGCTGCTGGGCTCGTTCGGCGAGGCGTTCGACCGTGCGTTGCGCGAGAAGAATGTGGATTACCGCACGAAGCGGACGGACGGGCTGGGGATGGCGATGCCGACGATTTCGCCGGTTTCGTCCGGGATGTTTCATGCGTGGATGGCTTCGCGTGGGCGGCTGGGGGGTCAGAACAAGTGTCCGCGGTGCGCGAATCACCGGGAGTTTGTCGAGGGTGTTCTGAAGATTTCAGCATCCGGTGCGATGCATGCCGAATAGACGGGCCGGGTCGTCGGTTGGTGACTCGGCTCTCGTATGGAAGGTTGGACCATGAAGCCCAATGTGAATCGTGCTCCGAGTGCGACCATGCCCGCGGCGGTCGCGCTTTTGCAGCAGTGTCGGGCGTGTCTCGGGCAGGTTTCGGACGAGCAGTACACGGCTTCGTGTGCGACGATGTTCGGGGCGACGATCGGCCAGCACATGCGTCACACGCTGGATCATTTCATCGCGGCGATGGATGCGCTGGAGGATGAGACGATCGACTACGACCATCGCGAGCGGGACACGGATGTTGAGAAGCAGCGGCGGATCGCGATGGACACGATCGACACGCTGTGCGCCTTGTTGCAGGCGACTCCGGTGGAGGCGGCGGATCGGCTGGTGACGGTGCGGGTGATGCTGTCGCCGGACGGTCAGGAGACGGAGTTAACATCGTCGTTTGCGCGTGAACTGGCGTTTGCGACGCACCACGCCATCCATCACAATGCGATGATCGCTGTGATCGCGCACGAGATGGGCATCACGATGCCGAACGACTTCGGGAAGGCGCCCTCCTCGATCGCGTACGAACATGCACGGTTGACCGCTTCTCGGGAGATGCGCGGCTGATTCTTTCCGGTACAGGCGGAGCGTATGTGTACTGTGACGGTGATTCCGATGGGTCGTGGATCGTTTCGGCTGGTGACCAACCGTGACGAGCTGCGCGATCGCCCCGTGGCGATGCCGCCTCGGGAGCATGCACTGGAGGGGGGGCTGCGGGCGTTGTGGCCTGTGGACCCCGTCGGCGGGGGGACATGGATCGGGGCGACGGAGCACGGCCTTGTTCTCACGGTGCTGAATCTGAATCTTCCGGAGGGGCCGGTGCGCGGGTCGGTGTCGCGGGGCGGGCTGATCCCGCGGTTGCTCGGCGAGGGCGATGTGGCCGCGGTGCGTGAGGCGATCGGTGCGATGAGGTTCGATGACTACGCGCCCTTCCGGCTGCTCGCGGTCGATCGGTCGAAGGAGCTGATCGTCCGCTGGGATGGCGGGGACCTCACGGTCGAGGAGCAGGGGTTGCGTGCGGTGTGTCTGGTGAGCTCGGGTCTGGGGGATCACCGGGTGGCAGCGCGGCTGGAGCTTTTCGAGCGGTTTCGGGCGGAGCATGGCGAGACGGTCTCGATGCAGGATGCTTTTCATGGGCATGTCTGGGCGGGTCGTGAGGAGATCAGCGTGCTGATGAGCCGGCGGGAGGCGCGGACGGTCTCCACGACGAGCGCGGAGGTGTCGGCGGATTGCATCCTGATGCGGTATCGCGATGATGCGGGGATGCACCCGAGCCGTGCCATTGATCGCACCGACCGTCGAGAGCGGGTGTCATGCTGAGACGGGTGGGGAAGATCGCCGGTCTGGTGTGGCGCTCGACGCTCTTTCGCATCTATCTCGTGCTGCTGGTGTGTTCGCACCTGGTGATCGCCATCTGGAATCCGGACTTCTGGATGGCGTACGAGACGCCGGCGGAGACCGAGCGGGTCATGGTGTCGATCACGGCGCAGACGGATGACGGTCCGGCGGCGGGTGGGCGGACGGTCGAGATCGGGGTGTGGCGGTGGAGTCCGGACGCGGTGGACGGGTCGAAAGCGCCGTTGATTTTGTTGCACGGCAGTCCATCGCAGGGGGCGCGGGATTTCCGAAAGTTCGGGCCGCTGCTGGCTCGCGAGGGTCGTGAGGTGCTCGCGCTGGATCGGCCGGGGTTCGGGTCTTCGTCGAAGCGGCTGCCTTCGTACTCGATCCGGGCGAATGCTCGGACGGTGCTGGCGGTGATGGATGAGCTGGGGATCGAGCGGGCGCATGTGCTGGGGTGGTCGCAGGGCGGCGGGGCTGCTCTGGAGATGGCGGCGATCGCGCCGGACCGGCTGGCCTCGGTGGTCATGCTCGGTTCGATCGGGATTCAGGAGGGGGAGGGCTCGGGGGATTATTACTTCGAGCACGCGAAGTACCGGCTCGGTTATTTCGGGCTGGTGCTGCTGCCGGAGTTGATCCCGCATTTCAACCTGATGGGCGATCGCCCGACGCGTCACTCGTTCATCCGCGATTTCATGGACAGCGACCAGAGGCCGTTGCGGGCGATCATGGAGTCGATGCAGACGCCGACGCTGATCATGCACGGTCGGCGTGATCCGCTGGTGCGGTCGTGGGTGGCGGAGGCGCACCACGAGATCATCGAGCCGAGCCGTCTGGTGATTCTCGATGCGAGCCACTTCATACCGTTCGGCCCGCCGATGAATTCCGAGCAGGCGCTCGCGCTCGCTGTGGCAAGCATCGAGGCGTTCTGCACGCGTCACGATGTGCCGGGGATGCCGGTGCGCCGCGGCGTGGTGAACCTTGCCCCGCTCACGGAGAGCGAGGAGGCGACGATCGCGGGGTTCCGAGCGCTGGATCAACTGGAGTGGTGGAAGATCGTTCCGATCATCATTCTCGGTACGGTTCTGAGCGAGGATCTGACGGTGATCGCGGTGGGGCTGTTGATCGCTGCGGGGAAGATCGATGCGGGGGTGGCGATTCTGGCGTGCTTTCTGGGGATCATCATCGGTGATTACGGGTTGTGGATGATCGGGCGGTTCGCGGGTCGTCGGGCGCTGCGGTGGCCGATCATCCGGCGGATTCTTCCCGAGTCGAGCGTGCAGCGGTGGGGGCGTGTGCTTGATCGGCACATCGCCAAGACGGTGTTCATCTCGCGGTGTCTGCCGGGGACGAGGACGCCGATGTATCTCGCGGCGGGGATTCTGGCGAAGCGTTCCGGGGCGTTTCTGTTCTGGGTGACGGTGGCGGTGTTTTTGTGGACGCCGTTTCTGCTTGTGATCGCGGCGTTGCTGGGTCCGAAGCTGCTGAGTTTCTTCGGTGGGGTGCTGCACGGGCCGTGGGCGATTCTGGCATCGTTCATTGTGCTGGCGGTTCTGCTGCGGTTGGCGGCGTACGAGGCGACGCCGCTGGGCAGGCAGCGGTTGAAGGCGGACTTCGGCCGCATCGTGCGTTCGGAGTTCTGGCCGGGGTGGGTGTTCTATCTGCCGCTGATCCCGTACCTCTTCTGGCTGGGACTGCGATCGCGCGGGCTGATGGCGTTCACCTGTGCGAATCCGGGGATTGCCAACGGGGGTGGCGTGGTGGGGGAGTCGAAGGAGGCGATCGGGCGGGGTTTCGCGCACACGAAGGCGCCGTTCCTGCATCACGCGCTGATCGAGGCGGGGGCGTCGGCGGAGGAGAGGGCCGATCGCGTGGCAGCGCTCGTCGAGGGTGATGAGGCGTTCAACGGGTGGCCGGTGGTGCTGAAGCCGGATTATGCGCAGCGCGGGCACGGCGTAAAGGTGGTTCGTTCGAGGGCGGAGGCGGAGTCGTATCTGCGCGCGATGACGCGGGATGTGATGGTGCAGCGGTATCACCCCGGTCCGAAGGAGGCGGCGATCCTGTGGTCGCGTGTGCTGCGTTCTGGGTTGCCGGTGGACGAGTGTTCGGGCGAGATCCTCTCGGTGACACGGAAGGAGTTCCCGGTGCTGGTGGGGAACGGCGAAGACACGATCGAGTCGCTCATCTGGCATCACCCGCGGTATCGCATGCAGGCGAAGATTTTTCTGAAGCGGTTTGCGGATCGCCTGGACCTCGTGCTGGAGGAGGGGCAGACGCTGCGTCTGGCCGAGGCGGGGAATCATTGTCAGGGGACGATGTTCCGAGACGGCGCGGACCTGATCACGCCGGAGTTGTTGCAGCGGATCGATGCGATCGCGCAGGGGTTTCGGGATCCGGCGACGGGGGCACGGGTCGATTTCGGGCGCTTCGATGTCCGCTACACGGACGATGAGGCGTTGCGGAGAGGGGAGGGGTTTGCGATCATCGAGTTCAACGGCACGCTGAGCGAATCAACGAACCTGTACGATCCCGACCGATCGCTGCTGTGGCGGTACCGGGTGCTGTTCCGTCAGTGGAATCGATTGTACGCGCTCGGGACGGCTCGGAGGCGCCAGGGTGTTCGGCCGCTGACGCTGCGCGATTTTCGGCGGATCGTTCGGGAGCATTTCCGCGGGCGTCCGGGGTCGCGGGTTTCCGACTGAGGCGTCGGCGGGAGGAATGTTGGGGGAAGATGGGCATCGGCGTTGACTCGGTCACTCCCGAGGGGGACGATCCGTGTGCAAGGAGCCGAGCGATGGCCGTCCGAATGGAACTCTCCCGCATCCTGATCTGTGAGATGCATGACCTGCAGATCATCGAGCTGACCGAGGTCGGCGGCGAGCGGAAGTTCCCCATCCTGATCGGGCTTGCCGAGGCCGAGGCGATCAAGCGCCGCTTCCAGGGGCTGACGGTGAAGCGTCCGCTGACGCACGATCTGCTGGCGAACACGATCGAGGCGTTCGGCGCGATGCTGGAGTCGGTGACGATCAACGATCTCTCGGATCACACCTTCTTCGCGCAGTTGAACATCCGGATGCCCGACGGCGAGATGCTGCAGATCGACTCGCGTCCGAGCGATGCGATCGCGCTGGGCGTGGCGACGGATGTGCCGATCTTCGTCGAGGAGTTCGTGCTCAACGAGGCGCAGAGCGAGCTGTGATCATCGATCCGGAGCAGTCCAGATCGGGCGACGGGGCGATCATGGCCCCGGGTACGGATTCGACGCACTTCTTCAGCGCGCCGTTCGCGACGCCGGAGATTCCCGGTGTGGGCGGCGTGATCAAGCAGCGGAACGAGGATTTTCTCGTCGAGGAGGTGGCGCAGTATCCGCCGTGCGGCGAGGGGGAGCATGTCTACCTGTTCGTGGAGAAGAACGGGCTTTCCACGAGCGAGATGGTGGAGATCATCGCGCGGCACTTCGGGGTCGATGATTACGCGGTGGGCTACGCGGGGATGAAGGACAAGTATGCGCTGACGCGGCAGGTCGTTTCGGTGCATGTGCCTGGGAAGCGGCCGGAGGATTTTTCTTCGCTGCGTCACGATCAGGTGGGCATTCTGTGGACGGATCTGCACACGAACAAGCTGCGTCTCGGGCATCTGCGCGGCAACCGTTTCTCGATACGGATCCGGGAGGTCGATCCGCTGCGGGTGGTCGATGTCCACCGCTGCATCGGTCTCTTGGCGAAGCGGGGTGTGCCGAATCTCTTCGGTGCGCAGCGCTTCGGCTATCGGTTGAACAACCATGTGCTGGGTCGGTATCTGCTGACGCGGGACTTTGAGCGGTTGCTGGACGGCTACCTCGGCGCGGAGCGTGCTGGGCTGGAGCATCCGCGCCGGGACGGGAACGAGGAGGCGGGGGAGGCGCGCCGTCTGTACGACGCCGGAGATCTCAAGGGTGCGGCGGATGCGATGCCGAGGCACATGCGCAACGAGCGCGATGCGCTGCGGGCTTTGAGTAAGGGGGCATCGCCGGAGGAGGCGGTGCGGTCGATTCATCCGGTGCAGATCCGGTTCTGGATCTCCGCGTTCCAGTCGGCGATTTTCAATCAGTTGGTTTCCGAGCGGATCAGTGATGGCCTGCTCGGCACGCTGGTGCCCGGCGACATCGCGATCAAGATGACGAACGGCGCGATGTTCGATGTTGATGAGGAGACGCTGGCCGATCCGGTGACGCAGGAGCGGCTGGAGCGATTCGAGATCGCGCCCACCGGCGCGTTGTGGGGGCCGCGGACGAAGGCCGCGCGCGGCGAGATCGGCGCTCGCGAGCGGCAGGTGCTCGCGCGTGCGGGGACGAATGTCGCGGCGATCGAGGGCACGGCGGACGAGTTCGGCGTGAGCGTGCTTGGCACTCGGCGCGCGGTCCGCGTGCCGCTCATCGACCCGGAGGTGGAGGGCGGCGTCGATGAGCACGGTTCGTACATCCGCATCGCGTTCGAGTTGCCGTCGGGCTGCTTCGCGACGAGCGTCATGCGGGAGATCATGAAGAACGCCGCGTCGGCGGGGCATCAGGCGGGGGCTCGGCGCGACGGCGATGTGGATGTCGAGGCATGACCGATGCCATTCGTCACATCGTGTTCGATCTCGGCGGCGTCGTCGTGCGGATCTGCCGATCGTGGGAGGAGGCGTGCGAACGCGCGGACATTCCCGTCCGGGAGCCGGAGCGATTCTCCAGCGGGCATCTGCGCCAGAAGCGTCGATCGCTCACCGATTCGTACATGTCCGGGCACATCACCTGCGACGACTACTTCCTCGCCATCGCCGATGCGACCGAGACGCTGTACTCGCCGGAGGAGGTGCAGCGCATCCATGACATCTGGCTGATCGAGGACTATCCGCGGATCGACCTGCTCATCCGGCGCATCAACGCCACGCCGGGTCTGGCTTCCGCCTGCCTGAGCAACACGAATCATTCGCACTGGCGGGCGCTCACCTCCGGCGCGAACGCTTCCCGGGCGATTTCGCATCTTGGTGTTCGTTTGGTTTCGCACGAACTCGGCGCGGTCAAGCCGCACGCGGAGATCTACCGGCGTGCCGAGCGCATGCTCGAAGCATCGTCCGCCGAGATCGTGTTTTTTGATGACACCGCCGAGCATGTCGAGGGGGCGCGGGCCTGCGGGTGGCGGGCCGAGCGGATCGACCATGCGGGCGATCCCGCGGGTCAGATCGAGCAACACCTCGCAGCGCTCGGCATCGCGCTCGCCGACGATCCCGGCTGATTCATTCGCTCGATCAGCGGACTTCGATGCGCGTGTTCCAACGCCCGGTGCCCTCGCGCTCTCGCACGGCGATGCCGATGCGCTGGCCCCGCAAAGTCTCCGAAGCGTTCTCGAAGACAAACCGTCGCACGGCGGCCTGACCGGGCGGCAGGTCCGTGAGCATGGCATCCTTGCGCGGATAGCCCGGCGCGCCGGCGAGCACTTCGAGCATGCGGTTCGTCTCGCCGATGTTCGTGATGAGCACGGTCAGCACCAGATCCGGGGGGCCGCCGTCCGCACGCTCGACGAAGCGGTACGCAGGATTGACGACCAACCCCTTCAAGCCCAGCTCCACCTCGATGGGCATGACCAGCCCAGCCGGATACGACCGCTCTCCGGTGAGGGAGACATGCGCTTCGAGCGTCCGGAGTCCCGACTCGTGATGCAGTCCGAGCATCATCGTGAGCGGGATCCTCGTCGACTCGCCGCCCTGGAGCACGAACTGAATCGCACGGGGCGAGATCTGCCAGCCCTCGGGATGATTCAGGCGCAACTGGCCGGAGATCGTCGATCGCCAGGGGTTCTCGATGACCATCTCGACATCGATGCGTTCGGCGCGCAGCTCGATGAAGCGGGGTTCGATCCGCAGCCCGGCCCGGAAGCGCAGCAGCGCGGTGTCCACGCCTTCGACAAAGAGCGGTTCGCTCGTGAGCGGTATCTCGTGCTGTCCGTTCACCGGCTCGACGATGCGTGTGTTCCCGAAGAGGTCGCGGACGCGGACGCGACCCGGCCCGAGATAGCCGCGGAGCGTGGCGTGTTCTGGTTCGGCGGATTCGTTCCATGCCACGAGCAGGCCGGGGGTCGCGCCGGATGCGCTCGCGCGTGACGATTCGGCGATGATCACGCGCAGCCCGCTCGTGCCGGGCAGTTCGCCCGCCGGGATTCGCCCGGAGAGCATGGAGGCGAGCGTGCGCCAGATCGGAAAGATCGGCTCGGGCATCGCCTCGTGGATGCGTCCGCTCCGCCATTGCCATGCGGAGTCGATCCCGATGACGGGGATACCGGCTTCCCATGCGAGGATTGCGCGTCGCGCTGTTTCGATGCCCGCTTCCGCGACGCCGTAGAGTTCCGGATCCGGCGACTCGATGATGACCGCGAGATCGTCGATGGTGCGCCATTGCTCGGCGAGCGACTGGATCGATTCCGTCGGGACATCCCGCGGCAGGAGAATGGTCACCGCCTCGAGAGCCAGCCCCGCGACCGACTGATCCGCCACCCACGGCAGGACGACCACCGGTCGCGGGATCATCCGGAAGAGTGCGGTGCGCACACGCTCCGCAACTGCCGCCGGATCCCGATGCTCGAATGGAGCATCCGAGCCGGTCGGGCCGAGCTGCCATCGGCGCACGCGCTCGCCGAAGCGTGTGAGCAGCGGTGCCAGCCGATCCAGCCAGCGGTCGGCATCCTCCGACATGAGCATCAGAACCTCATCGCGGTCGTACCGCACGGCATCCCGTCCGTGCGTCGGGATGCGTTCGAGAATGAAGGTCACCGTTTGGCGCATCTCCAGCAGCCGTTCGACGACGCGCCCGATCTCGTGCCACGGGTCCTCTTCGTTGCCGTTGCCGCGGCTCCACATCTCCAGCCAGAGCGAGCCCGTCCCGAGTTGGGCGATCATCCCCGGCAGCATGGAGCTCAGTTCGTTGGGATCGCGCCGGATGATGATGCCGAACTGGCGAGCATCATCCGCATCGGCATTCAGCGGTGGGGAGAGCCATGCGAAGTCGCAGGATGCATGGCCGATCGCGCTCCGCTCGTCGCGAACATCCACGGAGACGCGGTACCAGCCGTATGCGGGCAGCGTCGGAATCCACTCGATGGGGCGCGGCACGCTCGACACCGCTTCGGAGTAGCGGTCCACGGTGCGTCCGTGACGGTCGTACACGCGCAGCTCGGCGTGCAGTTGTTCGCCGACGAGATCACGCACGCGCAGCGACACGCGCGGGCGTTCGGGTGCGACGGTGAGATTCGATGTTCCTTGCGTGGTCAGTTCGATCCGCGGCACCTGATAGACGCGCAGATCGTCGAAGTAGGCCCGACCGTTCACATCCTCCAGCAACACAATGCCCGGCAACGGCTCCTCGGTGGAGAGCTGCGTCGGTTGCAGTAATTGCAACTCCAACTGAATCGACACCGCCTCCGGATCGCCGGTGAGTTCGAAAGCGACACGGGTCCACGCTCCGTTCGAGAGCACCGCATCGCTCGTCGCGTGTGCGCCCGCGATCGGGTTGTTTTCGAGATCCAGCAGCCGGGCGACTACCCGCGCCCGCGCGTGCTCGAGCCCGTCGGTCCGCACCATGACGCTGATGAGCAGGTCCGCATCGGACTGCACCGGAGCGACGCCACGGGCGAGCATGACGGAGGTGCTTCCGCCGCGGGTCGGCAGCATGAGCGACCAGTTCCTCTCCCATGCCTGGGTATCCACCAGCTTGCTCTCGTTGAACCGTGGGAAGCCCGGACGCCAAGTGGGGTTCCGAGGATCTCGGGGCAGGTGCATCGAGCGGAACCAGTTCCGCGGCATGGCTTCCAGGGTTTCTTCGGCATCCTCGAAGTCCCAGAAATGTGCGAGCCGGGCGGCGCTGATCGGGCGGTTGATCGCGCCGGATCCTCGATCCTCATCGTCCTGGGCGATGACCGGCGGTTGGATCAGCAAAGCCGCCGCGGCGCACGCCATCGCCACGCCCCGCTGGCGTCCGTGCGCATACCACCGCCGCAAGCAATCTCCGATGCCCATGGACCATCTATCGGCCTCCGACCCCGCGCATCACGGAAATTGGCAAGGATCGCGGCGATTCCGCCGGTACCGGGTGCGTTGACGGCGTTCGGGCAAGGTCGATCAATCGTCGTCGGCGTTCCGGTGCGGCTTGGCCCGGAAGAACCCTGCCGAGGCGGTGTGCCCGTGGAGGAACGACTCGTTGCCGATCGGCCCGAATTCGCCCGACGCGAAGAACCCCGCGGTCGGGACCGGATCACCGGTGGGCGTCTGGATCGCCTCGCTGATCGCTGCGGCATCGTGGTTTTTGTGCGGAAACAGACGGCTGCCTCGTCCGGTGCAGGTGGTGAGCAGCGCGCCCACGGGCGGCGATTGCAGCCGCTGAGCGGTCAGGAGCATGTGGAGATCCTCCGAGGCGGTCTGTGCATCGCGGAGGTGGAACTGCACCGTCTGACCGACACGCACGGCATCGCCGACCGCGATCGCCCCGGACTCCTGATCCACGCCCATCACCGTCCGCACGAGGAAGTCGCCCCGCCCGAAGCGTTCGCGGTACTCGCTCACGGCCCGTCCGAAGAACAGCCCGCCTGCGACCAGCCGCTTGTCCGATTCGTCCAGCGCTTCGACCATCTCGCGCACGACATCGAGCGCGCGTCGTCCGCCCAGTTCCTGCAGGATGTTCCGGCGTGCCTTGGTGACGATCAGCGGTGTTGAGATCGGTCGGCACCCTTGGCTCACCATGGTGTCGATCGCGATGTCGCCGCGGATGCTCACGCCCACCGCGCCGCTGCGGAGTACTTCATCGTTCATCACGAGCGTGTTGGTCCCCGGAGCGGGCGCCAAGCTGGCGAGCCCGCCCAGCACCGGAGCACGCTTCAGACCCGGTATGACCTTCGGCAGCGCGGAGATCGCCGTCAGCACGGACGCGGCGGGCACGCTGAACGGGTCCGCGAACATCACGACCCCGCGCAGATCCCGTCCGGCGCCGATCGCCTCGCCCAGTCGTCCCAGAGATGCCGGGTCCGACGGGTCGGCGTGCGGCAGTTGCTGGTAGGTGAAGGGCTGGATCGTCGTGCCGGGCATCGAAAGCGCCAGCAGCGAGACGGCATCGGTTCGCTCGTGCTCCTGCCCTGTGCCGACGACTCCCTCTGCGGTCACCGCGAGCAACGATCCCGGGCCGAGGATGCGCCGGACGACCTCGGTCATCTCCGAGAGGTGCTGGGCGTGTCCACCCGAGGCGAAGAGCAGAGCGAGGTCGCAGCATCCCTCGGTCAGTCGCCCTTCGGCCTGTTCCGCCACCGTCTCTGCGGCCATCACCGGGTCCACATGCGTTGAGACCGCCGAGGCGGACGCGAGCTGTGTTGCGATGGAGGCGTGAATCATCCTGAGAAAACTCTAGACGAGAAGCGATGATTCATTCACCAAACAGAACCCTACACCGTTGTTTCCGGTGTGGACACCGGGTACTGTGCCCCGCCTCAAAGCCCACCGATGTGATTTCCGACCAGAATCAGCCCGGGAGATTCCGTGATGCATTCCACCGCCACCATGACCCCAGAGACCGAGCAACTCGACCTCCAAGCCCGTTCCGGTGCGTCAGTGACCGAGCTTCCCGCGCAGGCAAACGCGGCGCTGGATCGCGCCATGCACGCGCTGTATTCCAAGCTCAAGGATGACAACCACTGGTGCGCCGAACTCGAGGGCGACTCGATCCTCAACACCGAGTATCTGCTGATGAAGGTGATTCTCGGTCAGCACACCGCGCCGGAGGCCACCGAGGACGATCTGCGACGCTTCGACAAGATGGTCGTGTACATCAGGATGCTCCAGCGCGAGGACGGCACATGGGGGCAGTATCCCGGTTCGCCGCCGGACATCTCCGCGTGCGTGAAGGCGTACTTCGTGCTCAAGCTGTGGGGGGACGATCCGGATGCCGAGCACATGGTCCGCGCCCGCGAGCGGATTCTCGCGTTGGGCGGGGCGGAGAAGATCAACACCTTCTCGATGTTCTACCTCGCGTGCCTCGGGCAGGTCTCGTGGGATGCGTGTCCGTCGATCCCGCCGGAGATCGTGCTGCTGCCGCGCTGGTTCCCGTTCCACCTGACGAAGGTCGCGGCGTGGACGCGCACGATGATCCTGCCGCTGGCGATCTGCAGCGCGAAGCGGCCTATTCGCCGGCTCCCTTCCACACTCTGCATCGGCGAACTCTTCGTCGATCAGCGCAACCGCGAGCGGCTCAACACGGCACGCGACGAGCGCGATCCGTTCTCATGGACCAACATCTTCCTGACCGTCGACAAGGCGCTGAAGCTCGCCCAGAAGTCGGGCGTCATGCTTCTCCGCGCATCGGCGATCAGCCGTGCGGAGAAGTGGATCACCGAGCGTGTCCGCCCCGAGACGACCGATGGTCTCGGCGCGATCTTCCCGCCGATGGTGTACATCCAGATCGCGTTCCAGGCGATCGGTTACCGGCGCGATCATCCCGTCATCGTCGAGGCGGAGCGGCAGCTCGACCGCTTCATCGTCGAAGAAGCCGATCACATCCGCATTCAGCCGTGCTTCAGCCCCGTCTGGGACACCGGCACCGCGCTCTACGCCGTGACAGAGTCCGGCATCACCGCAGAGCAGGATGAGCGACTCGCCCGCGTCTGCGACTGGCTGTGTGATCGTGAGGTCCCGCTCATCGGCGACTGGATCGAGAACCTCCGCAAGCAGGACCGCAACATCACGATGGGCACGACACATGCCGAGCCGGGCAAGACGGCGTGCGCGGCGTGGGCCTTCGAGTACCGCAACGACTGGTACCCCGATGTCGATGACACCGCCATGGTTGCGATGGCGCTGACGCGCGCTGCCGGATCCGACACGACCCCACGCGCACAGCGCTGGCGCGATGCGGGCAAGCGCGCGGTCAACTGGATCATCGCCATGCAGAACGACGACGGCGGATGGGCCGCCTTCGATCGCACCACGCATCGCGAGTGGATGGAGGCCGTGCCCTTCGCCGACCACAACGCCATGCAGGATCCGTCCTGCGCGGACATCACCGGACGCACCATCGAGTCACTCATCACCAATGGTCTCGCGACCGACCATCCGACCGTCCATCGCGCGCTCGACTACCTCCTCGCGCAGCAGCGTCCCGACGGCTCATGGTGGGGGCGCTGGGGCGTGAACTACATCTACGGCACATGGCAGGCCGTGGGGGGCCTCGGCGCGTGCGGCCTCCGCGCGAACAACCACCCCGCCTGCGCCCGCGCCTTGGCGTGGTATCGCTCCATCCAGAACGAGGACGGCGGCTTCGGCGAGTCCGCCAACTCCTATCTCGATCCCTCGCTCGCGGGCGTCGGTCCCTCGACCGCATCACAGACCGCGTGGGCGGCGATCTCCATGATGAAGCTCGTCGAGCCGCACGAGATCCGCGACGACGAATCCATCCGGCGCGCCATCGCATATCTGTGCAACACGCAACTCACCGCGCATGCGCCCGCCGAACCCCCCGCGCACATCGTCCCCGAGCCCGCGGGCGGATGGCGCGAAGAATGGTACACCGGCACCGGCTTCCCCAAGGTGTTCTACCTGCGCTATCACCTTTATCGCCACTACTTCCCGGTGATGGCGCTCGCACGGTATGCACGCATGGCGTGAGTCGATGCTGGAGACTCAGTCCAGCGGCTCGCTCTCGATGCTTGCCTTCTCACCCTTGAGCTTCTTCTCGATGTAGCGTTCGACCCAGCGCTCGAAGGTCTTGCCGTGCGCGGTGTCCTTGCCCGTGAATTCGAGCCGCTCGATCTGGTCGAATCGAATCACGATCGGCGTGTCGTCGCCCTCGACCATGATCCGGAGCGTTGATTCTGAGAGTGTGCCGGTGCGCCGCCGATCGAAGATGTACCCAGTCACCGATGCGCCGTCGGTCTTGTGCAGCGTGACATCGCCCCGATAGTCGAACGCCTGTTCGAGCGCATCGAGCAGCGCCTTCTCATCCTCGCGCGTGGCGACCAGTCCCTGCAGCGATGCCCGATCCGCACGCACCGCACCGCCGTCACTCTTTGTTTCCTGGGGCATCCTGTTCCGATCCTCTCTGATTCATATTCCGAACACGCGGCCCGTCTTCGGATCCTGCATTTTCCAATCCAACGAGCGAGCCAGCCGCTCCAGCACCGTCCACGCCAGACTCTCCTCGACCATCGACACCATCACCTGCATCACCGGGTCGTCATCGCCGACCAGCGGGAGCTGCACATTGATCCCCGGACCATACAGCAGGCCCGGCGTCTCGCCGCTCCCGTCGTCGTAGCAGTTGAAGTGATTCAGCGCCCGCTCAACCTCGCGCCGCTTCCCCAGCGACATCAGGTGCAGCGATGCGTGCGCGGGATCGCGCTCCTCTCCCTCCTCGGGAGGCAACACCTTCACCAGCATCAGATTCCGCGAGGACAAGGCACTTCCGTTCCCGACGCATCGCCGATTCGGTCGAATGGGGGCACAGTCTAGCCCCACGACACGCTACTTCCGCTTTCCCGCCGCCCAGGCCGCCGCATCCTGGGCCGATCGCTCGACCACCCGCTCCACCCGCTCCGGCGTCATCCACGGCAGCGCGGCAATCTTCTCCCGCAGGGCATCCGGGAATGGCCGTCCAAGTCGCTCGTGACGCGGCCGGCTCTTCCAGTACCGATGCATCCACAGATACTGCTCCGGGGCGCGACGCACCATCTCCTCGATCGCACGCCGATACCGCGCAGTGATGTAGTACAGCGGGTCCGGCTGGTCGTGCCAGTCTTCCGGACGGATCAGATCGACGATGTCCACCCGATAGCGGAATCGCGCACCGGCCGAGCCGCCCGTTCCGCTCATCCGCACCGCGTGCCCGCACAGCACCGGCGCATCGAACTTCATCGCCAGCAATCCGATCGTCTTGTACGCCGAAGCCAGACGATCGAAGAACGGCACGAACAGGCCCCGGTCCCCGGCGTTCTGATCCGCGATGAACCCCACCGGCTCGCCCCGCTCCACAATCCCCGGAACCACCTCGCTCGCGCCGAACTTGTCCACCAGCGTCAGCCCGCGTCGGCTTCGCGTCTGGTGGAGCCATTCATCCAGCGGCTTCAGATCCAACGGCCGATAGAGCGCATGCACCGGGAATCCCAGCAGCGCCAGCGTGTATCCCAGCAGCTCCCAGTTGCCGCAGTGCCCCGTGATCATCACGCATGGCTGGCCCGACAGGAGCGTCTGCAACGCCTCATCCAGTTCGCCAAGCTCGATGAACGCCGCGTACCCGTCCTGTGTGAGCAGGCGCGGCGTCACGCCGATCTCCGCTCCGAGACAGAACAGATGCCGGTACGCCTCCATCGCCGTCGCACGCACCCGTGATGCATCCCAATCAGGAAAGCACCACTGGATGTTCTCCTCCGCCCGCATCAGCCGCGCACGGTTGATCGGCAGATGCGCGTAGATGTTTCCGAGGTGGGCCATCGCGTGCATCGACGGCTCGATCCCGGCGATGTTCGCCACCGCCGAGATGCTCCGCACCGCGCCGTACGCGCCGTAGTGCAGCGGCAACGGCAGCGGCTTCTTCTTGCGTTTCTTCTTGCGCGGAGGGACCGCTTCCGGAGCCGACGCCGCGGCATCGCTCGGAACGATCGGATCATCGCGCTCGGAAACCGTGGACAACGGTCAGAACTGCGGCTGGGCGTGCATCCCCGTCAGCGTCATCAGACGATTCTGATTCAGCACCGGGATCCCCGCACGCTTCGCCGATTCGAACAACTCGTTGAATCGGTCCACCGTGCGACGCAGATTGATGTACCGGTCGATCACCTCGATCGGGTCGTCCTGACGCGGCTGCGGCGGCAGGACCGGCGGCTCGCCCAGCACGAGGAAGTCCGTCGTGCCGTCGATCGTGTCCTGAATCGTGCCGCCCCATTCCTCGATCAGCGCGATGATCTGATTCCGCTCGATCTCCGTCGCGATTCCGTCGCGGTTCGTGTCGAAGTTTCCGAACACGACGAACTTGTAATCCTTCCGCGGATCGAAGATCGGGTTCACCAGCACATCGTTCGCGACCACCGGATTCCCGCGCGTCGAGCGGATCACACGCGCACGGCTGGTGCCCTCATCGATGCGGATCACCTCAACGGAGGCCTTGCCCGGCGGGAAATTCCCATCCTGGTCCGGCTGGAGCGAGGTTCCGCGCGAGTACACCTCGAAGCTCAGACCCAACACCAGCCGATCGCGACGACCCAGATTGATGATCACCTCATCCGGACCCGCCACCGATACGACGCGCCCATCGATGAGCGTCGCTTCATCCTGCGGACGCAGCGTATCCCCGCTCCGCTGCCCGCGAAGCCGGTCCAACTGCTCCTCAAGCACCGCGATCTGGTTCCGCAGTTGCCGACCGGTGGATTCGAGCGAGGAAATCCGTTCCGCGCTGCCCGCCCGCTCCGCCGCGGCCTGACTCCGCGCGAGATCGATGTTCTGGTCCGCTCCGGCCCGGAACCGCTCAACCTCCGATTGAAGCATTGCGAGCTGGGCGTTGTTCTCGTTCAGGCGCTGCTGGTTCGCCTCGCGCTGGCGCTCCGCACGCTCGATCGCGGCGTTCATGTCCGCCTGCGCCGCATCGCGGGCCCGCTCCGCCGCGGCGAGATCGCGATCGCGCTCGTTCAGGCGTGCACGCAGCGATTCCACCTCACGAAGCAGCGAGGACGACCCCGGGCTCAGTTGCCCGGTGACACGCTCGATGACGGCTTCCGAAGTCTCGCGCCGTCCCGCTCCGATCAGGTTCAGCAGCGACTGATTCTGCTCGTGCAGGTACATCACTACGCTCTGACGCCCGGAGCGAGCACGCAGGTTTTCCCATGTGTCGGTTCGCTCATCAGGACGAATCGCCTCGTTGTAGGTCGCTTCGCCCGCCTGGCGCTCCTGCCGCTCCTTGTTCGCCTGGGCGGCGAAGATCACCGTCAGCACGAAGAGTGCCAGGCACAGGGTGGTCAGGAGGCCGAGGGCAATCTTCACGCCCATGCCGGTATCGCCGCGGTTCGCCATCGAGTCGCTCCGTGGGGTCTCTGCTGCTCTGTGGTGGGTCGTCACGAACTGTCTGCCGCGATCGACGACGACGGAAGCCCCACCAGAGCACCGTCGCCGAAGACTCGACCGCTTGCTTACCACCGACTTTCCGGAAGGGCGGGCCAGCCGATACGCCTGAAGACCCGATCCGGTTGCCGGGCGGGCATCCTCCCGGTTCACCTCCGGCCAGTCAACCTGACCGCCC
>REDD01000271.1 GCA_007693725.1 Phycisphaeraceae bacterium
ACCCGCAACCACCGGATCGACAGTCCGGTACTCTAACCAATTGAGCTACCGCCCCTTATGGGTTTTTTGCCCGAAACAGCCGCCTTGCGGGCGGTGTGCCGAGTCACGAAAGATAGCCCGTTGAGCGGGGGTGTCAAGGCGCGGCGGGGCATCGGACAAAGGCGGTCTGGAACGGGGTAACCGGGGTTGTGCGCCCCGTAGACCCGTCGAGGAACACCCCCCAGCGCCTCACTTCCCCTCGAACCAGGACCTGCCGATCGCGGCGTCGGCGCGGAGGGGGACATCGAGCAGCATGGCCCCCTGCATGAGTTCGACGATCCGGTCGCGGGCCCCGGCGGCGGATGGCTCGGGGCACTCGAAGACGAGTTCGTCGTGGATCTGGAGGAGCATCTTCACGCCACCCAACTCGGGGTGTGCGGGGCTGTGACTGGCATCCTTGAGGAGTGCGTGGATCCGGACCATGGCGAGTTTGATGAGGTCCGCCGCGCTGCCCTGGACGACGGAGTTGATGGCCATGCGTTCGGCGAGGGCGCGCCGGTTGGGCTGGTTGGAGTCGATGTCGGTGATGGGTCGGCGGCGGTGGAGGATGGTCTCGACGAAGCCCTGCGTGCGTGCCTGCTCGATGCATTCCTGGAGGAAGGTGGTGATGCCGGCGAAGCGTTTTTTGTAGCCGTCGATGATGGCGGCGGCTTGATCGTTGGGGATGTTGAGACGGCGGGCGAGGCCGTAGGGCGTGATGCCGTAGACGATGCCGAAGTTGACCATTTTCGCACCGTTGCGTTGCTCGCGGGTGACCTGCTCGGGCGGGACATTGTGGATCTGGGCGGCGACGCTGGTGTGGATGTCCGCATCGTTGTGGAAGGCCTCGATGAGCGCGGGATCACGCGAGAGGTGGGCGAGGAGGCGGAGCTCGATCTGCGAGTAGTCGGCGCTGATGAGGACGCTGCCCTCGGGCGCGATGAAGGCGCGCCGGATCTCTCGCCCGATGTCCGTGCGGATGGGGATGTTCTGGAGGTTGGGATCGGAGGAGGAGAGTCGGCCGGTGGCGGCGACGGTCTGGTTGAAGGAGGCGTGGATGCGGTGGGTTTCGGGGTTGATCTCGTCCTTGAGTGCGCGGAGGTAGGTGCCGACGAGCTTGGAAAGCTGGCGGTGTTCGACGATGAGGCGCGGAACGGGCGTGGTGATGTCGGGATCGGCGGCGAGTTTTTCGAGAACTTCGACATCGGTGGAATAACCGGTCTTGGTGCGCTTGACGGGCTTGAGGCCGAGGCCTGGCTCGGGGGCATCGGGCTTGTTGAAGAGGACCGCGGAGAGCTGCTTGGGTGAGTCGGGGTTGAAGGCGACTGGCGAAGCATTCTGGATCTCCTCGCGGAGTTGTGCGATGCGCTCTTCGAGGCGGGCGGTCTGGCGGTCGAGTTCGTCGGGGTCGACGAGGATGCCGTTCCATTCCAGTTCGGCGAGGACTTCGACGAGGGGCATCTCGACATCGCGGAAGAGTGATTCGAGGTTGGACGCCTTGATCTGCGGCAGCATGGCATCGCGGAGGCGGAGGGAGATGTCGGCATCTTCGGCGGCGTAGGTGGACGCGGCATCGAGGGGAACTTCGTCGAACCGCTTCTGCTGCTTGCCGGTGCCGATGAGGTCGGAGATGGGGATGCAGGTGTGGTTGAGGAGGGCGAGCGCGAGGTTGTCGAGGGAGTGGCTGGAGCGGGAGGCGTCGATGAGGTAGGAGGCGATCATGGAGTCGAAGGCGACTCCTCGGAGATTGATGCCGGCGCGCCGGAGCACGATGAGGTCGTACTTGAGGTTGTGGCCGCACTTCGGGCGGGATGGGTCTTCGAGGATCGGACGGAGGAGATCGAGGACGGCGGCCTCGTCGAGGTGTGTGTCGGGCTCGGGCGAGCGGACGGGGATGTAGACGGCGTGCCCGGGCTGGGTGGAGATCGAGATACCGCAGAGATCGGCGCGGCTTGGGCGGATGGCGGTGGTCTCGGTGTCGATGGCGATGCAGTCGGCGCGTTCGAGTTGCTCGATGAGGTCGATGAGTTCGGCGCGGGTGCGGATGCAGCGGTAGTGGCCGGTGTTGTTCGCGTTCGCGGGAGCATCGGGCGGGGTGTCGAAGAGGCCGCCAAACGACTGGCGCGTGGAGGTTGGCCGCTGCGTTGCCGGATTGTCGGCGTTGCCGAGGAGCGCTTTGAGTTCCTGCTGGTAGCGGTTGAAGCCGAGTTCCTTGAGGATGGGGTCGAGTCGCGCGAGTTGGAAGCGGCTGATGTCGGCATCGGCGAGATCGAGCGCAACGGGGGCATCGTGGCGGAGTTGGACGAGTTGTCGCGAGAGCGGCAGGTTCGGCGCGGCCGTGCGGATGTTCTCGGCTCGCTTGCCCTTGATGCGGCAATCGGGCTGGTCGAGTTCGGCGAGGATGCCCTCGATGGAGCCGTACTCGGCGATGAGCTGCGCGGCGGTTTTGGGGCCGATGCCGGGCACGCCGGGGATGTTGTCGACGGTGTCGCCCATGAGCGCGAGCATGTCGATGACCTGCGCGGGTGTGATGCCCTTCTCCTCGTGGAGCCGTGCGACATCAAGGAGAGCTTCGTTGTGGACATCGAACATCTCGACGCGGTCCGCGCTGAGGAGCTGCTGGAGATCCTTGTCCTTGGAGACGAGCCGAACCTTGAGGTCCTTGTTGTCGGCGGTGAGGCGCGTCGTGAGTGTGGCGAGCACATCGTCGGCCTCGAAGCCCTCGATGCCGATCGTCGGGATGCCGAGTTCTTTGAGGATGGCGATGCAGCGCTCGATCTGCGGGCCGAGGTCTTCGGGCGGGGCATCGCGGGTGGCCTTGTACGCGGGGTACAACTCGGAGCGGAAGGTTTCGCGGTCGCCGGAAACATCGATGGCGACGCCGAGGTAGTCGGGCTTGTGCTCGCGGAGGGTCTTGAGGAGCATGCCGACGAAGCCGAATGTGGCGTTGGTCGGCTCGCCGGTGATGGGCGAGGTCATGCGCGAGCGGATGGCGTGGTAGGCGCGGAAGAACTGCGCGTGGCCGTCGATGAGGTACAGCGTCTTCATGCGGAGGCACCGTTGCGGTCGGGCGCGAGCGCGTGCAGCGCACGGAGACGGTCGATGTACGCGTCGGAGGGCGTGACGGAGCGGCGGGACATCGCGCTGCGTGCCACTTCAACGAACTTGTCGAAGCGGTAGGTGCGCTCGCCGGCATCGGTGATCCACGCGAAGCGACCCGTGGTCACCGGTGGCGGAGTGGTACGAGCGATCATCGAGCCCGTGCCGAGGATGCTGCCGGTGGTGATGAGCGTGCCGATGGCGGTCTTGGTGTGATCGCCGATGATCGCGCCGAGGAATGTGAGACCGGTGGCTTTGCGCTGGGCATCGGGCATGGCGCGAGCGTTGATGTCGGAGTAGGTGTTGAGCAGGTTGGAGGTGATGGTTCCCGCGCCGAGGTTCACCCATTCGCCGAGGTACGAATCGCCGAGGAAGCCGTCGTGGGCTTTGTTGCTGAAGGATTGGAGAATCACGCCGCTGACCTCGCCGTTGACCTTGCAGGCGTGGCCGATGGATGTGTTCTGGCGGATGACCGCGCCGTCGAGGATGGTGGATCGCTCGCCGATGTAGGCGGGGCCGCAGATGGTGGCGCGGGGCCGGATCGTCGCGGCCTTGTCGATGACGATCGGGCCGTCGGTGGCGTCGAGGATGACGCCGGGCATGACGCGGGCATCCTCTGCGAGGATCACACGGTGGTTGCCGATGATGTGCGCATGGGTGGGAATGGGCTCGGACCTGGACTTGTGCAGCATCGCGCCGAGGTCGTGGGCGAGGGCAGTGTTCCGGTGGCGGATGATGTCCCACGGGTGATGCAGGATGCACGGCTCTGTTGCAGGGATCTCCCTGACGCCCTTGGCAACGCCGCCGGACTCGATGATGGCCGCGGCAACCTCGCCGGAGATGCGGGCCATGATGAGTTGGCCAGAATCGGGATCGACGAGCGCGGTCCCCGCTTCGAGGTTGTCGCGTTCGGCGGGCGGGATCAGACAGCGTGCGTTCGCGAGGACGACCTCGGAGGCACTGCGGAGGGCGGCGGGATCGTTCACCGGGCATTCCCATCGCTCACGGAGGAGCGACGCGAGATCGTTGTGCGCGAAGAGCCCGGCGACCTTGCCCCCCCACCACGCGCTCCACCGCTCGCTCGTGGTGCGGGCCCCGGTGCGCAGCTCGAAGGCCGCGCGGAGGTCGGTGATGGGCGCGAGATCGTTGGACGGCGGGTCGAAGATCCAGAGATCGGGCATGCGGGCAGTCTACCGGCGACAGCGCGAGCGACACACCGCTAGCATCGGTGCCGACGCGGATTTCAGCCCCCCGATGGAGCACCATGGACGCGATTCTCTTCGATTTCGACGGCACGCTGGTGGACACCGAGCCGCTGCACGAGGAGGCGGTGCGCCGGACGCTCGCACCCCTGAATATCCCCGTGGAGGAGGGGATGACCATCGGGCTGTCCGATGAGGATGCCGTCGCCGAGGCGTTCGCCCGGGCGGGGCTGTCCACGGACGAGCCGACGATCGCGGCACTCTGCCTGCGGAAGACGGAGTGGTACGAGCGGCTGATCGACGGCGCGGAAATCTTCGTCTACCCCGGCGCGGTCGAACTGGTCCGGCTCAGCGCGGCACGCCTGCGGGTCGCGATCTGCACCGCCGCGGTGCTGCGGGAGGTGACGCCGGTCATGCGTCAGATCGGGCTGGAGGAGACGGTCCGGACGATCGTCACGGCGGATGATGTCGCGAAGAAGAAGCCCCACCCGGACGCGTACGAACTCGCCGCATCGCGGCTGGGCGTGCCGACGAGCCGGTGCATCGCCATCGAGGATTCCGTGCGCGGGGTGCGCAGCGCGAAGGATGCGGGGTGCTTCGTGGTGGGGCTGCTCCAGACGACCGCGCGCGAACGGCTGACCGATGCGGATGTGATCGTCGATTCGATCGGGGACCTGACCGTGGACCGGCTGCTGGAGATGGCCGAGGCGCGTTCGCTCTAGAACTGCACCTGCGGCGCCTCGCGGGCGCGTTCGGTGCGGAGCTCGAAGTAGGACTTGCGCCGGAATCCGAACATCTTCGCGATCATGTTGCTCGGGAAGGACTGGACCTTCACATTCATGTCGCGGACATTGCCGTTGTAGAACCGCAGGGCGTTCTGGACGCGGTCCTCGGTGTGGATCAGCTCGGACTGGAGCGACATGAAGTTCGTCGACGCCTTGAGGTCCGGGTAATTCTCTATGCGGACGCGGAGCTGTGCGAGCGAGCCCTCGAGTTGATTCTCGATGCGGGCCTGCTCGTCCGTGGCCTCACCTGGACGGAGACGCTCGGCGTCCTCCCGCAGCGCGACGATCAGCGAGAGCAGCTCGCGCTCGTGGGTCATGTAGCCCTTGACGATGCTGACAAGATTCGGGATGAGGTCGTGGCGGCGTTGCAGTTCGGTATCGACATTCGACCACGACTCGCGGACATGCTGTCTCGCTGCAACAAGCGAGTTGTAGATGCCCGCGATCATGACAAGCACGACGAGCACGACCACGCCAAAGATCACCATCGCGACGGTGTTCGCTTCCATCAGTCGTACCCTCCCGATTGAGATTGCATGAACATGCTCCGACTCGCGGGGGCGGCATCGCCGGCCTCGGTCTGTGGGGGCAGGCCGCGCCGGGCGCGGGCCTCATTGACGACGACACGCGGGATCTGCGCCGCGATGCCCGCGACAAGGGACCGCAGTCGCTCGAACTGGTCGACCGAAGCGCGCCCGGAGATGTGGATGAAGAGCAGTTCGCCGTAGGTCTCGATATGGAAGCCGCGGTGCTGCATCAGGAGGCGGATCATGGACGGCCCGATGATGGCGTAGGTGCGTTGGCGGTCGGGAGACTTCACAAGGAAGCGCCGCGAGAACTCGGCATCCTCGAAGTTAATGCTGCCCCATCCGAAGACCGCCGCGATGCGGTCGGTGAAGCGCTCCTCGCGGATCTCGATCTCCCCGAAATCGATGCCGAGGTAGGCGGCACAGCACGAGTGGTAGTAGTGGGTTGTGGTGCTGGACTTTCCGTTGCTGGTCGTGATGGCGAAGTGATACTCGAAGAGCTCGATGTGCGCGGGGGCTTCCAGTCCGGGCGTGGCGTCGTGCAGATCGGCGACCATGTGGTAGCGGGAGTAGCGGGAGTGACCGCGCTTGAAGATGCTGGCGGGGTAGGTGGTCTTGTGGCGCTTGGCGGGCGAAAAAGCCAAGCCGTGGGTGTCGGCCCACGCGCCGAGCTCGGCGATCCGCTTCTGCTCGGCCTTGTGCGCGGCGATCACGCCGAAGATCACGAGTGCGACGCCTCCGAAGAGAATCACAAAGAAGATGACTGGTCCGAACTCCACCGGCACTCTGCTCCCTCTGAATGAGAAGACTCAGCGCGTAGGAGCAGCGTACCCGGACACCCGGGGACTCGCCCCGGTCAATCTCTGGGGTTATCGATCAGTCGATTTCATCCCCGAGGGGCTGATGGCGGGAAGTCATGCTGGGGCCGAGGGTCGCGGCGTTCAAGAGCAGGCGTTGCGCGGCGTGGGTGAACCCGCGGGTCGCCACTTCATCGGCGATGCAGATCACCACGCCGCCGGAGTGCCGGTGCAGGGTCATGGCGGGCTGGTTGGCGAGCCGCGAGGCGTTGCGATCGGACAGCACCCCCGCCAGGCGCGGCTGATCGGCGTAGCGGGCGAGGACGAAGCCGTTGTCACGGACCGGGAGGGTGCGTCCGGAGCGGACCACCGCACCGAGCCACTCGGGGGCGCCGAACATGATCGGATGGGTGGTGTCGGGACGGACCTGAAGCAAGGCCCCCGGGATGCGGTCCTCAACGGATCGAGCGCGCCGCTCCTCGAAGGTCAGCGCGGATGCAACCGGACGCTCCTCCTTGTCGGAGGATTCATCGTCATCGGAGGATGAGCCGTCGATGCGGAGGATGCGGCCGCTTGCCCAGGCACCTGCGGAACCGACGCCGACGAGCGTGCCGCCGGAACGAACCCACGCGTCGAGACGCTCGACGATGCGGTCGTCGAAGACCGCGCCGATCGAGCCCCAGCAGTTGGGGATGATCAGGACATTGAATTGGTCGAGGTCGAGACGGCCGAGCTGATCGGCAAGCACGATGGTGTGATCGATGCGCTGCTCGACATCGAAGAGGTGCCAGGTCGCGCCGAAGTCGAGCGAGGATGTCGGGCGGTCGCGGACAATGGCGATGCGCGGGTGGACGAAGCGGCGGTTGGCGTTCGCCCCGAGGACGGGGCCGGTGGTGCTGATGCCGCGGGCGAGTCGGCGCGCGGTCAGGCCCGCGCTCACGAGGTCGCGCTCGAAGGCGCGGACGGCGTCGGCATCGTTCCGCTGCGTATGCACAATGAGACTGCCCGGCGGGACCACAACGCCGTCCGGCATCTCGATCGCATCACCGGCGAGGCGCGAGTGCAGGGCATGGTGTGCCGCGAGCCCGAGCGCATGCGGGAAGTGGTACTGCGTCGAGGGCACCATGATGGCGACGCGTCCGTCCCCCTCGATGGAGCCGGTCGGGCGGGTCCACTCGGCAAGCGGGCTGGTGGAGAGCGTCGGAATGGATCGCTTGGCGTACCACGCGTCGAGACCGAAGACGACCGGGAGCGACCACGCGGTGATGTCGTAGGTGTCGGGGTCTTCGATCTCCGGCTCGCGCTCGAAGAGCGTCTTGATGAAGAAGCCCATCGGCTGTGCGGAGCGGATCACCCATGTGCCCGCGGGGAGCGTGTGATTGTCGATCGGTTCGCCGGTCTGGTACGAAAGGACCGCGCCGGACGAGATGGGACGATCGAGCGTCTCGATGCGGAAGCCGTGGACCTCGGCGAGCGTCCACACCTTGGCGAGCAGCGCCGGATCATTGTCACGAGCGATGAAATAAATCTCGGAGTTCTCGTCGGTCACGGCTTCGCGGAAGAAGGAGGCGAAACGCTCGAGCTGTTCAGCCCGGAACCGCTGAGTGGTCTCAAGATATGTGATGGCGACGATGAGCTGGTTTCGGATGCGCTCTGCGAGCGTGAGCGTGTAGCCGGGCTCGACCTCGATGGCGAGTCCGCCGCGGCTGTGACCCGCCTGTTCGTTCAGGACGCTCATGGCGCCGTGATAGACGGGGGTCACCTTGCCGTAGCCGGGATAGAGGTAGTCGAAGCGTTCGCGCGTGGAGTAGAGCAGGCCGAATTCGTCGAACGCCCGCGAGAGGTCCTCGGTGTACTTGGCGAGCCATTCGCGCGTCGAGATCGGGATGTTCAGGTTGTAGGGCGTGTCCCCCTCGCCGAAGAAGTGCGGCGAATCCGCGCCCTGCTCGTGGAAATCCACATGCACCTGCGGGCGATACGCGCGGTAGTGGCGGAGACGCGCGAGCGATTCCGGCTGCACGAGCCAGGACCAGTCGCGGTTGAGGTCGAAGAGATAGTGGTTGCTCCGCCCGCCGGGCCACGGCTCGCTGCGCTCCGCCGCCCAGCGGTGTGCGTTCGGCTCGGACCCCATGATGTTCTGGAACCATGTGACATAGCGCATCTGGCCGTCGGGGTTGAGCGATGGGTCGATGACGAGGACCAGATCGCGCAGGAGTCCATCGATGCGCTCGCCCCGTGCCGCGGCGAGGATGTACGCGAGCTGGATCGCGGTCTCCATGTTGGAGCCCTCGTTGCCGTGGACCCCGAAGGAGAACCACACCAGAGCGGGCTGACTATCCCGGGCGAGCGAGCGGGCACGATCGGCGGCGTTCCGCTCGCCGGTGGTGAGTTCGGCGTTGCGCTCGAGGATGCGAGGCAGGCGAGCGTGATTCTCGGGGCTGGTGATCGTGAGCGTGACGAGCGGACGCCCCTGCACCGACCGGCCGTACTGATGCATGTGTACGCGGTCGCTCGCATCGGCCAGCACGCGGAGGTACCCGATCATCTCGGCGTGGCGCGTGAAACGCTCGCCGATGTCGTGCCCGAGGATGTTGCGGGGCGTCGGAACGCCGGGGTCGCGGTCGTCGAAGCGGATGGCGTCGTACGGATCACCGGTCGCCAGAAGATCCGTGCGGGTGTGATCGTCCGCCGTGATCGGGACAACGAGCAGTCCGAAGACGAAGGCAACCAACAGCAAACGCACAGAGCGGTGAAACATGCTTCCTCCAGCGTGGCGGGGGGCGAATCCTCGGCCACTGTAGCCGCTTCGACGGGCGCGGGGATATCCTGCCGAAATGAGTCGCTCCGAACGATTGCGCCTGTTCGTCGCGGTGTACCCCGAGGCCGAGGTCGCCGAGCGGAGCGCGGCGGCGCTGCACGCCCTCCCCCTCCCGGAGCATCGACCAACGCCGCATGAGCAGATACACCTGACCGTGCTCTTCATCGGGGCTGTCGATGCACGCCACCTCGGCGAGATCACCGAGTCCGCGCATCGCTCCGCGTCGGGGCTGCCCGCGTTCACGCTCACGCCCCAGCGACTCATCACCCTGCCCGAGCGCGGACCGGCACGCCTCATCGCCCTCGAAACGGATGCCCCTGCCCCACTGCTGGAGTTTCGCTCGCGCCTGGTCCGCCGATTGGCCCACAGAACCCGCGCCCGGAGCAACGACCGATTCCGCCCGCACTTCACGCTCACGCGGTTCAACGCCCCCACCCCCGGCATCCGATTGAACGAGCCGATCGAGCTGCCGACGATGCGCATCTCCGAAACGCACCTCATGGCCTCGACGCTGCATCCCTCCGGCACGGTGCATCGCTCGATCGAGCGCATCGAGTTCGCGGCACAATGAAAAACGGCCCGCCGATGGGGCGAGCCGTTGATCGTTCGAAATCGGTTGACGCCCGAATTACTCGGGACTCTCTCCGGACTCGTAACGCACCAGACGCGACTGGAACATCTCCTTCATGCCCGGATCCGTCGCCAGTGCGACCGCCTTCTTCTGCAACTCGATCGCCTTGTCACGGTTCCCGGCGGAGTAGTGCGCCATGGCCAGCGTATCGAGCACATCGGCATCCTTGCCCTCCGCGAGGGCGTTCGCACGCTCGGCGAAACGCACCGCGAGGCGATGGTCGCGCTGCTCCGGCTTCAGCTCGGTCTCGGGATCGACGATGGCCCATGCGAACCAGTTGAGCAGTTGCGTGTTGTCGGGATAGAGCTGAGTCAGCACCTTGTTGCCCCACTCGGCCGCGCCCCGGGTGTCGTCGCCTTTGATGAGCGCCATGTACTTGTGCAGCGAATACTGAGCGAACATCTCCGAATCGAGTTCGAGGAGCTCGTCGATGGCTTTCGCCATGCCGCTCCAGTCCTCCGCGTAGAACGCTGTCTGGAGCCGCTCCATGATCGGGCGCGACTTCGCCATCAGTTCCCGCTGGCGAGCTTCGCGCTCGGCCTTTTCCTTTGCATACGCCTCGGCGTCCCACTCGCCCGCGACGATCTTCGCGAGCGACTCGTCCATGTCGGCCATCGGATGACCGATCCACGCGAGCTTGCCCGACTGATCGATGATCATCACCGTCGGGATGCCGCCCTGACCCGATGCACGCATGAAGGCGTTGGCATTGAGGCCCGCATCGTTGTCCTCCGCGAAGCGATAGGTGTACTGCTCACCCCGGGTCGCGAGCCACTCAGCCGTGGCGGTCTGATTCGGACGCGGCCAGATCGACACGCCGATGAAGTGAACGCCCTTGTCCTCGTACTCCTCGTGCAGCTTCTGCACATGCGGCATCGCCGCGATGCACGGACCGCACCAGGTCGCCCAGAAGTCCAGCACGTACACCTGGCCCTCCTGCCAGCCGCTGATCGGCTCGCCGCGGAGCCACTCGACATCCTTCAACTCAGGGGCCTTGTCGCCGATCGAGAGTGTCGGTGTGGGCCGGGTCGGGGTCATCTGCGCGAGCGCGGGCGAAACCATCGCCACCGTCAGGGCGGAAAAAGCGAGCGTGCGAAGCATCATGAATCAACTCCTCGGGAATTCGTGTGTCGGTGCGGAAGCGGCCCGCACGAGGAAACCATCTTTCAAAAGTCTACCGATCGAACACCTGTCGGCAGCAGACTGTTCCAAAGCCCCACAGGCGGCCTTGATGTTTGTGTTCTGTCAGGATTCCTTGCCCAGTTCGCGGGCCAGAGCATCCTTCGCCCACTTGCTGCACACCTTGTACAGGATGATGAAGACGACAACGCCGATGGCCAGCCCGATGGCAGCCCGCTTGAACCCCCCGGCCGTCTGGGCCTGCGTGATGTCGCCCACCTGCGAGCCCACCCACACCGCGAAGAGCGTCCGGGGCATGATGCCCAACGCCGTCCCCACGATGTACGCCCCGATGTTCACCCGCGTGGAGGACATCACGAGATTGGTCAGAGCGAAGGGGGAATTCGGGGGAAACCGCAGCAGCGTGATGACCATCAGCTCGCTCCACCACGCCCGGTCGAGCAAGGCCGCGCGGACGATCTTCGCCCGCTCGTGGGCCTCGATGACATGCATCACCCGCTTGCGGGCCAGCAGCGCGCCCCAGCCGTACCCGACCATGGACCCGAGAACGACCCCGCCCCACGCGATGGGCCCGCCGACCGCGAACCCGAAGAAGACGCCGCAGGCGAAGGCCAGAGCGTAGGTCGGCATGATCGCGCTCCCGGTGGCGATCCCGATCCCGAGGAACACGAGGTACGGGGCGATGCCGGCGTTGGCCTCGATCCAGGGGCGAACCGTCTCGGGGAAAAACGCACTCTGCGCGAGCACCCAGGTTCCCAGAATGCCGGGCAGCGACAGCGAAATGAACACAAGGGCAAAGACGCCCGGGCCGAGTTCCTTCGCGTACTGGAGCCACGCCGCAGTGCCCTCGGTCGGCGGGGCCTCAATGGCCTCCTCACTGACGACCTCGGCGAGGACCTCATCGTGTCCGATGGTGGGGTCGTGCTCGATCTGGGCATCCGGCATGAACTGTCGTGACTCCGTGTCGCTCGCCATGGGTGCGGATGCTAGCGGGCCATAGCGACTCAGTCTCAACAAACCTCCTCTCAATGAGCCGGGAAATTCTTCCGCCCCCGCACCCAATTCCGGGCAGCAAACGAGCAAAATCCGACACTTTGCGCGTCACCGGGGTATGTTGAAGATTGGTCGCCAAGCGGCGAGCCCCCCCATTGTTTGTCCCGGTCAGCAGCCGGCGGAGTGCCCCACCCATGAGACGATATCCAGAGCAGGTAAAACGCTTCACCAAACCGGCCATGCTCGCCTTGCTCGCGGGGGCCGCCATGACCCCGGCCATCCACGCCCAGACCGTGCCCATCCGCATCGGCTTCCTCTGGCACATGCACCAGCCGATCTACTTCCCGGGCGAGAATGTCATCCAGACCGATGCCGCGGGCCATTACTCCTTTTCGATCGTGGATGTGCACAACCAGCGGTTCGGGCCGTACACCACCTGGCCCGCCGGTGCGGTGAACAAGGGGCTCTCGATGCCCCACTTCGGGGCCCATGTCTCGTTCTCCGGCTCCCTCATCCAGAATCTGAATGTGCTGGAAAACGCGGGTGTCAACGGCGGGATGTGGAACAACTGGAAGGGTCCATGGCGCACGGCGCAGGCGCAGAAGACGGCGCTGGGGAACACGCGCCTCGACATCATCGGTTTCGGCTATTACCACCCCCTGCTGCCCCTGCTGGACGAGCAGGACATGCGGATGCACCTGCGCCTGCAGCGCCACATCAACGAGCAGACCTGGGGACCGTCCTACGAGCACTCGAAGGGACTCTTCCCGCCGGAGACGGCGTTCTCGACGCGGCTGATCCCGGCGCTGGTCGCGGAGGGGTACGAGTGGGTGCTGGTGGACAACATCCACTTCGACCGCGCGTGCGTGAACTACCCGCACAACAACGCCTCGGGCATCTACCCCCCGAATAAGGCGGACCAGCGGAACCCCGATCCGGCGGCGAACGGCGGCGCGTGGATCCAACTCCAGAACCTCTGGGCGCCGACACCGGTTTCCGCCCCCTTCGGGTATCAGCCGCACAAGGCCCGCCATGTCGATCCCGAAACAGGGGATGTCACGACGATCACCGTCGTGCCCGCCGCACGCTACGAGGGCAACGAGGACGGTCGCGGCGGCTACGGCGCGTTCCTCTACGACCAGGTGATGGATGCGTACCTGCAATACAACACCGATCCCGACCGACCGATGATCGTCGTGCTGCACCACGACGGCGACAACTTCGGCGGCGGCACCGAGGGCTACTACAACCACAACTTCCAGAACATGGTCAACTGGGTCTCGACCGACCCGGACTACGAGGTCACGCAGATCCAGGACTATCTCGACCGCTTCCCCGTGCCGAGCGATGCGGTCATCCATGTCGCCTCGGGCTCGTGGGCGGGCGCGGATGCGGGCGATCCGGAGTTCCGCAAGTGGCTCGGCCCTGCGGATGGCACCGGCTGGAGCCCGGACCAGAACTCGTGGGCGGTCATCACCGCCGCGAAGAACCGCGTCTTCCATGCCGAGTCGCTCGCCCCGGCGGTCAACCTCGACAACATCATCAACGGCGTCGGCACCGCGACGGAGCAGGCGTGGCACTGGCTGCTCACCGCGCAGCACTCGGACTACTGGTACTGGGACGGCACGGAGGTGTGGGACTCGAACGCGACGCGTGCGTGCAACAACGCGGTGGCGGTGACCGAGCCGTTCCTCGCCGGGCAGCCGGACGAGGTGGGGCCGACGATCTTCCTGCCGCAGCGCACCCCCTACAACCCCGGTGAGATGATGTGGGGGCCGCAGCCGGAGCCCTCGGACTTCGAGGTGTGGACCTTCGTCGACGACTTCTCGGGAGTGCAGTCGGTGACGCTGAAGTACCGCGTCGATCTCGACGGCGTGCGTCCGCTGAACGACACCCAGAACGAGACCTACGCGGGCGGGCCGGGCGTCGGCCCGTGGCAGTCGATCCCGATGACCGCGACGAATCCACCGGTGCCACCGGGTGCCGTCATCCCCGCAACACGGCGGGCGCTGCGCTATGGAGCGATGATCACCGGCGAGGAGAGCGTGCTGCTGGATTACTATGTCGAGGCGGTCGACACGCACGGCAACATCTCGCGCTCGCCGATTCAGCATGTCTGGGTCGGCGATGGCACCCCCGGGGGCGGCACCGGCCCCTCAAGCGTGACTATCGATCCGAATCCCGCCATCGGCGGGCAGAGCGCAACGATCACCTACGACGCCGCGGGAGGGCCGCTCGCCTCGGCATCGCAGGTGTACCTGCACTACGGCTTCAACAACTGGGGCAGCATCATCTCACCCGACCCCGCGATGACCTACGACGCGATCGAGGAGGTCTGGACCATCAGCGTGCCGGTCAACGCGAACGCGAGCCAGATCAGCATGGTCTTCAACAACGGCGCGGGCATCTGGGACAACAACAACGGCGCGGACTGGCACTTCAGCGTGGTGCCCGATCCGAACGCGTTGCCGGAATTCGAGATGGACGGCGTGCTCGATGCAGGCGTGCAACTGATGGCCTCGGCCAACGGCCTGAACCTCTGGGCAGACCTCCGCGACGGCATCCTCTACCTCGCGACGGAGTCGGCACGCAACGGTAACGACCACTTCATCTATGTCGCGCTGACCCCCGGCGCGATGCAGCCCGCGAACTGGGCCAAGGCCGGTCAGATCGCGGCGTGGGATGCCTTCCTCGCCAACGAGGTCGACAACAACTGGTCCGGCTGGTTCGACGCCACGGGGCCGACCCAGCACGCTGCATCAGTCTCCGGCGTGCTGGAGGGCACGATCGATCTCGTCGGGCAGTACGGCGCGATCCCGCAGCAGATCGCGGTCGCGGTCGGTGCGTACCAGACGCCCAACGCCGGAGCCCTCGTCGCTCAGGTGCCCGCGGCGGTGACGCCCAACGGCAACATCGAGGCCGATGAGTACCTGATCATCGACCTGTCGGACTTCCTGCCGCCGCCGGCCTGCCCCGGCGATATCAACGGCGACGGCGTGACGAACCTTGACGACTTCATCATCCTGGCGGGCAACTTCGGGATGACCTCCGGCGCCACCTTCCAGCAGGGAGACCTCAACGGGGATGGAGCGGTCAACCTCGACGACTTCATCATCCTGGCCGGAGACTTCGGCTGCTCAAACTGACCGATCGTTGCAGTGAGTATTGCACACAAGGCGGGCCGATCGGCCCGCCTTTTTCGTGCGATGCGGACTGTTACACGGAGAGGGACACGAGCGACGGGCGTGCGACGATTGGACCGCAGTGGTGCGTCGTCGCACCCATGCACCAAAGAAAAACCGGAGCCGTGTTGGCTCCGGTCGAGGGATCTGTCATTGGATGATCAGAGATGGGAACGATCAGTCGACCGTCTGAATCACAGCGGTCAGATTTTGCGGATCCCAAACGCCGCCCCCCGTCCCCTTCTGAATGGTGACCTGGGCGATCTCGTTGAAGATGTCGTTGTGGATGTTGATGCCGCGATACTGGATGAATTGTGTTCTGCCGTCGACCGGGATGGATGCGTTGTCGCGGGTCTGGCGGAGGAATTCCACCGAACCGTCGGTGTACGCCCAGTTGCCGCCTTCCTCGCCGTGGTTGTCCTCGCGCTGGTAGCCGCGGTCTGGGAGATTTGGGTAGCCGACACGCAGAGTTCCTCGTGCATTCTGAATTGCGGGAACGGGCAATCCCTGTGTATTTCCAAGATCAATCTGATTCGTCTCATCGCCCAGAATACCAAGACGAGCGCCCAGGTCCGTCTTCAGTCCGGCGATGTACATGTAGGAGATGTTGTACCAGATGATGTCTCTGCGATCTCTAATCCGGGTCGGTTGCATGATGGGGAAAAACGGCGCTGTTTCTGCGGTTCCATCTTCTCGGTCTGCAGGCGACTGGAGTACCTGGTAATCACCCGTCGATTCCATGTAGCGAGCCATGATCGGCTCGACGGCAGGCGCATTGGGGTTCGGCTGTTCCCAACGCCCGTTCGGACCTAATGCGGGATTCCAGCGCATCATGCGGTTGCGGCGTGAATCGTTGCCGTAGCGGAAGATGCCGGGCGGCTGCGGAACAAGATTGCCGTCGGCATCGACGGGCGTTTGTTCGAGGTTGAAGAAGCCAGCAAGTCCGCCGTAGCGTCCCTGAGCCGCGAAGAGTTCAACTGGAGGAATGTTCCTATTCTCCAAGTTGGTGTTGAAAGTCGCAGGAACAATCGGGAAGAAATCCTTGTAATCAGAAGCGTAGTAGCGCATGAAGATGAAGAGCTGTCGCAGGTTGTTCTGCGATCCGGCCTTCTGTGCTGCGTTGCGGGCCGAGCCGAGGGCGGGCAGGAGCACGCCGATGAGCAGTGCGATGACCGCGATGACGACCAGCAGCTCGACGAGGGTAAAGCCCTTCCGCTGGGCTGCTCTCGGGCGGTTGTGTTTGAGGATCCGTGTCATAGCTCACCTCGCAGTCGCTGGGGCGAGCGGTCCTCGCCCGCCTTGGCTCTTTGTGCCTTCCCGGGGCCTGCGGTCCCGGAGGTAAAATGTTTTACTACGCAGATTCTATCGGGTCTTGGGCGGGATGCAACCGATTTTCGAGACCCGATGCACGATAATCCATCCGCCCGCGGCGGCCCGCGGTTCCGTCCGGAAAGCGTGTTGTGGGCACGATTTGCACAATTGGGGAGTGGGCGGGGACCGGGACTGGCCGAGCCCCGGATCGCTGGTAAACTGTTTTACTAAAACGGGTCACTTGTCGGTGACCCTGACACCCCCCGGACCGCCCCCGGACCGCCCCCGGACCGCCAATGCCCGAATCGTCCGGGAGTTCTCTGTATCCGGCATGACGGAGCCCACTGAACATGGCAAAGTCCCGCGCCAGCATTCGTGATGTGGCCCGTGAATCGGGGGTTTCCCTGACCACCGTTTCGCTGATCCTCAACAAGAACGATCAGCGCATCTCCGATCCGACGCGTCAGCGCGTGTTGCAGGCGATGGAGCGGCTGGCCTACACGCCGTCACGCCTCGCGCGGGGTCTCCCGAACCGGCGTGCGAACACGCTCGCGGTGCTGGTTCCGGCGCTCCAGAACGCCTTTGCGGATGTGTACTTCGGGGAGATCATCTCGGGCATCTACGAGGCGGCTGCGACGCGCGGGTACCGGATCCTGCTCGAGGTCGCGCGCCGGGAGTATGTCCGGCGGAAGGAGTACATCACCCTTCTCGATGACTGCTCCGTGGACGGGATCTTCTTCATCGGGGCGACGGCGGAGCATCGGTGGCTGAAGGATCTGGACGGCTCGGACCGCCCGGTGATGATCGTGAACAACCACTTCAAGCAGTGGGCCCTGAACTGGGTGGCGTGCGACTATCCGCAGGCGGGGCGGCTGGCGGCGGACCGGCTGGTGGATCTGGGGCATCGGCGGATCGGGCACATCTGCGGCCCGAGCGACCTCGTCGAGACGAGCCGCGAACTGACCGAGGCGTTCGTCGGGCGTCTGGCCGAGCGGGGCGTGCGTCTCGGGTCGAGCATGATCGTCGAGGGCAAATTCCTCGTGGACATCGGCAAGCTGGCGTGCGATGAACTGCTGGCGCGTGATCCGGGGCTGACGGCGATCTTCGCCTCGAACGACAAGATGGCCATCGGCGCGTACCAGTCGCTGCGGGCGCACGGGCGTCAGCCGGGCGTGGATGTCGCGGTCATCGGATGCGATGACATCCCGAACGCGGCGCTGACCGAGCCGCCGCTTTCGACGATCCGGCTGAACTTCTTCGAGGTCGGTGCGACTTCGTGCCGTGCGCTCCTGGACATGATCGAGGGGAAGATCGACGCGGACTCGAAGCCCTACCACGAGCGGACGCCGGTCTCGATGGTGACCCGCGGCTCGTGCTGCGAGGCAGCGTCGATCGTCAGCGCCTGAATCGGAATATGTGACGCCCCGGGGCATCGCGAACGGTGTCCGGGCTGTATCCACAGACACGAATTGAAATTTCTCGGACCGGAGCGAACTTCTCCGGCATGGATCACGACTCTTTTTCCCTGAATCGGAGACTCGACACGATGATGCAGCGATGGACCCGGCGGATTGCTCTTGCGCTTTCGTTGTGCTTGGTGCTTGTGGGGGTGCGTCAGGCCAGCGCGCAGGCGGAAAATGTGTGGCGGCTCGCCGGCACCTTCAACGGCTGGAACGCGAATGACCCGGCGTGGACGATGAGCCCCGTGCCGGGCGAGGACGGCGTGTTCGTGATCGAGCGGCCGATCAATCGGGGATCGTTCGACTTCAAGTTCGTGCGCAACGGCAACTGGGCGGAGGGGCACTTCGGCGTCGGCGCGGACAACACGCTGGAGATGCCCGGGGATGACATCCGGCTGACGGTGCGGGGGCCTGCGAATTACCGCATCGTGCTGGACACGCGGAATCGGCGCTGGTCGATGGATGTCGCGGAGGTGGAGGAACCGCTGCTGGTGGCGCGGACCTTCGGCACAGCGCAGCCGGGACGACCGTTCACACTGGATCTGACGGATTCGCTGCTGCCGGATCCGGATGCGGCGATCAGCATCAGCAGTCCGGAGCAGCCGATCGCGGTCGAGACGCACGGACCGCTGCTGTACAGCATCGTGCCCTCGGAGACGGGGGCGTTCACCGTCAAGATCGAGATCGAGGGGGAGCGCGGCGGGGCGGCCTCGAAGCGGCTGCCTCTGGAGTCGTACCCGCTGTACTCGTTCGTGCTGCGCACCTCGGACTTCGAGGCGGAGGGCGACCTGGAGTACTTCGGGCGCGATACGCACATGGCCTTCGTCGAAGTGGATCGCAACACGAATCTGCGCGAGATCGTCATCACGATGCACGACGGCGCTGAGGCGTTCCGGGCCGAGGGCGGTCGTCTGCCGGAGGGTCGGTACGCGATGCAGGTGCACGCGGGCGGCGTGGTGATGAACCGCGACCCGCGCGAGGTGCCGTGTCTGCATCGCGGGCACTGGGTCGAGTTCGTGTATCGGCCGTCGACGGATGCGCCCGCGCCGGAGACGGTGCATCTCGCGGGGAGTTTCAACGCGTGGATGGGCGCGGGGACGACGGGGGCGATCGAGATGCGCTCGCGCGCGGACCGGACTTTCCATACAGCGCTGGATCTGCCGGATGGGGCGCACGAGTATCAGTTCATTCTCGATGGCGAGCGGCGCGTCGGGGATCCATCCGGGCGCAGCGCGGGCGAGCAGCGGAGCATGGTCGTGGTCGGTCCGACCGCTGAGGAGTTCCCGTCGGTGCGGAGGGGGCACATCAACACGGATGCGATCCGGCACACGCCGATGCTGCAATCGGATGTCCTGACGATTTCGAGCGGTCTGGGGCTCGCGGAGATCGCGGTGGCGACGCTGCCGGGGGATGTCGATGGCGTGTGGGTGCAGTTCCAGCGCGCCGGAGCGCTCCCGCGCGAACGCGGCTGGGCTCCGATGGAGCGTACGACGGACGGCGCTGGGTTCGATCGCTGGACCGCGCGGATCAAGACCGGCCAGACCGACATCGTGTACGCGTTCGCGATGGCGTCGGGGCCGGAGGAGTTCATCTCGCGCGACTACCGCGCACGCCTGCGCCCGGATCCGTTGCAGATTCCGGATTGGGCGATGGGGGCCGTGTGGTATCAGATCTTCCCCGAGCGCTTCCGGAACGGGAATCCGCTCAACGATCCGCATCGGGACAGCATCTATTTCATGCCCTGGGATGCGGACTGGTACGACATCACCGAGGAGGAGTACGCAGCGCACCGCGAGCGGTACGACCTCCCGGAGGGTGAGCCGCTTGATGAGCGGACCGGAGGGGATCTGTTCCATGTCGTGTGGGATCGTCGTTACGGCGGAGATCTTCAGGGCATTGTCGAGAAGCTGGACGAACTCCAGGAGCTCGGCATCACCGCCCTGTATCTGAATCCGGTGTTCGAGGGCGAGTCGATGCACAAGTACGATGCGACGGACTTCCGTCACATCGATTTCAGTTTCGGCATGCCGCCCGAGGCGGGGCGGATCCCCGCCGAGTATCCGTATCCCTCGCTGGACTCGGATCCGCTGGACGAGACGACCTGGGAGTGGACGGAGGCGGACCGGTACTTCGTCGATGTCTTTCTCCCCGAGGCCAGGAAGCGCGGGATCCGGGTGGTGATCGACGGCGTGTGGAACCACACCGGTCGGGCGCACTGGGCGTTTCAGGATGTCGTGAAGAACGGCGCCGATTCGGAGTACGCGGACTGGTTCTTCGTGCGGTTCGACGAGGAGGGGAATCTGGCCTCGTGGGTCGCGTGGGATGGTCCTTCGGGTTGGCTGCCGAAGTTCAGCCAGACGCCGGATCGGAATCTGATCGATCCGGTGAAGGAGCACATGTTCGCGATCACGCGGCGCTGGATGGACCCCAACGGCGACGGCGATCCATCGGACGGCATCGACGGCTGGCGGCTGGATGTGCCGCTGGACATCGGCGAGCCGTTCTGGGTGGAGTGGCGCGAACTGGTGAAGTCGATCAATCCGGATGCGATCATCATCGCGGAGATCTGGCACGATGCGAACCGCTGGATGCAGGGACAGCACTTCGACACGCAGATGCACTACCCCTTCGCCCGCCCGGTCACGGAATGGCTCGCGGTGCGACCGGGGATGACCTCCGACGAGTTGATTGATGCGCTCGCGGAGGCGTTCGACGAGGCGCCGCAGACGAACCTGATCCACCAGAATCTCTTCGCCTCGCACGACACGGATCGGTATGTGTCGATGCTGTACAACCCGGGACGCGAATACGACGCGGGCAATCGGATCCAGGACGGCGACGATTATAAAGACACGCGTCCGCCGGATGAGATCTACCAACTCTCGCTGCTGGGGGTCGCCATTCAGGCCACCTACGAGGGGGCGCCGATGGTGTACTACGGCGATGAGGTCGGTATGTGGGGCGCGGACGACCCGACCAACCGCAAGCCGTATCCGTGGCCGGATACGCCGCCGAACCGCAACCCCGACGACCGCGCGGACATGGAACTCCGCGAGCAGTACGCGCGCTGGCTGAACCTGCGTCACGATGAGCAGGTCGGGCCCGTGCTCCGCTACGGACGGACGCGCCACCATCGCTCGGGCCACCCGGATGTCTTCATCTTCGATCGCATCCTGAACGACCTGACGGTGCGTGTGGCGGTGAACAAGTCGGACGCTTCGTTCGACGCCGCGGAATTCCTGCCGGTGCCGAGGGAAGCGAGCGTCATGCTGGACCCCGTGTCCGCGGGGGTCTGGGTGATCCGGCACGACCCGCACGCGCGGATTCCATCGCTCGAACGGGTGCGCTGAGGCGCGCCCGGCCCCGATCGGGGGGCACGGGAGGAAATCGGACGGTCCAAAAGCGCCGACGCCCGGTCCGGAGACCGGGCGTCTGGCGTTGGGGTACCCGCCGAGGGGGGGCTCGGCGGGTTGGGGGTGGGTGAATGGGCAGTCCCGGACTTGAACCGGGGACACCGGCATTTTCAGTGCCGTGCTCT